>JBARXR010000033.1:0-2815 GCA_049647445.1 Jannaschia sp. | reverse complement strand
GTCTCAGTCGACGGTGCGGGGTGGACGGCCCCGATTGCGCGGACCACATTGGGATCGAAGGCGATCCCCTGAAAGGAATTCCATGCGCACCGTCCCCCTTGGCCAGCACGACACGATCTCGGAAATCATGCTGGGCACGATGACCTTCGGCACCCAGACGCCAGAGGCACAGGCACATGCCCAGATCGACATGGCGGTCGACGCAGGGGTGACGTGGCTGGATACGGCAGAGATGTATCCCGTGAACCCGGTCCGGGCCGAAACGATAGGCCTGACGGAAACGATCATCGGCAACTGGGTCGCAGCGGGCGGCAAGGGTCGCATCCGGATCGCGACCAAGCACAGCGGCGCGGGAAGCCAAGCGCGCGACGGTGCACCGATTTCGCCCGCGTCGATTCCAAAAGCGATCGAAGGTAGCCTCAAGCGGCTCAGGTCCGAGACCATCGACCTCTACCAGTTCCACTGGCCAAACCGCGGCAGCTACATGTTCCGCAAGAACTGGACCTACCGGCCCGAGGGAGAGCGCACGGCGATACTGGACGACATGGCCGAAAGTGTCGCCGCACTCGAGAAAGAGATCGCGCGTGGAACGATCCGCAGTTTCGGCCTGTCGAACGAATCCGCCTGGGGGATGGACAAGTGGATCTCGCTCGGCGGACAGGGCGCGGCGCGTCCCGTGGGATTGCAGAACGAATATTCGCTGATGTGCCGCATGGCCGACACCGACCTGTGCGAACTGATGGCCCATGATGCAGTCACGATGCTGGCCTTTTCACCGCTCGCAACGGGGATGCTGACGGGCAAATACGCGAACGGCGCTGTCCCCGCCGGGTCCCGCAAATCGATCAGCGAGGGGCTCGGGGGACGGTGGAACGCGCGCGCGGGCGAGATAGCCGAGAAATACGTGGCCCTTGCCCGCACGCACGGCGTCGACCCGGTGCATATGGCTTTGGCGTGGCTTCAGACGCGGCCCTTCGCCTGTTCCGCCATCCTCGGGGCGACGACGGTCGAGCAACTGGCGCATGGCCTGAAGGCTCAGGACATGGAGATGTCGGAGGAGTTGGTGTCGGACATCGACGATCTGCACCGCGCGCATCCGATGCCCTACTGAGGACAACCTTCGATGCCGCGCGGCCTCAGCTGAGGCCGGCCTGCTCCAGCAGGGTGCGCACCCGCGCGGCATTCACTCCAAGATCGGACTGACCGTAACGCGACCTGCTCCAGATCACGAGGCGGCTGCCGGCCCCGTCGGGCGTGATGCGAAGGGTGATCGCATCGGGAAAGCCCATGATCGCGCTGCGCTGCACGTAGGTCCAGAGGCCCTCCTGCGGCATCTCGGCGAGACGTTCCGTGCGCGGCATGGCAAGCAGCAGATCGTCCAGCCGACGCTGCAATTCCGCCGGGGCGACGTCGGTCTCGATCGCTTCGCGGTCGCCGCCGGGGCCCACCAGATAGTCGTTGGGCTTGCCGGTCCGGCCCGTTGTCTCCGGGTTCACGTTCCAGACATCCGGATCCATAGGGGCAAGGCGAACGTACACCGCGGCAGCCACCGCGACGCCGACGACAAGAAGGGTGATGGTGCGCAAGATCATGTCGATGGTCTAGCCTATGGCGTCAGGCGACCCAACCCACAGAATCTGAAGGTCGGCCACATTCGTCCCGGTCCCCCCGGTCATCAGCAGATCGCCGCTTGCCGCCAGCACCGGATAGCTGTCGTTGTCGGCCAGCCTCGCCTCGATATCGAGACCGGCCGCCGCCGCCCGCGCCAGCGTGCCGTCATCGACGATCGCCCCCGCCGCATCGGTGGGACCGTCGCGGCCATCGGTGCCAGCCGACAGAAACGCCCAAGGTCGCCCGATGCCGCGCAGGGCCACGGCGACGCGCAGTGCCAGTTCCTGATTGCGGCCACCCCTGCCCTGTCCCCGCTGCAGGACCGTCGGCTCGCCGCCCCAGAGCGTCAGGCCCTCCCGGGTCCTCGCCGCGCGACTCACGCGCATGGCCGCTTCGGCTACATCGCCTTCGAGCGGGACAGGATCGAGATGGGCCCCCGGCGCCGCCGCCAGCATCGCCTCGGCGGACAGCCGGTTGGACCCGACGAGCGTACAGGGAACAATGGGCGTCGCCGAAGACCCGGGCCTTCGCAGCGCTGCCTGACAGGACAGCGGCGTGCGATCCCACAGACCGGCCGCCTCCAGGACGGCTCGGGCAGCCGCCGCGTCGCCCAGCGGCGGCACCATCGGGCCGGAGGCGATGGCCGCCAGATCGTCGTCCACCACGTCCGACAGGATGAGCGCCTCCGCCGTGGCCGGAGCGAGCGCCCGCGCAAGCCCGCCGCCCTTGAGGCGACTGACGTTCTGGCGAACGAGGTTCATCGCCTTGATGTCCAGCCCGGCACCAAGGAGAAGGCGCGACAGCTCGGCTTTCTCCGCAAGGCCCACGCCCTCGACCGGGGCCACCGCAAGAGCGGAGCCGCCGCCGGAGATCAGCACGAGACAGTGGTGCCCGGACGCGAGCGCACCCGCCGCTGCCAAAAGCGCCTCTCCGGCGGCGAGGGACCCTGCATCCGGCACCGGATGCCCGCCCAGCATGACGTCCGCGCCCGGCACGGCACCGGCGTTTTCCGGGTTGGTGACGATCAGGCAGGCGGTCGCGGGAAAGCGCGCGAGTGCGGCGCGCGCCATGGCGCAAGCAGCCTTGCCGATCGCAAGGATCAGGTCGGGCCGCCGCGCGCCGTCCAGCGCCTCGGCCACGGCCGCTGCAGGATCCGCCCGCCGCAGGCCCGCGTTGAAGATCTCGATCAAATCGTCCCGCATCG
>JBARXR010000032.1:0-3790 GCA_049647445.1 Jannaschia sp. | reverse complement strand
GGGCTGGGCGGCACGGCCCCTCGCAGAGCGGATCGCGCTGGTTCAGGCAGGCGTCGCCGCCGTGGGCCGGATGAACGACGAGATCGTGCCGGAACTCGCCCGACAAATGGGCCGTCCCGTCCGCTATGGCGGGGAATTCGGCGGCTTCAACGAACGCGCGACCTACATGGCGCAGATCGCCCCGGAAGCCTTGGCGCCCCTCGTGATCGAGGACAGCGCCGCCTTTCGCCGCGTCATCAAGCGGGTGCCGCACGGCCTCGTGCTGGTCGTGGCGCCCTGGAACTATCCGTATATGACCGCGATCAACACTGTCGCACCCGCCCTGATCGCGGGAAATGCCGTCCTGCTGAAGCACGCTTCGCAGACCCCTCTGGTGGGCGAGCGGATGGCGACCGCGTTTCACGCGGCAGGTATCCCGGAGGACGTGTTCCAGAACGTGTTTCTCGACCACGGGACGACCGCCGACCTGATCGCCGCCCGCGCGTTCGGCTTCGTGAACTTCACCGGGTCCGTCGGCGGCGGACAGGCCATGGAGCGGGCCGCCGCCGGAACGTTCACCGGGATCGGGCTTGAACTTGGCGGCAAGGACCCGGGCTATGTGATGGACGACGCCAACCTGGACGCAGCCGTCGACACGCTGATCGACGGGGCGATGTTCAACGCGGGCCAATGCTGCTGCGGGATCGAACGGATCTATGTGATCGAACCCCTGTTCGACGCTTTCGTCGAAAAGGCCGTGGCCATCGTGAGCGGCTACAGGCTGGGCGATCCGCTGGACCCCGAAACCACGCTCGGTCCCATGGCGCATCTGCGCTTCGCCGATCATGTCCGCGACCAGACGCGCGACGCGATCGCCGCGGGCGCCACGCCACACATCGACCCGGCGCTGTTCCCGAACGACGGCGGCGCCTATCTGATGCCGCAGATCCTCACGAACGTCACACACCGGATGCGCGTGATGCGCGAGGAAAGTTTCGGCCCCGTTGTCGGCATCATGCCCGTCAGGGACGACGCCGAGGCGATCCGCCTGATGAACGACAGCGACTATGGCCTGACGGCTTCGCTCTGGACGCAAGATGCCGCCCGCGCCGAGGCGATTGCCGACCGGATCGAAACCGGCACCGTCTTCCTGAACCGCGCCGATTACCTCGATCCCGGTCTGTGCTGGACCGGGTGCAAGGACACGGGGCGCGGCGGCGGCCTGTCCGTCATCGGCTATCACAACCTCACCCGTCCCAAGTCCTATCACCTCAAGAAAGCCTGACCAGATGCCCCTAACCGCCAATTGGTCCTATCCGACCGCCATCCGTTTCGGCGCAGGTCGGATCGCCGAAATCGCCGAGGCCTGCCGCGCGGCGAACATCCGCAAGCCGCTCCTCGTCACGGATCGTGGCCTGGCCAGGATGGACATCACGACGGCGACCCTCGACCTGCTGGAGGCGGGTGGCCTCGGTCGCGCGATCTTTGCCGATGTCGATCCCAATCCGAACGAAAAGAACGCCGAGGCGGGCGTCAAGGCCTACAAGGACGGTGGCCACGACGGTGTCGTCGCCTTCGGCGGCGGCTCCGGTCTCGATCTGGGAAAACTGATTGCATTCCTCGCGGGTCAGACCCGCCCGCTGTGGGATTTCGAGGATATTGGTGATTGGTGGACCCGTGCGGACGCCGACGCCATCGCCCCCATCGTTGCCGTGCCGACGACCGCCGGGACCGGCTCCGAGGTTGGGCGCGCATCGGTCATCACCAATTCGGTGACCTCGGAGAAAAAGATCATCTTCCACCCGAAGGTCCTGCCGAGCGTCGTCATCTGCGACCCCGAACTGACCGTCGGGATGCCGAGGGCGATCACCGCGGGGACCGGCCTCGACGCCTTCGCCCATTGTGTCGAGGCGTTCTGCTCCCCGCATTATCATCCCATGTCCCAGGGCATCGCGCTCGAGGGGATGCGCCTGGTGAAGGAGTTCCTGCCGCGTGCCTATGCCGACGGGACCGACCTCGACGCGCGCGCGAACATGATGTCCGCCGCCGCGATGGGGGCGACCGCGTTCCAGAAGGGCCTTGGCGCAATTCACGCCCTGTCCCATCCGATCGGCGCGATCTACCACACCCACCACGGCACGACGAACGCCGTCTGCATGCCTGCGGTCCTGCGGTTCAACAGACCGGCAATCGAGGATCGCATCGGGCATGCCGCTGATTATCTGGGAATTTCCGGTGGCTATGCGGGGTTCTGCACCTACGTCGACGGGTTGAACGCGTCGCTCGACATACCGGAAACCCTGGCCGGTCTCGGGATCGAAACCCCCGACATCGACCGGATCGTGGCCGGTGCCCTCAAGGATCCGAGCACCGGTGGAAATCCGGTCGAGATGACGGCCCGGAATACCCGCGCCCTTCTGCTGGAAATCGTCGGCTAGGACGTATCGTGCCGGACGGACGCCGAAGCGGACGGTTCGTCCGGGACGACGGGCAGGACGATCGCAAGGCTCAGCCCGGCGCCGTCGGGGCGCGGCAGGCGGTGCAGCGAGAGGCCGTGCTCGGTGCAAAGGTCCGTCACGATGGACAGCCCAAGTCCCCGTCCCTCGGCGTCGCCGTGCGGCCGCAGGCGCACGGATCGCTGCACCGCCCGCGCGAAGTCGGCCTCGTTCAGGCCCGGACCGGTATCGTGGACCTCCAGCCTTGCCCGTCCCGGACCCGCGCGGCGCAGCCCGACGAGGACCTTGCCCGGACCCGCGTGTCGCAGGGAATTGCGCACGAGGTTCGACAAAAGCCGCATGAGGTGCAAAGGCGGCACCGGCGTGCGCAGTCCCGACGGAACGATCCTCAGGTCCACGCCCCGCAGGCGGGCGTCCGCCTCGGTCAGGTCGCGCAGGCCCTGGAGCACGGTGTCGACCGCGTGCAGTTCCGGCCCCTCCGACCCGGGCCTGGCGCGCGACATCGCACCTTGCGCGCGCGGGCCGTCCAGATAGCTTTCGACGAGGTTCTCGAGATAGCTGAATGTCTCTTCGACATCGCCCGGCGCCACCGGACCCGACGGGTCGGCCACCGCCGTCTGAACGCTCAGGCGCAGCGCGTGGATCGGCTGCCGCAGGTCGTGGACGACATCCGCGATATCCCGCTCCCGCCGCTCGCCGAGTTCGAGCGCAAGGTCATAGCGCTTCTCCAGCTCCCGCAGGCGCGTCGACAGCGCAAGGTTGCGCCGGGTCACCTCCAGCGAGGTCTGCAACGATCGCTCACGGGTGCGCTTGAGCTGTTCGATACGGTCGAGGATGGCCAGGCCCATCAGCGCCGCGTCCATCACCAGAACGATGCGCATGGAGTTGTATTGCGCCTCCTGAGAAATATCGAACCCGAACCAGTGGCGCGACGTCATGATCCCGCTCGAGATCACGGCACCGGCCCAGGCAAGCACGTAGAACCGAACCTCGCGGAACCGTTTGCGCGCCGCGTTGAACCCGGCCACCGCATAAAGCACGAGGCTCACGAACGCGAAGAGGATGAGGGTCTTCTTGACCCACTGGGGATCCACGATCACGGCGGAGGCAGCAAGCGCCAGCCCGATGCCCATGACCGCGAGGATCAGCGCATCGAAGACCGGGTTGTGTATCCGGGTTTGCAGGAACACGCGGCTGAAGTGCCCGCCGAAAACGATCAGGCCGGTGCCGATCAGGATCGACGCGCTGTCGTTTATCAAGGGGCGGTTCGGCCAGAGATACTGGAACGCGTTGCCGTCGCCGTGCATCACGAACAGAAGGCCGCAGCTTGCATAGGCGCTGTAGGCCAGGAAGAC
>JBARXR010000031.1:0-4910 GCA_049647445.1 Jannaschia sp. | reverse complement strand
CGCCCACCATTTACCCCTGATTTCGATGGGTGAATTTCACGCATCAGGAGTGTGGCCCAAACATGGTTCGGGCCGCATGTCCTGCGGACAACCCCCGGAACGGGGCTACGGTCGTGAGATGACGGCGCCCGTGGCCAAATGGACGGCACGGTGTCGGCGCATGCCAGCGCGACAGTCCGTCCCCCTGCCGACTAGACCGGCATCCCTCGCAACACCTCCGCCAGCGCCGCGCCGTGCATGTCGCGGTCGCGTGCGCTGCCCTGAACCTGTGGACGCGGCAAGCTCAGCTTGACGACGTGGAGTTCCTCGAGATCGAAGCGTTTCAGGTCGCTGACGCCCAAGCGGGCACAGAACCCTTCGGTGGGAATGGCGCGGACACGCGCGAACCCCTCCGCATCGCAGAAGATGTCGATCGTGATCCAGAACGGCCCCGCGTTCTTGGACCGGATCCGCATCGCCACATCCCCGAGGTCAGGCATCGAAAACCTCCAACCGGAAGCCGTCCATCGGATCGCTCAGCGGCAGGACGTGATGCAGAACGAACTCGTACTGCGGCCCGAGGTCCACTTCCGGCGGCGAGAACGGAAACGCGAAGGTCGGCATCGGTTCCTCTGCCGTCAGGGGATGATGCAGCAGCAGCGGGTTGACGATCTTCGCCACCTCCCGCGCGGTCGCACCGTCGGGCGCGATGACCTGCGCCATCACACCGACCTCGTTGGGCACCGCATGCCCCGGTTCCAACGCCCCCAGCGTCGCGTCCACCCCGATGGATCGCACTTCCAGATCGTAGGCGACATCGCCCATCCGCTCCGCCACCCGTCTGCGCGCCCGCGCCATCAGCGAAGCACACCAAGCAGCAATCTGTGCGACGTAGCGCGGATCGCGGACCAGCACGAGGGACATGACGCCAAGGCCCGCCACACGCGCCGCCTCCAGCTTGACCGTATAGGCTCCGGGTACCCAGACGGACCCTTCGACGCGCACCGACTTGCCCAACGCACGGTATGTCGCACCGGAGACGTCGAGATGACCGCCCGGCTCGTGCAGGATGATCGGGTCGGCATTCTCATAGAGCATGTGCGCCGCGACCGTCCGGACCGTCGCCACGCTCGCCTCCGCCATCGGCGTGACCGTGAACCCGGTCGCGTCGAACTCCAGCTCGATCACGCCGGTATCGGGATGCGTGCAGCACAGCGCCCCGCATTCCCCGACCTTCGCCCCGTGCCATGCGCCACCCGGGTCGGCGCCGCAGGCGATCGGCAGGGCCGCCAGGATGGCCGTGTCCGTGGTCCGGCCGCAGATCACGATATCGGCGCCGGTGGCTAGCGCCTCCTGCACCTGCTCGATCCCGGCAAGGGCGACGATGTTGGTGCAGTCGGCAAGGTCGGCGGCGGTGACATCGGGCGCGCCGGGCAGCGGGCGCACGACGTCCCATATCCGCGACAGGTCTTCGGGCCTGCGGTCACAGTAAAGCACCGCG
This sequence comes from Jannaschia sp., assembly GCA_049647445.1. Taxonomy (GTDB): domain Bacteria; phylum Pseudomonadota; class Alphaproteobacteria; order Rhodobacterales; family Rhodobacteraceae; genus Jannaschia. Next base: position 3,430 of record JBARXR010000031.1, on the reverse strand, counting down.
ATGCGGGCGGACCGCCCCGCCTCCGCCAGGCATTCCCGCGTGATCTCCGCAAGCCAGTCGACCGCCGCCCCCGCCCCGCAGGTTCCGGCGGTCCCGATCACCAGCGGACATCCCGCCCTCTGCGCCGCATCGATCAGGCTGCCCCATTCCGCCTTGGTCTGCGCCCGGGAATACTTGCTGACACCGCGCCCCAGATAGGCGGGTCCGCTGTCGGTCGATCCGCCATCGATGGCGATCAGGTCCGGCTTGCGCGCCAGGCCCGCCTCAAGCGCGGCATCGTCCCAGCCGAGGCCCAGCGCCCCGGCCGGGACGAGGACCCTAGTCGACCGGCTTGGCATGATCCGGCGTCTCCATTTGCGGCACCTCCGGCTTCCGGATCACCCGCCGCAGGAAGATGGGGGCCACGAAGCCGAGAATCGCCGCCGCCCAAAGACCGATCGAGATGCCCGAGGAGAACAGGAAGGTCACGTCGCCGTCCGACAGGATCATCGCGCGGCGCAGGTTGTCCTCCATCGCGTTGCCCAGAAGGATGCCGAGGATGACCGGCACCGTCGGAATATCCAGCTTTCGGAACAGCCAGCCCAGCACGCCGAATGCGATCATCAGCAGCAGGTCGAAATAGCTGCCGGTCAGCGAATATATCCCGACGAAGCTGACCATCATGACGCCCGGCAACAGAAGCGCCGGGGGAACCATCAGGATCTTCACGAAGACCTTGACCATCGGCACGTTCATCAGGAGCAGCACGACGTTGGCGATCAGAAGCGAGGCGATGAGGCCCCAGACGACCTCCGGCCGGTCGGCGAACAGCGTGGGCCCCGGCGTGATGTTCAGCGTCATCAGAACCGCCAGAAGCACCGCCGTCGTCCCCGATCCCGGCACGCCCAGCGTCAGCATCGGCACCAGCGCCCCCCCTGCGGCGGCATTGTTCCCGGCTTCCGGTGCCGCCACACCCTTGACGACGCCGGTGCCGAACCCGCCCTTGTCGCCCGCGATGGACTTCTCCATCATGTAGGTCAGGAACGACCCGAGCGATGCCCCGGCCCCAGGCAGGATACCCGCCAGAAAGCCCAGACCGGACGACCGCAGCATCGTCCAGCGCGTCTCCCAGATATCGCGCCACGGGATCGTCACCTTGCCCAGCTTCACGCCCAGCGCGCTGCCCCTGCCGTGGCTTTCGATGAACACGAAAACTTCCGACACGGCGAAAAGGCCGACGATCGCGACAAGGAAATCGACGCCGTCGTAAAGGTGCAGGTTGCCGCCGGTAAAGCGCGGCATCCCCGTCTGGTTGTCCAGACCGATCATCGCGATGCCAAGTCCGATGGCGGATGCCAGCGCCGCTTTCGCCTGGTTCTTCGACGCGATCCCGCCCAGCGTCGAGAACGCCAGCAGGTACAGCGCAAAATACTCGGCCGGGCCGAACAGATACGCGGCCTGCGCCAGCTTGGGGGCGATCAGGATCAGGGCCACCGTCGCCAGCAGCGCGCCGACGAAGGACGCGACACCCGAGATCACCAGCGCGTCACCCGCCCGCCCGTTGCGCGCCATGGGATAGCCGTCGAGACAGGTCATCATCGCAGGCTCATCACCCGGAATGTTCAGCAGGATCGACGATATTCGCCCGCCGTACATCGCCCCGTAATAGACGCTGGTCAGCAGGACGAGGGCGGCCGTCGCATCGAGCCCCATCGAAAAGGTGATCGGGATCAGCAACGCCACGCCGTTCGACGGACCAAGGCCCGGAAGTGCGCCGACGATGGTTCCGATGAAACAGCCGAGGATGGCCAGCATCAGGGTCCAGGGCGACAGCGCAACCGAGAACCCGAGCGCAAGATTGGAGAGGATATCCACGTCAGCCCCCCGGAAGCGCCACGAGGCCGAGGCCAAGGACGAATTTGAACAGCACGAACAGACCGACCGACAGGCCGGCCCCTGCCAGCAGCGCGAATTTCGCGTTCGGATCGATCTGGTAGCTCAGCACACCGGCGGCCACGAACGTCGGGATCAAAAAGCCCAGCGGCCGCAGCGTATAGGCATAGGCCACCAGCACGACAATCGACACCAGCAGCGCGCCAAGCGTGCGCACCGCGGGCCAGTCCGGCGCATCATCCGGCTTGACCATCATCACCAGCCCGCAGATCGCGCTGACCCCCGCCACGATCAACGGAAACGTCTTGGACCCCACAGGGTCGGTCATGAAGCCGGCCTGTATCTGAAGGGCGGCGGCACCATATGCCACCGCGCCCATAACCACGACCGCCCCGAACAGCCGGTCGCCAAACATCAGGTCAGCCCCCAGCACGACAGGGCTGCACCCGTAGCCTCGATCGCCATCACTGGATGATGCCGATTTCGCGGCTCAGTGCAGCGGATTCCTCGATGGACTTGTCCACGAAGGCCTGGAACGTGTCCCCCACCAGCGTGAACGGAGCAAGGCCGTTGGCGGCCATCGAGTCTTTCCACTCCTGGCTGTCGGCCACGGCCTGAAGCTTCGCCGCCCATTCCTGGAACCGCTCGTCCGAGATGCCTTTCGGCACGTAGAGGCCGCGCCAATTGACTGCGATCACGTCGATCCCCTGCTCCCTTGCGGTCGGGATGTCGTCGAAACCCGGAACGCGCTCCTCGGTCAGGACCGCAAGCACGCGCACATCGCCCGACTGGATGAAGCCCACGATTTCCGACATGTCGCCGGTCATGCCCTGGGTAAAGCCGCCGATGGTCTGGGTGATCGCATCCGCGCCGCCATCGACGCCGATGTATTTGACCGCACGGACGTCGTCGATGCCATAGGCCTTTGCCAGTTGCAGCACCTTCAGGTGATCGAAGCCACCCGCCGCCGAACCACCGGCGAAGGCGACCGAACCGGTCTCGGCCTTCATCGCGTCCATCATTTCGGTCAGCGTCTGGAACGGGCTGTCCTTGGCGACGACGATGACGCCCGGATCGGCCCCGATCGCCCCGACAAAGCGCACCTGGTCGGCAGTGGCCCCACCGAAGGCGTTCTGCGCCAGACGGGTCTGCGTGGCAACCGAGGCGGCGACGATGAGGTCCGCGTCATCGTTGCGCTCGTTGACGACCGACTGGAACGCCAGCCCGCCGCCGCCGCCGGCCATGTTCGTGACCTGAACGGGCTGATCGACTTCGCCGATGTCATAGAGAATCTTGCCGATCTGGCGGCAGGTGAAATCCCAGCCGCCGCCCGGGTTGGCCGGCGCGATGCATTCCGCAGCCGTCGCGGCCCCGGCCACGAAAATGGCTGCGCCCGTCAGCAGGGCGCGAAACGTGTAGGTCATGTAGTCCTCCCAAAGACCGAACCCCCTCCTCAGGGGGCCTTGCAGCGCGGGTCAAGCGCCCGTGCCCTGACGTCAATGTGTCACGACTTCGTGAGAGGGCCAAGCCCCATCTGCATGCTGCCGCATGCCGCCGC
>JBARXR010000030.1:0-13581 GCA_049647445.1 Jannaschia sp. | reverse complement strand
AGCGCTTGCAGATCGGTGGTGGCGGTGATGCGGCCCAGAACCTCGGCCTTTCTGTCCTCGGTCACCTTGCGGCGTTTGATCCCCTTGTCGAGGATGCTTTCGGAATAGGATTTACCCTTGTCGGCGGCGGCCTGCTCGCGGTCGATCAGCACAACCTCGATGCCGACGTTCGCCGAGACATAGGCGATCCCCGCACCCATCATGCCTGCGCCGATCACCCCGACCCTGGAGACCTTCTGGTCGGGCGCCTCGGGACGGTTCGCGCCTTTCTCCAGCGCTTCCTTGTTGATGAACAGGGACCGGATCATCGCCTCCGAAGACGGGTTCATCAGGACGTGGGTGAACCAGCGGGCCTCGATCTTGAGGGCGGTGTCGAAGGGGACAAGCGCCCCTTCATAGACCGCCGACAGCAACGCCTTGGCCGCCGGGTAGACGCCTTGGGTCTTGCCGTTCACCATGGCCGACGCGCCGACGAAGGTCATGAAGCCTGCCGGGTGATAGGGTGTCCCGCCGGGCATCTTGTAGCCCTTCGCGTCCCACGGCTTGACGATGTCGGCGTCGGTCGCCGACAGGACCCAGGCGCGGGCGTCCGCCATCGGGTCGGCAGAGACCTCGTCGATCAGCCCCGCGGCTTTTGCCTTGGCGGGGTCCGACAGCTTGCCTTCCAGCAGGAAGGGCGATGCGGCCATGGCGCCCAGCTTGCGTGCCAGACGCGTCGTCCCGCCCATCCCCGGAAAGATGCCGACCATGATTTCCGGCAGGCCGATCTTGGCCTTCGGATTGTCGGCGGCGAAGATGCGGTGGCAGGCCAGCGGAATCTCGAACCCTATGCCGAGCGCGGTGCCCGGCAGGACGCACGCCACCGGCTTGCCGCCTTTCAGCGACTTCGGGTCCATTCCGGCCCGTTCGATCCGGCGCAGGATGGCGTGGGATTTCATCAACCCGTCCATCAGGCCTTGCGCCGGGTCATCGCCCGACATCGCCTTCATCTTGGCGATGACGTTCAGGTCCATACCCCCTGCGAAGGTGTCCTTGCCGGAGGTGATGATGAGCGCCTTGATCCCGTCGTCCGCCAGGGCGTCCGTCACGCAGGCATCGAGGTCGTCCCAGCCGTCGAGGCTCAGGACGTTCATCGATTTATGTGCGACGTCCCATGTGATCGTCGCGATACCATCGGCGTCTTTGGTCATTGTGAAGTCGGTCATGGCATTTCCTTGGAAGTTTGGGGACCTATCCGGTGGCTGTCTTGCTCAGTCCGGGTCGTGTCGCGAGAGAGAGGGTCGTCTGATCGAGTGTTTCGAGGCTGATCGAGACGGAGATTCCAGCGGACATCCAGATGCCGGGGGCCCGGTGCAGGATCATGTCGCAGTCGTAGGGCGGCACGAGATAATTGCCGCCCCGCAGGATGTAGGTTCGGTGGCGTCCCAGGATGCGATCGTTGTCGGCGGGGTCGTATTGCGCGCTCACGCAGACACGGTGGTAAGCGGTGGCCCCCAATCCCGCCATGCGTTCGCGAAAGGCCTTGGAGTAGACGATCATCTCCTCCGCGCCGTAGACCGTTCCGACTCCGTCCACGGTTTTCATGACATGCGGATACGTCCAGTAGCCGACTGATTCTTCCCAATCGCGGTCCCACAGCGCACGGGACACATGGTCCAGATGGATCTGGTATATGTCCCGTGGTTCCATATCAGACGCGCTCGATGATCGTGGCGGCTCCCATGCCGGAGGCGACGCAAAGCGTGGCAAGGCCCGTGCCTTTGCCGGTTCGCTCCAACTCATCCAGAAGGGTTCCGATGATGATCGCGCCCGACGCGCCCAGCGGATGGCCCATCGCGATGGCCCCGCCGTTCACGTTGAGCTTGTCGTGGTCCACGTCGAAGGCCTGCATGAACCGCAGAACAACCGAGGAGAATGCCTCGTTGACCTCGAAAAGGTCGATATCGCCGATCTCCATGCCGTGATCCCGGAGGATCTTCTCGGTCACGGGAACCGGCCCGGTCAGCATGATCGTCGGGTCGGTTCCGATCTTGGCGGTGGCGCGAATGACGGCACGGGGTTTCAGGCCCCATTTTTCGCCGAACGCCTTGTTGCCGATCAGGACGCCCGCCGCGCCGTCCACGATGCCGGACGAATTGCCGGCGGTGTGGACGTGATTGATGCGGGCAAGGTGCGGATATTTCATCAAGGCGATCTTGTCGAAACCGGGCATCACTTCGCCCATCGCCTGGAACGCCGCATTCAGGCCGCCGAGGGATTGCATGTCGGTCTGTGGCCGCATGTATTCGTCGTGGTCGAGGATCGCGAGGCCGTTCACGTCACGCACCGTGTGGATCGACCTGGCGAACCGCTCGTCATCCCAGGCGGCCTTGGCCCGGCGCTGGCTTTCGGCGGCATAGGCATCGACATCGTCGCGGCTGAAGCCGTACTCCGTCGCGATGATATCGGCCGAGATGCCCTGTGGGACGAAATAGGTGTCCATCGCGATCGACGGGTCCACGGCGATCGCTGCGCCGTCTGACCCCATCGCGACGCGCGACATGCATTCGACGCCGCCCGCGATATAACCGTCACCGGCTCCGCCCCTTACCTGATTGGCGGCGAGGTTCACGGCTTCCATCCCCGACGCACAGAAGCGGTTGATCGACAGGCCCGGAATGCGTTCGTCCAGCTTGGAGGCCAGCACGGCGGTCCGTGCGAGGCAGCCGCCCTGTTCCATGACCTGCGTGGCATTGCCCCAGATCACGTCCTCGACGGCGTGACCCTCGAAGCCATTTCGGTCGGCCAGTCCGTCGAGGATTTGCGCCGACAGACGCGCTGCGGTGACTTCGTGCAGGCTGCCGTCGGCGCGGCCTTTGCCGCGCGGCGTGCGGATCGCGTCATAGATATAGGCGTCGGTCATTGGGCGGCTCCTTGTTGGCGGTCCGACGGACGGCCGGGCATCAGGTCATAGGGGTGTTTCCAGCCGGGCAGGGCGGCGATGCGGTCCAGCCAGGCGTCGATATGGGGCCAGTCGGCACGGTCGAAGCCGAAAGGCTCGGGGTAGTAGAGATAGGAGCAGCACGACAGGTCGGCGTTGGTCAGCCCGTCGCCGACGATCCACTCGCGGCCCTCCAGGTGGCGGTTCAGCGTGTCATAGGCAGATTTCAGGCGTCCCCGGCCGAAGGCGATCACCTCGGCCGGGCGCTTGGCCTCCGGCAGGAAATTCATCAGGAATCGGGTCATCCCGGCCTGGCTCGAGAGCTTGTGATTGTCCCAGAGGACCCAGCGGAGGATTTCATACTTGTGCTCCGGCGCCCCGCCGAACTTTCCGCTCTGGTCGGTGATCCACTGCTGGATCGCCCCGGACTGGCTGAGCCGCATGTCACCGTCGACGAGCAGGGGAACTTCGCCCATTGCATTCAGTGCCCGCCAGTCCAGCGTCCGGGGCTGACCCCCGAAGAAATCGACGAAGACCGGCGTCCATTGAAGGCCGGACAATTCGAGCGCCAGCGCAGCCTTGTAGCTGTTGCCGCTTTCGCCGAAGCAGTGGAGCTTGATGGTCATGTCGGTCCCTCCTCCCAGAAGTCCGTGTCTTGCTGCCCGGAGCGGGGCAGGGGTTTCACACCGCCGCACCCCCGTGGGATATTTTCGACGGGAAGATGTCGCATTACCCTCAACGCAACCTCCCGTTTCCTAGTGTCGAACGGCGCTACAGGCGGGGACGCCCATGACCGGAAGGGGCGAGGACAATCCCTCTCTGTCCCGGTGCCGCTTCGCGTCGTGTGCCGCATCGGCGCTGTCTTCCCTTCCCAAGGATCCTGGCCGGAGGCTTCGCGCTTTCAACCTGCCGTGTCCCTGGCGTTTCGTTTCTCAAGCATGGCCTTGTGCAGCGTCAGCCTGTGGGGCAGATTTTCGGCATGGGTCACACTGTCGAAGTTCTCGAACAGGAAAGACAGCGCCTCGCCTTCATCCAGACCCGCGTCGGCGGCAAATTTCCGAAGCCGACGGTAACCGGCTTCGGTCATCTGCGCCGGAAACCGGCGGGTCAGGCGTTGGGGTCTGGGCATCGGATCTCCTTTCCGGACCGGGGTGGGCCCCGCCTCGGTCAGAACGCGCTCGCTTTCAACTCCATCACGGTCTCCGGTCCGGTCTGGATGCGGGCCAGATGCATGGCCGTCGCCGGCAGTTGCCGCGCCATGTAATAGCGCCCGGTTGCGATCTTGGCCTCGAGGAAATCGCGGTCGGCCCCATCATCCTTGAGCTTCGCGCCTGCGACCTGCGCCATCCGCGCCCACATCAGGCCAAGGCAGACATGGCCCATCATGTGCATGAAGTCATACGATCCGGACAGCGCGGCATTGGGGTTCTTCATCCCGTTCTGCATGAAGTACATGCCCGCCGCCTGCAGGTCCTTGGACGCCGCCTTGAGCGGCTCGAGGAAGCCCGCCTTCAGCGTCTCGTCCTCGGCGTTCTCCTTGCAGAACGTCTTGACCATGTCGAAGAAGGCCATGACGTGCTTGCCGCCGTCCTGCGCCAGTTTGCGGCCCACGAGGTCGAGCGCCTGAACGCCGTTGGCCCCTTCGTAGATCATGGCGATCCGAGCGTCGCGGACGAACTGGGACATGCCCCATTCCTCGATGAAACCATGGCCGCCATAGACCTGCTGGGCATTGGTCGCCATCTCGTAGCCCTTGTCGGTCAGGAACCCCTTGATGACAGGTGTCAGCAGCGAGATCAGTCCATCGGCGTCCTTGTCCGAATTGCGGTGGGCGCGGTCGATCATGTGGGCGCCCCAGAAGGTGAACGCGCGCGCGCCCTCCACGAAGGATTTCTGATCCATCAGGTTCCGGCGGATGTCGGGATGCACGATCAGCGGGTCCGCGGGACCTTCGGGATTCTTGACGCCGGTGACGTCACGCCCCTGAAGCCGGTCCAGCGCATAGGCCAGCGCGTTCTGATAGGCGATCTCGGCCTGTGCATAGCCTTGCAGGCCCACGCCCAGCCGCGCTTCGTTCATCATGGTGAACATGGCGCGCATGCCCTTGTGCGCCTCGCCCAGCAGGTAACCGGTCGCCTCGTCGTAGTTCATCACGCAGGTCGAATTGCCGTGGATGCCCATCTTCTCTTCGATCTTGCCCACGGATACGCCGTTGCGCGCGCCCAGTGTGCCCTCGTCGTCCACCATGATCTTCGGCACGATGAACAGCGAAACGCCCTTGATGCCCTCGGGTCCGCCCGAGATCTTCGCAAGCACCAGATGCACGATATTTTCGGCCATGTCGTGGTCGCCCGCCGAGATGAAGATCTTCTGGCCGGTGATCTTGTAGCTGCCATCTTCCTCGGGCACGGCCTTCGTGCGCATCATCCCTAGGTCGGTGCCCGCATGCGGCTCCGTCAGGTTCATGGTGCCCGTCCACTCACACGTGGTCAGCTTCGGAAGCCATTTTTGCTTCTGCGCATCGGAGCCATGGACATGGATCGCCGAATAGGCACCATGGGTCAGACCCTGGTACATGTTGAAGGCCATGTTGGCCGACGACAGGATTTCACCCACCGCGGTGTGCATAAGGTAGGGCAGACCCTGACCCCCGTACTCGGGGTCGCAATCGAGGGCGGTCCAGCCGCCGTCGCGAACTTGGTCGAAGGCGTCCTTGAACCCGGTTGGCGTGCGGACCACGCCGTTTTCCATCACGCATCCCTCGCTGTCGCCAACGGCGTTCAGAGGGTGGAGCACGTCGGTGGCCAGTTTGCCCGCCTCTTCCAGAACTGCGCCGGTAAAATCGCGGTCCATCTCGTCGTAGCCGGGAATGGCCTGTTCGGAGGCGCGAAGCAGGTCGTGCAGGACGAATTGCATGTCCTTGGTGGGGGCGGTGTAGCTGGGCATTTCGTGTCTCCTCCTGTCAGTCGTGCAAGGGCCTTGCGGCCCCTTTCAAATCAGCCGGCCCTGCGCGGTTGCATCTGGGTGAGCATCTTCTCGCCCCAGCGCAGCTGTTCTTCGAGGTCGGCAATCGCGGTGTTCAACTCGTCCCGCTGGGCGACCATCTGGGCCAGCCTCTCGCGTCCGATATCGTAAGTTCGTGCGACCTGTGTGAACTGGCCGTCCCCAAGGTCGTAGAGATCCAGAAGCTGCCGGATTTCCTCGAGCGAAAAGCCGAACCGCTTGCCGCGCAGGATCAGTTTCAGCCGGGCGCGATCGCGGCGCGTGAACAGGCGTTTCTGGCCCTCGCGCTTCGGAAACAGCAGTTCCTTGGCTTCATAAAAGCGGAGGGTCCGAGGCGTAACCTCGAACGCGTTGCACATTTCTCGAATCGTCATCAAGACTTCAGACATCCCTTGTCATCCCCGGGGCTCGTTGCATTTCTGGCTCGGGGCCGAAATGCGAACCTTGCCGGAGTGATACAAGCCTGCATGACGTTGACGTAACCCAGACGTTACGTCACTTTAAAGTTGACGTAACTTCCGGTCGCGTCACCCGATCTGCGACGCAGGATTATGACCTGCCAAAGCTGTCTGACCCGTCGGTGCCGCGGCGGGCCAGGACGGCGGACCAGAGACTCGTGGGACGCAGGCGCACCGGTCCGCGTCCATGAAAATCGGGGCCAAGGCCGCCGGGACCGCCGGGTTCAGCCGTCGAGGTCCATGCGGACCCCGTCGCGCAGCACCTGCAGTTCCTGAATGGCTTCGTCGAGGTCGCGGCGGCGTTCGGCCAATTCGTCGAGTTGCCGGTCGGCCAGCTTGATCCACGCCTGCTTTTGCGTCCGGCCCTCGGGATCGGCATCATAGAGTTCCAGCCACTGCCGGATCTCCTCCAGTGAAAACCCGAACTTGCGCCCCCGCAGGATCAGCGTCATGCGCGCGATGTCCCTCGGGGCGTAGAACCGGGCGCGGCCTTGGCGCTCGGGGAACAGCAATTCGATATATTCGTAGTGCCGCAAGGTGCGCGGCGTCACGTCGAACCGCGCGCACATCTGTTTGAAGTCCAGCTTCTCTGGCATCGGCGATCTCCCCCCTCCAGTTTGTCACGGGCAATCGCACCTGTCCATCGCCGGGCTTGGCGTTGGTCTTGGGCTTGTCGGGGCGGGTGAGCTGCGTCAAGGGTGGCGCATGGACCAGTCCCCAAGCGATGCCGCCGCCCGCAGCCGGGCCGCGATGCAGTTCATCGGCGCCTTGCCGCATTGCCGGGCGCTCGCGATGAAGGTCGAGTCCGCCGCCGAAGGCGTGGCCACGATCTCGATGCCGTGGGCGCCCGAGCTGGTCGGCGATCCGACGACCGGCGTCATCCATGGCGGTGCCATTTCCGCCCTGATGGACACCTGCGGAGGGGCCGCCGTCCTGTGCCACCCGTCCGCGCCCCTGTCGACGGCAACGATGGACCTGCGCATCGACTACATGCGGGCCGCGCAGTCGGGTCAGCGGATCACGGCCAAGGCGGTGTGCCACCACGTGACACGCTCCGTGGCCTTCGTCCGGGCCGAGGCCTTCGATGAGGACGGGGAGGGACCCGTGGCCGTCGCCAACGGCGCCTTCACCATAGAGCGTCCGGAATGAAGCGCCCCGAACCCGTCCAGATCATCAAGCAGCGACGAGACTCCGCGCTGCGCGCTCTGGTCGAGGGTGTCCCCTACATCCGCTTCCTGAACATCACCTTCGACCGGCGCGGGGATGAACTGACCGGCGTGCTGCATTTCGACGACAAGCTGATCGGCAACCCGATGCTGCCCGCCTTGCATGGCGGGGTGACGGCGGCTTTCCTCGAGGTGACCGCGATCGTGACCCTGTCGTGGTCGATGCTCTGGGACGATCTGGAGGCTGGACGCCTCGATGCCGAACACCTGAACCATGCGACCCTGCCGCGCTTGCCCAAGACGATCGATTTCAGCGTCGACTACCTGCGCTCCGGGCTGCCGCGCGATGCGTATGCGCGGGCGCGCCTGAACCGGTCGGGGCGGCGCTATGCCAGCGTGCACGTCGAAGGGTGGCAGGACAACCGCGAGCGCCTGTTCGCGCAGGCGACCGGTCACTTCCTGATGCCCCGGCGCGAGGGGTGAACGCACCTCTCGACCTGACCCATCGGCGCATCCTGAGGGTCGCGATTCCGGTCGTGCTGTCGAATGCGACGGTGCCGATCCTCGGAGCCGTGGACACGGGCGTCGTGGGCCAACTGGGCGAGGCGGCCCCGATCGCGGCAGTGGGTGTCGGCGCTATCATCCTGTCCGCGGTTTACTGGATCTTCGGGTTCCTGCGGATGGGGACGACCGGGCTGGCCGCACAGGCTCTCGGGGCGGATGACCGGGTCGAGGTTGCGGCCCTGTTGTTGCGCGCCCTGTTGATCGCGGGTGCGGCGGGGGCGCTTCTGATCGTGCTGCAACCGGCGCTGTTCGCGGCGGCCTTCGCGCTGTCGCCGGCGGAGGCGTCGGTCGAGGCGATGGCGCGCGACTACATGACGATCCGCATCTGGTCCGCACCTGCCGCCATCGCGGTCTACGGTATCACGGGCTGGCTCATCGCGCAGGAGCGGACAGGTGCCGTCCTTGGCGTGCAATTGGCGATGAACGGGGCGAACATCGCGCTCGACTTTTGGTTCGTGCTGGGTCTCGATCTCGGGGTCGAGGGCGTGGCGTGGGCGACGTTCATCGCGGAATGGGCGGGTGCGATCCTTGGCCTCTGGTATTGTCGGGATGCCTTTGCAGGACCCGGATGGCGCGACCCGGCGCGCGTTTTCGATATGGTACGGTTGCGACGCATGGCGGTCGTGAACGGCGACATCCTGATCCGCTCGGTCCTGCTGCAGGCGACCTTCGTCTCGTTCCTGCTGTATGGCGCCAATTTCGGCACGGTCACGCTGGCGGCCAACCAGGTGCTGCTGCAATTCGTGTCGATCACGGCCTATGCGCTCGACGGCTTCGCCTTCGCGGCCGAGGCGCTTGTCGGGCGGTTCTTCGGCGCGGGCGACCGGGCCCGGCTGCGGCGCGCGGTGCTGATGACAGGCGGATGGGGCCTCGCGACCGCGGTCCTGATGATGCTGGGCTACATGATCGCCGGACGCTGGCTGATCGAGACGATGGCCGTGGCCCCGGCGGTGCGTGCGGAGGCTGCGACCTATCTTCCGTGGGTTGTCGTAGGGCCCGTGATCGCGGTCTGGTCGTTCATGCTCGACGGCGTGTTCATCGGCGCGACACGGACCAAAGACATGCGCAACATGATGGCGCTCAGTTTCGCGGCCTATGTCGCGGCGGCCCTCGCGTTGACCCCGATCTTCGGGAACCATGGAATCTGGGCGGCGCTTACCGTCTCGTTCATCGTTCGCGCCGTGACCTTGGGCGCGCGCGATCCGGCGCGGGAGCGCGCGGCGGTCGCAGGGGGCTCTGCCCCCTGACCCCCGGGATATTTCTGCCAAGAGGAAGACGGGAACGCCTCAGAGCCAGTCGTCGCGCCTCGTGCCGACGGCCTGGGCCACGGACTCGAACCCGTCCCGCGCCAGCAGGCGATCGAGGCCGGTGACGATGCGGGCGGCAAGGCCGAGCCCGCCATAGACGAGCGCGGTGTAGAGTTGCACCGCCGACGCTCCGGCGCGTATCTTGGCATAGGCCTGCTCGGCGGTGGCCACGCCGCCGACACCGATCAGCGGAAGCTTGCCGTCCGTCAGCATCGACAGGCGCGCGAGAACGCGGGTTGAGGCCGCGAACAGGGGCTGGCCGGACAGGCCGCCCGCCTCCGTGGCATGGGCGCTGCGCAGGCCGTCCCGCGACAGCGTCGTATTGGTCGCGATGATGCCGCTGATCCGGGTTTCGAGCGCGATTGCGGCGATGGCGGCAAGATCGTCTTCGGCCAGGTCCGGAGCGATCTTGAGAAACAGCGCGACCGGCCTTTCCTGCAGATCCCGGACGGCAACGACGCGTTCCAGAAGCGCGCGCAGCGCCTCTGGTCCCTGCAGGTCCCGCAGGCGTTCGGTGTTCGGGCTGGACACGTTGACGGTGGCGAAATCGACGTGGTCGGCACAGGTCCGCAGGACATCCGCGAAATCCGCAGCGCGGTCGGTGCTGTCCTTGTTGGCCCCGAGGTTGAGGCCGATCACCGCACCGCGCGGACGCCGCGCCAGCCGCCCGGCGATCGCCTCAGCCCCGTCGTTGTTGAAGCCGAAGCGGTTGATCGCGGCGGCATCTTCGGTGAGCCGGAAGAGCCGGGGTTTCGGGTTTCCGGGTTGCGGGCGCGGCGTGGCCGCACCGACCTCCAGAAAGCCGAACGCGCTTTTGGACAGCGGCCCCAACGCCGTTGCGTTCTTGTCGAAGCCCGCGGCGAGGCCGAGGGGATTGGGCAGGTCCAGACCCGCGAGCGCGGTTGCGAGACGGGGTGAGGTCAGCGGCCCGCCGCGCGGCCCGAAACCCGCGTTCAGGGCGCCGAGGGCAAGGCCGTGGGCCTGTTCGGGGTCGATACGGCGCAGCGCCGCGAGACCTAGGCGTTCGATCATTTCAGCCCGGCGGGAAACTGATGCATGCCGTCCACCAGGGGCAGCGGCTGGGCCCACGCGACTTGTTCGAGGGTCAGCGGCGCGTAGAGATGCGGAAAATCCGCGCCGCCGCGAGAGGTTTCCCAGCGCAACGCCGGTCCGAGAACCGTCTCGTCGACACCGATGAGCCAAAGTCCCTCGGCCCCGGCGAAGTGCCTGGCCGCCGTCTCACCGGCCTGTTCGGCTGTCGAGAAATGGATGTATCCGTCGTCAAGATCGACCGGCGCGCCTGCCGTGTGGCCGGTCCGACGCAATTCCTGCCATTCGGGCGTTCTGAAAATCTTGTAGATCATGGGCCATTCCTGTGCCGCGCCCGTGTCGCCGCGTCAAGCAAACCGGCACGTCTTATGCCTTTGACAAGGGCGCGTTTGCTGGTCACCATCAAGTCCATACAACCTAGGGGGTTAGACCTGATGAACCGTTTTCTGACTGCGGGCGCGATGATTGCGCTGACGACCGGTATGGCGAATGCCGATTTTTCGCTGACCGTGCTGCACACCAACGACTTCCACGCGCGTTTCGAGCCGGTCAGCGCATTCGACGGCCCCTGCTCTGCGGAAGACAATGCCGCCGGCGAGTGCTTTGGCGGCACCGCGCGGCTCGTCAATGCGATCAACGACGCCAAGGCGCGGACCAACAACTACATCCTCGTGGATGGTGGCGACCAGTTTCAGGGCACGCTGTTCTATACGTTCTACAAGGGCCAGATGGCCGCCGAGATGATGAACATGCTGGGCTATGACGGCATGACGGTCGGCAACCATGAGTTCGATGACGGCCCGGAGGTTCTGGCGCAGTTCATGGACACGATCGAATTTCCGATCCTGATGTCGAATGCCGACGTCTCGGCAGAGCCGTTGCTCGCAGGCAAGCTGGCGAAGTCGACCGTGATCGAGCGCGGCGGCGAGCGGATCGGACTGATCGGCCTGACGCCCGAGGACACCGACGAGCTGGCGTCCCCCGGTCCGAACGTCACGTTCAGCGATCCCGTTGCCGCCGTTCAGGGCGAAGTCGACGCGCTGACCGCCGACGGTGTCAACAAGATCATCGTGCTGTCGCACTCGGGCTACCGGACCGACATCCGCGTGGCCGAGGGCACGACAGGCGTCGACGTGATCGTCGGTGGACATACGAACACGTTGCTGGGCGACATGGAGGGTGCGGAGGGCGCGTATCCGACGATGGTCGGTTCCACGGCGATCGTGCAGGCCTATGCCTACGGCAAGTATCTCGGTGAGTTGAATGTCACGTTCGACGACGACGGCAACGTCACCGAAGCGAGCGGTGCGCCGATCCTCGTCGACGGCTCCGTGCCCGAGGACGAGGCGACGGTGGCGCGGATCGCCGAACTGGCGGTCCCGCTGGACGAAATCCGCAACGAAGTCATCGGAGCCGCCGATGGCGCGATCGAGGGAGATCGCTCGGTCTGCCGCGCGATGGAATGCCAGATGGGCAACCTCGTGGCCGATGCCATGCTGGACCGCGTGGCCGATCAGGGCGTGACCATCGCCATCGCGAACAGCGGCGGTCTGCGTGCCTCAATCGACTCGGGCGAGATGACCATGGGTGAAGTCCTCACGGTTCTGCCGTTCCAGAACACGCTCTCCACCTTCAGTGCGACCGGTGCGGACGTGATTGCCGCGCTGGAAAACGGCGTCAGCCAGGTCGAGGAAGGCGCGGGGCGCTTCCCGCAGGTTGCCGGCATGACCTTTGCGTTCGACGTCTCCGCAGCGCCCGGCAGCCGGATCAGCGACGTGATGGTCGGCGGTGCGCCCATCGACCCGGCCGCGACCTATCAGATCGTGACCAACGACTATGTCCGCAAGGGTGGCGACGGCTACGACATGTTCGCGACCGCAGCGGATGCCTATGACTTCGGTCCTGGACTGGAACTGGTCGTCGTCGACTACATCGCAGGCCTGGGCGGGACTTACACGCCCTATACCGACGGGCGGATCGTCGCCAAGTAAGCGTGCGGCCTATCCTTTGCAGAGACTGCGGAAATGCCGGGACCCCGTCCCGGCATTTCTTTTCGTTGAACCCCGTTTGTCCTGTGATATTCCTCCGGCGGTCTGGCAAGAAGGTGATGAAATGCCCGAGTTGATTTGCGGTGGCGCCAGTGATCGCGGATGAGCCGACCGATCAGGTGGCCCGGCAAAAGGCCATCATGGCCTTCGATCTCGGGGGACAGGTCCACGCCGGTCGGCTTGACCCGCTGGTGGAGCTTGCGTCGGCGATAACAGGATGTCCCATCGCCATGGTGTCCATCGTTCACGCGGACGAACAGCGGTTCGAAGCCTCATCTGGGGTCGATATCGAGGGAACCGGCCTCGAATCGTCGATCTGTGCCCATGCGATCCTCCAGAAGGACATTCTTGAAATCCCGGATTGCAGCCTCGATGCGCGCACGAGCGACATGCCGATCGTGACGCATAGGGATCCGCCTGCGCGGTTCTACGCGGGTGCACAGATCGTTACCGGCGACGGGGTCGCCCTCGGGACGTTGTGTGTTCTCGATATCCGTCCGCGCTCGCTTGATGCGGGCCAAAAGCGCGCGCTGAGGGTTCTGGCCGATCAGGCCATGCATGTCCTCGAACTGCATCGGGCGCTGCGGACCGCCGACAATCTGCGCCGCGAGGCGGACCACAGGGTCAAGAACAGCCTTGCCGGAATCGCAGCCCTTGCCCGGATGAGTGCCGCGCGAGCCGAAAGTGAAGAGACGCGCGCGGCCTTGCAACAGGTCCAGCTGCGCATCGACGCGTCGGCCCGGCTGCACGCGGAACTATACCGGCAGGATGCGGGTGAATCGCACATCGCGATCGCCGAGTATCTTACGGGTATCGTTGGACATATGCGTGACATGGCACCACCCGGCGTGACGGTCTCGGCAGACTTCGCGCCGCTGTCGCTGCCCAGTGGCAAGGCGGGCGCGCTTGGCCTGCTGATCACGGAGATGGTCGGGAACGCCTTCAAGCACGGATTTTCGGACGGGCTTGCGTCGGGCCGGGTGGACCTGCGCGGGACGCAGGCGGCGGATGGGACCTATGTCGTCACCTGTATCGACGACGGCCGGGGGACCGGCTCGGCGCAGG
>JBARXR010000029.1:0-3979 GCA_049647445.1 Jannaschia sp. | reverse complement strand
GCGCGATGGTTGCCGCCGCCGAGGCGTCGGGTGCCGTCAACATGACGGGTTTCAACTATGTCCGCACGCCGGCCACGCAGGAGGCGATGCGCCTGATCCGCGCCGGCGCCATCGGTGAGGTGACTTGGTTCCGGGGCGAGCATACCGAGGATTTCCTCGCCGATCCCGAGACGCCCGCCAACTGGCGGACCGAGGATCGGGCCTCGGGCTGCATGGGCGACCTGTCGCCGCACATGATAAATTGCGCGCTGGCCCTGATCGGCCCGATTGCGTCCCTGTCCGCCGTGATAGAGACGGTTCACGACAGGCGCCCGGGTCCCGATGGCCCCGTCGCGGTCGTGAACGATGACCATGCCCAGATGATGGTGCGCTTTGCGTCGGGGTCGTTGGGACATCTGTACTTCAGCCGAACCGCCACGGGAAAGAAGATGGGTTACGCCTATGAGGTGCACGGCACCAAGGGCGCGATCCGCTTCGACGGCGAAGACCAGAATTCGCTGCACGTCTACTACCGCGAGGGGCCGGAGGCCGGGCGTGGCTTCACGCGTATCCTGACCGGACCCGCGCATCCGAACTATGCCGCCTTCTGTCAGGGTCCCGGCCACGGCACCGGGTATCAGGACCAGATCATCATCGAGGCGCGTGATTTTCTGTCCGCCATCGATGCGGGCCGATCCAGCTTTCCGACCTTCCGCGACGGGATGGAGGTCAACCGTGTGGTTGACGCCGCCTGGACATCATCCGAGACCCGCGCCTGGGTCGATCTCTGAGGACGCACGACATGACGATACGCATCGGCAACGCCCCCTGCTCCTGGGGCATCGAATTCGCCAGTGGCACGGGATATCCGACGTGGCAGGAGGTGTTGAGACAATGCGCCGCCGCGGGCTATACCGGGATTGAGCTTGGGCCCGTCGGCTTCATGCCCGAAGAGCCCGCGATCCTTGCGGATGGACTGGCACAGGAGGGGCTGGACCTGATCGGCGGCGTGATCTTCCGCGCGTTTCACGATCCGGCGCAGTGGGAGGATGTTCTGGATGGCGCGCGCCGCACGATCGCCGCGCTGACGGCCCATGGCGCGCAACATCTCGTGCTGATCGACAGCATTTCGCCCCGTCGCGCACCGACGGCAGGCCGGGCCTCCGAGGCCGAGCAGATGGACGATGCCGAATGGGCCGCGTTTCGCGACCGCATCGCGGACGTCGCAAAGATGGGGACCGATGCCGGCCTTGCCGTGGGGATCCACGCCCATGCCGCGGGTTTCATCGATTTCGAACCGGAGCTGGAGCGCCTGCTGGATGAGGTGCCGGAGGATATCCTGAAGATCTGCTTCGACACCGGTCACCATTCCTATGCGGGATACGATCCGGTGGCCTTCATGAAACGCCACGTGGGCCGCATCAGCTACATGCATTTCAAGGATATCGACCCGGTCGTGAAAGCGCGCGCCGTGGCCAGCCGCACCGGCTTCTACGAAGCCTGCGGACAGGGCATTTTCTGCAATCTCGGCACGGGCGACGTGGATTTCCCGGCGGTCCGGCAGGTGTTGCTGGACGCGGGCTTCACCGGCTGGTGCACGGTCGAGCAGGATTGCGACCCGACGATGGACAACGACACGCTGGGCGATGCGCGGGCCAATCGCGAATACCTGCAATCGATCGGATTCTGACATGGCGAAACTGAACTGGGGCATGATCGGTGGCGGCGAAGGCAGCCAGATCGGCCCGGCGCACCGGCTGGGCGCGCAGGCTGACGGCAATTTCACCCTGACAGCCGGGGCACTGGACATGGACGCCGCGCGGGGGCGTGATTATGCGACCCGTCTCGGCGTTGCGGACAACCGCGCCTATGGAAACTGGCAGGACATGCTCGCGGGCGAACGGGACCGCAAGGACCGCGTCGATCTGGTGACGGTCGCCACGCCGAACTCCACCCATTTCGAGATCACGAAGGCCTTCCTGGAAGCAGGCTTCAACGTGCTGTGTGAAAAGCCGATGACGATGACCGTCGAGGAAGGCGAGGAGATCGTGCGCGTCGCGAAGGCCAGCGGCAAGATCTGCGCCGTGAACTATTGCTATTCGGCCTATCCGATGGTTCGCGAGATGCGGAACATGGTGGCGACGGGGCAACTTGGCGCAATCCGCCTTATCGTCGCCAACTTCAGCCACGGGCACCACGGGGACGCGACCGACGCGGACAACCCGCGCGTGCGGTGGCGGTACGATCCGGCGATGGCGGGCGTCTCGGGCCAGTTTGCGGATTGCGGCATCCACGCGCTCCACATGGCCGGATTCATCGCGGGCGACCAGGTGCGCAAGCTGTCGGCGGATTTCGCATCGACCATTCCCAGCCGTCAGCTTGAGGACGACGCGATGGTCAACTTCCGGATGGAAGGCGGCGCGGTCGGGCGGCTCTGGACTTCCTCCGTGGCAATCGGTCGGCAGCACGGGTTCGACATCCAGGTGTTCGGAGAGACGGGCGGGGTCCGGTGGGCATCGGAACAGCCGAACCAGGTCTATTACACGCCCGTCGGGGGCCGGACCCAGATCATGGAGAAAGGCGAGGCGGGCCTGTCGAGC
The DNA here is from genome assembly GCA_049647445.1 of Jannaschia sp. Lineage (GTDB taxonomy): Bacteria > Pseudomonadota > Alphaproteobacteria > Rhodobacterales > Rhodobacteraceae > Jannaschia. Next base: position 1,400 of record JBARXR010000029.1, on the reverse strand, counting down.
GAAGCCGCGCGGCTGAGCCGGGTGTCGATCGCCCACCCCGAAGGCTTCCCGCTGGCCGTGGCGAACATCTATGTCGATCTGGCCGCCGCGATCCGGGGCGAGGCTTACGGCGCGCTGCCGACGGCCGAAGACGGGCTGCGGTCCATGGCGGCGGTCCATCAGGCCGTGGCATCCGCCAAGGCCGATGGTGCATGGGTCGACGCGCGACCGCCGATGTTCCGCTAGCTATCGCGCCCGAGAGACACCCCGCAGCCGTCCGACCGCGGGCAGGACGGTCAGACCAGCGGGCGCAGGGTGCCCCGCTCGATGATCTTGCAGGCGAAGAGGCGCGCCTCGGGGAGGCGGTCCCGGTCGGATATGGTCGCAAGGGCAAGTTCGATCGAGGCGTCGATGATGGCGTTGACCGGCTGGCGGATGGTGGTCAGGTCGATGTTCTGCCAGCCCGCGATCTGCATGTCGTTGAGCCCGAGAACCCCGACCGTGCGCGGCACGTCGTGGCCCGCCTCGCGCAGCGCCGAGAGCGCGCCGATCGACAGCACGTCGTCCCCGCAGAAGTAGGCCTCCGCCGGGGCGCCGAGGGACAGGAGGCGCTGCATCTCCGCCCGGCCCGCCTCGAAGGTATAGCCGGCGGCGAAACTGGTGGTCACCCCACGCACGGGGGCGGCGGACAGGCCGTCGAGGAACCCGGCCAGACGGTCCTGGGTCGAGGTCGCCCCCTCCGGGCCCCCCAGAAACGCCACGCGGCCGTATCCGCGGGCCATGAGCGTCTCTGCCGCGAGGCGGCCACAGGCGCGATTGTCGATCCCGACCACATGGGTCTCCGGCGTGCTCGTCCAGCGCCCGAAGCAGTGGACGACGGGCAGACCGGCATCCCGGAACGCGGCGGCGAAGCTGGGCGGAAGGGTGGAGGACGCGACGATGACCCCATCGACGGAATACTGCCGCAGCATGCGCAGGGACGCCTGCGGATCGGTCTCACCCGTCAGATTGACGAGGAGCGGGCGCATCCCGCGCGCCTGCAATCCAGTCGTGAAGCGGTCGAAGACCTCGAGGAACAGCGGATTGTGGAAATTCGAGACCACGAGGCCCAGCAGTTTAGTGCGTCCGGTCGACAGCGCGGACGCCACTGCGGACGGAGCATAGCCGAGGTCGATCGCGGCTTTCTCGACCTTGGCCCGCGTCTTGCCACTGACGGAGGCGCCCTCGGTGAAGGTGCGGGAGACGGCGGAGCGCGACACGCCGGCACGCAGGGCGACATCCTTGAGGGTGGGCGGCATCTGTCTCTCCGTCGGTTCCGCCGCGATCATAGCGCCAGAACGATGCTGCGACCATTGCCCGGTCACAGGAGTATTGCAACCGGTTGCAATACTGGTCGAATCGTGATCTCCTCCGACGACGGA
>JBARXR010000028.1:0-5464 GCA_049647445.1 Jannaschia sp. | reverse complement strand
ATCCGCCCCTCCTTGATCGCTTGCCGAAAATGACGGGGGCCGCACCTGCGTCGGCACCCCCGGGCCGTCTATTCGTCAACGACCTCGAACAGAGACGGCACCGCCGGACAGGGGGTCAATTCGTTTTGCACCACGTCGGACAGACGCGTCTGATGCAGAAAGACATAGACGTTGGCCGACAGCGACTCCCACAACCGATTGGTCAGCGATTGCGCCCGCGACCCGGAAACACCGCCCTTGGCGCCCGCGCCGGTCTGCATCGCGCTGACCGTCTCGTCGACGGCTTCCAGGATGTCGGAAACGCGGATCTCCGACGCACCGCGCGACAGCCTGTAGCCCCCGCCCGGCCCCCGCACCGAAACCACAAGGTCGGACCGGCGCAATTTGACGAACAACTGCTCCAGGTACGGCAGCGATATGTCCTGCCTGCGGGAAATGTCGCTGAGCGATGACAGGACGCCATCCGGCTGCATCGCCAGATCGGCCAGCGCCACCATGGCGTAACGACCCTTGGTGCTCAGTTTCATGGAGACCCTCCGATAAGCCCCGGCCCGATTGACCTTGGCACGACCTGCGCATAACTCAACACAACCCGCGGTGGCAGGTGGTTTGCGGGGCATACGGCCCGCGCCCCCGCCCCGTCAACCGACCGAACCGAGGACTGTCCATGCCCGAAGTGATCTTTCCCGGCCCCGAAGGCCGCCTCGAGGGCCGTTATCACCCTCAAAAGGTCAAGGATGCACCCATCGCGATCGTTCTGCATCCGCATCCGCAGTTCGGCGGCACGATGAACAACCGCGTGGTCTATAACCTGCACTATGCCTTCATGTCGCTCGGCTTCACAGTGCTGCGCTTCAACTTCCGCGGCGTCGGGCGCAGTCAGGGCGAATACGATCAGGGCATCGGCGAACTCTCGGACGCCGCATCCGCGCTCGACTACCTCCAGGCTATGAACGCCAATTCCAAGCATTGCTGGGTGGCGGGCTTTTCGTTCGGTGCATGGATCGGGATGCAGCTTCTGATGCGTCGCCCCGAGATCACGGGCTTCATTTCGGTCTCGCCCCCCGCAGACCGCTACGATTTCAGCTTCCTCGCCCCCTGCCCGGCATCTGGCCTGATCATCAACGGCGCGTCGGACCGGGTCGCGCCGCCCGCGGACACCCGGACGCTCGTGGGCAAGTTGCATGAACAAAAGGGCATCACGATCACCCATCAGGAGGTCGAAGGGGCAGGACACTTCTTCGAGGACCCGCACATGGACCCGATGATCGAAAGCGTGAAGACCTATGTCTCGCGCCGATTGACCGAGACCACGCGCTAGGCGCGGACGAGGACGCCTGCGCCATGGGAATTGCCGAAGATCTTGCCGACAAGCTGGCCGCCAACGTGATCAAGCACGTTGAGGCCACGGGTGATGAAGACATCATCACGATCATGTCGCAGGCGCTGGGCGACAGCTCCCAGACCCTGCAGGAGGCATTCGTGACCTCGGTGCGCGTGCAGCGCGCGGCGATCCGCGCCAACCGCCTGCTGGCAAAGCGAATGCATGATTTCAGCAAGCAAAAGCCGGACGATGCCAAGGACTGAGGCGGATGACCTCGACGCCCGCATGACCTTCCTGCTGGAAGCGGACCGCCTGAAAACCGTTTCCCGGGCCACCCGTCTGGCCGATGGGACCCGGTTCGAAAATTCCGCCGAACATTCGTGGCACCTGACGCTTTTCGCACTCACGCTCGCGCCTCATGCGCCGACGGGGGTTTCGATCGACCGCGTCATCCGCATGCTGATCCTGCACGATCTGGTGGAAATCGACGCGGGCGACGTGCCCATCTTCGCCGCCGGGACACAGGATACCCGGACGCAGGACGCCGCCGAGGCACGCGCGGCGGATCGCATCTTCAACCTGTTGCCGCAGGCCGAGGCACAGGCCTTCCGTGCCCTGTGGGATGAGTTCGAGGCCGCCCGGACCCCCGATGCCATCTTCGCCAAGTCACTCGACCGGTTCCAGCCCCCGAACCTGAACCTTGCGAACGGCGGCGGGTCCTGGACGGACTACGACGTGACGGAGGAAGAGGTCCGAACCCGCGTCGGGCCCCGGATCGCGCGCGGCGCGCCGACCCTCTGGGCCTGGCTGGAGCCCCGCATCGCGGCTTTTTTTGCCCGCTGACCGAAAAAATCTTTCGTCTCTGAAACTCTTGTCCCGGTCCTTGCGTGACTGAGGACACTGGAACCAAATTGGAGATGAAAATGAAAACCCTTCTTGCAGCCCTCGCCCTGACCGCCACCTCGACCGCGGCCTTTGCGGCCGGACATGCGATGGCTCCTTCGGTCTCGGCGTCCGACCAATCGGTCGCCAATGGCGTCGTCTCTGCCGACTCCATGACCGCAGGCGAAAATGGCTGGCTTGTCGTCCACCGCACCGACGCCGAGATGAAGCCCGGCCCGGTTGTCGGCTATGCGCCGATCCGCGCAGGCGAGACCACCGATGTCGCTGCCATCCTCCAGGAGGCCGTGGCCCCCGGTGAGATGCTCATGCTGATGGTCCACGGTGAGACCGGCGGCATGCAGACCGGCGTGTTCGAATACACGTTGGGCGCGACCGAAGACGGTCCGGTGCGCGTCGACGGCAACCTCGTCATGACGGTCATCACGGCCCAGTAAACGCTTGGGACGGGTGGTGGCTTCAGGGGAAACAAAGCGTTTTTCGCTTTCCATCCACCAGTCGTGAAGTCGCCACCCGGACGCCACACTGGTCCGGCAAAACACCACCATCATTGATGCGATCGACAAATGACCGATCGCATCTCCGTAAAGCCGCTCCGGTTCCTGGTTCCACGACCATGGGGGTGGCTGGCCCGACCACTGGTATGGTCGGGCCACTTTCGTTTGAGCACATGGCGAAATCAAACGATTTAATCGGTATGCCGTGGCATACTGACTGGCGACCGGCGGCGGAATGCGCTACGACGCGCGCATCTGGAACCCGGACCAAAGGCCACGCACATGACCAAGATCAAGGTAGAGAACCCGGTCGTCGAACTCGACGGCGACGAGATGACCCGCATTATCTGGGACTTCATCAAGCAGAAGCTGATCCTGCCCTACCTCGATGTGGACCTTCTCTACTACGATCTGGGGATCGAAGCGCGCGACGACACCAACGATCAGATCACCATCGACGCCGCTGAAAAGATCAAGGAAGTCGGCGTCGGCGTGAAGTGCGCGACGATCACGCCCGATGAGGCGCGGGTCGAGGAATTCAAACTCAAGAAGATGTGGCGGTCGCCCAACGGCACCATCCGCAACATTCTGGGCGGCGTCGTCTTCCGGGAGCCGATCATCTGCTCCAATGTGCCGCGCCTCGTGCCGGGCTGGACGCAACCCATCGTGATCGGGCGCCATGCTTTCGGCGACCAGTATCGCGCCACCGACATGAAATTCCCCGGCCCCGGCAAACTGTCGATGAAGTTCGTCGGCAACGACGGCACCGTGGAAGAGCATGAGGTCTTCGACGCGCCGTCGTCCGGCGTCTTCATGTCGATGTACAACCTCGACCAGTCGATCATCGACTTTGCCCGCGCCTCGTTCAACTATGGCCTCAAGCGCAAGTATCCGGTCTATCTGTCCACCAAGAACACCATTCTCAAGCAATACGACGGCCAGTTCATGATCCTGTTCCAGAAGGTGTTCGACGAGGAATTCGCCGGCGCCTTCAAGGAGGCGGGCATCACCTATGAACACCGCCTGATCGACGACATGGTCGCCTCGGCGATGAAATGGTCGGGCGGCTATGTCTGGGCCTGCAAGAACTACGACGGCGACGTGCAGTCCGATACCGTGGCACAGGGCTTCGGCTCGCTGGGCCTGATGACCTCGCAGCTGATGACCCCGGACGGCAAGATCGTGGAGGCCGAGGCCGCGCATGGCACCGTGACCCGCCACTATCGCCAGCATCAGGCGGGCAAGCAGACCTCGACCAACTCCATCGCCTCGATCTTCGCGTGGACCGGCGGCCTCAAGCATCGCGCCAAGCTCGATGACAACGCCCAGCTGATGACCTTCGCCGAGACGCTGGAAAAGGTGATCGTGGACACGGTCGAATCCGGTCACATGACCAAGGATCTGGCCCTGCTGGTCGGGCCGGACCAGAAGTGGCTGACGACGATGGGCTTTCTCGAAAAGATCGACGAAAACCTGCAGGCGGCGCTCTAGGTCCGGAACCAGCGGTCATCGGGATCACAAGACACCGGGCCGCAGCACAACGCGCCAAAAGAGACCGGCGCGACATATTCGACCATGGGAACGGGGGTGGGCTGGACAAGTGTCCGGCCCTTTCCTACGCCGGGACATGGCATCCGACACCGAACCGCACCGCGCCCTGCGCCATACCTGGCTGGAGGATGCACAGGCCCTCGTGCTTGGCACCACGCTCTGCGCCCTCGGCGTTCAATTCCTGACATCCGAAGGTCTTGTCACCGGCCAGACTGCGGGCCTCGGCGTACTGCTGAGCTATCTGACGGACGTGTCGTTCGCGACGTGGTTCTTTGTCCTCAATCTGCCGTTCTATGTTCTCGGGTGGATGCGCCTCGGTCCTCTCTTCGTCGGTAAGACCGTCCTCGCGGTCACGCTTGTCTCGGCGATTTCGGCGGTCATGCCCGCATGGCTGACGATCGACAGCCTGTCGCCGTGGCTTGCATCGTTTCTCGCGGGGGCGACGATCGGCATGGGGCTCATCGTCGTCTTTCGGCACGGCGCCTCGCTGGGCGGCATCGGCATCCTCGCCCTCTGGCTGCAGGAGCGGGTCGGGGTGCAGGCCGGCTGGGTGCAGTTGGGGTTCGACCTGCTCCTGTTTCTCGGGGCCCTGACGGTCCTCGACCCGTGGCTGGTCGCCGCGTCCCTTCTGGGCGCGGTGGTCGTCAACCTCATCATCGCGGTGAACCATCGCCGCGACCGCTACATCGGACGCTGACATGCGCGACTGGGTCTTCCTGACATTGGCCATCGTCACCGAAGTCATCGGCACGACCGCGTTGCAGGCCAGCGAGGGGTTCACCCGCCTCGTGCCCGCGATCTGCGTCGTGATCGGCTATGCCTTGTCGTTCTGGCTGCTTGGGCTGGCCCTGCGGTCGATCCCGGTCGGTATCGCGTACGCCATCTGGTCCGGCCTCGGGATCGTCCTGATCGCCGCCATCGGCTGGGGCGTCTTCGGTCAAAGGCTGGATCTTCCCGCGATGCTGGGCCTTGGGCTGATCATCGCGGGCATTCTGGTGATGCAGGTCTTCTCCGACGCCACCCGTCACTGACCGGGCCTCAGCCTGCGGCGATGACCGTCTCCACCGCCGCCAGGGCCGCCTCGGCCTGTGCGATATCGGCCCCACCGCCCTGCGCCATCTCCGGACGACCGCCGCCACCGCGCCCGCCGAGGGCCTCGACCGCAGCCTTGACGAGATCGACCGCCGAGACC
>JBARXR010000027.1:0-24508 GCA_049647445.1 Jannaschia sp. | reverse complement strand
ATTCCGATCACCACTACAAGCCCGACCGCCCGTTTCCCCTGCTGCAGACGTACGACGCGGACGAGGCCCCGCAGCTTCCGGCCGGATACCCGGTGATGACGGCCGCCGCGATGGTTCCGCCGATCTGGCGGCGGGTCATGAACCCGCGCGTCCGCGCCTGGCGCAAGCAATGGTATCCAGATATCGAGGATTGGTCCGACTACAAGCTGGCGAGCAATCCCCTGCCGCGCTGACATCGCTCAACGCGACTGTCGGATGACGCGCCGGACATAGGCCCCCACCACAGCCACCAGAACGATCCAGCCGACCGGGTCGAGCCACTTCGCAACCTGCTCGTATCGCGATTGCAGCAGATACCCGAGGATCGCCAGAAAGCCGATCCAGATTGCAGTCCCGAGCGTGGAATAAAGCAGGAACGTCCACATCGGCATCCGCGTCACCCCGGCGGGCACCGAGATCAGGGTCCGAAATCCCGGAACGCAGCGACCGATCAGGATGGCGAGATGACCGCGCCGCGCGAACCATTCGGTCATGGCATCGATGTCCTGTGCCGAGATCGTCAGCCATTTGCCATGCCGACCGGCCCAGCGGCGGAGCCGGTCGACCCCCAGCCAGAGGCCCACGTAATACCAGACCGTCGCGCCTGCGACCGAAGCAAGCGTTCCGACCACGATTACGAGGATCAGCGAAAACCGTCCCTCCGCCGCAAGGAACCCGGCGAGCGACATGACGATTTCGGACGGGATCGGTGGAAAGACGTTCTCTATCACCATGAGGAAGGCGATGCCGAGATACCCGCCTGCGGCAATCGTCGCGGTAATCCAGTCGAACATCTGCGCACTTTCATTCTGGCCGGGGCGCCGCCGCCCCGTGGCTCCTGCGGGAGCTTTGCGGGCCGGGGGAAAGTCGTCAAGGCGGGCGGGCGGTCCCGATCGACGTCAGCCGCGTTTCCGCAGATCGTCGAACGCGCGAAGCTCCGCGATCAGGGCCTGCATCCTGTCTACCGGGATCATGTTCGGCCCGTCCGAGGGGGCGTTGTCGGGATCCTGGTGCGTCTCGATGAACAGCGCCGAGACACCGACCGCACAGGCCGCGCGCGCCAGCACGGGGGCGAATTCGCGCTGACCGCCTGAGGTGTCCCCCTGACCGCCCGGCTGTTGCACCGAGTGGGTGGCGTCGAAGACGACCGGGTAGCCCGTCGCCTCCATCGTCGGCAGGCCCCGGAAATCACTGACGAGCGTGTTGTAGCCGAAACTGGTGCCCCGGTCGCAGAGCATGATCTTTCGATTGCCGGTGCTGGCGACCTTGGCGGCGACGTTGGGCATGTCCCACGGCGCAAGGAACTGACCCTTCTTGATGTTGATCGCGCGGCCCGTGCGGCCGGCGGCAAGCAGAAGGTCGGTCTGGCGCGACAGGAAGGCCGGGATCTGGAGAACGTCGCAAACTTCGCCGGCGGGCGCGCAGTGCCCCGGTTCATGCACGTCGGTCAGGACGGGGCACCCGAACTCGCTGCGGATCAGGTCGAGGATGCGGAGGCCCTCCTGCATCCCGAGGCCACGTTCCGTCCCGAGCGAGGACCTGTTCGCCTTGTCATAGCTGGCCTTGAAGATGAAGCGCGTCGCCGTCGGCGCGCAGGCTGCGGCGATGCGCTCGGCCATCATGCGGGCATGGTCGAGGCTTTCAAGCTGGCAGGGACCGGTGATGAGCGCAAAGGGTTCCGACCCGCCGATGGGAATGCCGGACACGTCGATGACCTTGGATTTGATCGGTTCCATTCACGGGCCTCCCAGCACGGCTTCGATCCGGGGCACATCCGCGGGATTGTTGAGTTCCCAGAACACGCGCCCCCGTGCGTCCACTTCCACGCAAGCCAGCGGTGCGCCGTTTTCGAGGAAGCGCAGCTGCTCCAGCCCCTCGCGCCGCTCAAGCACACCTTCGGGCCACGACATGTAGGCGCGCAGTGCATCGGGGCGATAGGCATAGACGCCGACATGGTGGAAGACCGGGATCGGGTCCGGCAGCGTGCCGGGGTCGATGTAGGGGATCACTTCCTTGGAAAAGTAGAGCCCGCGCAGGCTGCGGTCGAACACCGCGGTGGTGCCACCGACCCGGCCATTGCGACGGTCCTCGATGAACATGTCGTAGGTCTTGCGATCACACCGCAGAACAGGCGTGGCGACATCGGCGGTCGCGTCGCAGGCCATGCGTTCGACCAGCGCCTCGATGAACCACGGCGGGGTCAGGGGCGCATCGCCCTGAAGGTTCACGACCAGGTCCGCGTCGATCTGGTCCAGCGCCTCGGCGCAGCGTTCGGTTCCGTTTCGGGCCTCGCTCGAGGTCATCAGAACCGACGCACCGAACGCACGCGCGACCGACGCGATCCGGTCGTCGTCGGTGGCCACGTGGATGGCATGATCGCCCGGAACCGTTTGCGCGGCGTCCCACGTCATCTGGATCAGCGTCTTGGTCGTCCCGTCCTTCTGGCGCAGTTCCGCCAGCGGCTTGCCCGGATATCGTGTCGAGGCGTACCGCGCGGGGATCAGGATCGCGGTCTTCACGCGACGCCCGCCCGCAACAGGTCGTGAATGTGCAGAACGCCCACCGGGCGCGCGCCGTCGCAGACGATCAGGACGTTGATCTTGCGCTTGTTCATCATAGCGAGGGCCTTGGCGGCAAGGGTATCGGGGGTCACGGTCACCGGCTTTCGTGTCGCCACATCCCCGGCACGGCGCGTCAGAAGGTCGGCCATGTTGCGACGCAGGTCACCGTCGGTCACGACCCCGAACAGCGCGTCCTCGTCGACCACGCCGGCAATTCCGAAGCCGGCCGCGGTCATCACCAGCAGAACCTCCGACATGGACGTGTCACGGGCGACGAGGGGAAGCGCCTCGCGGTGCATCAGTTGCTCGACGCGCGCCATCTGGGCGCCAAGCTTGCCACCGGGATGAAAGACGCCGAAATCCTCCGCCCGAAACCCCCGTCGCCGGAGCAGCGCCACCGCAAGCGCATCCCCGAGGGCCAGCGTCATGGTCGTGGAGGTTGTCGGGACGACGCCGATGCCACAGGCCTCCGGCAGGGCGGGGATCGTCAGGCGCAGGTCGGCGGCGCGCATCAGGGTCGAGCCCGGTTGGGACGACAGGCCCACGAGCGGCACCGAGAAGCGCCGCGAATGCTCGATCATGTCGCGCAATTCCGCCTCCTCGCCGGAATTCGACAGCATGAGGACCACGTCGCTGACGGATATCATGCCCATGTCGCCGTGACTGGCCTCGGCGGGGTGGACGAACAGCGCGGGCGTGCCGGTCGAGGCGAGCGTGGCCGCGACCTTGCGGGCGATATGACCGGACTTGCCGATGCCCGAGACGATGACGCGCCCGGACGCAGCGGCGATCAGATCGACCACGGCATCGAAATCCGCGGGCATGGCACTGGCGAGCGCCGTCAGGGCGGCGGCTTCGGTCAGCAAGACCTCGCGGCCGGTATCCAGTGCGTCACTCATGGCACGGCAGATAGGATGCGCATCCCTGTGACGCAACTAGAGCTTGAAGTGCTTGGCGGCCGGCAACATCGCGTTCATCTGGGCGAGATGCTGCGGCAGGCAGACGTCGAGGAAGTCATAGGTCTCCACGACATGCGTGCGGGCCGCGCGGCCGAGGTGGGCGAACTTGTCGGGGTTCTCCAGAACCTGCACGACCTGGCGAGCCAGCTTTTTCGGCTTGAAGAAATCGACGAGCAGGCCCGTTTCACCGTGCGTGATCGCCTCGCGGACGGGCGGCACGTCGGACGCGACGATCGTCGCCTGCATGGCCATCGATTCCAGCAGGGACCACGACAGGACGAAAGGCATCGTCAGGTAGATGTGACAGCGGCTGATCTGGATGATCTTCTGGAAGTCGGCATAGGGCACCTGGCCCAGGAAATGCGTGCGGTCCCAGTCAATGAGATGGCCGACCTCCGCCTCCATCTCTGCTCGAAAGCCGCCTTCCCGCTCACTTTTCTTGCCATAGGACGCGTCATTGCCGCCAACGACGAGGACCCGAGCGTCGGGTCGAGCCTTCAGGATATCGGGCAGGGCGCGCATGAACGTGTGGAACCCGCGTGTCCGTTCCATGTTGCGCGCGACGTAGGTGAAAACCTCGTCCTTGCGGGTGAGCCTGCCGACGCGTCCGAGGTTCAACTCGACATCCGGATCCGGCTTGAGGCGGTCGGTCCGGATACCATCATGGCAGACGTAGAGCTTGTCATGGAACGACTTCGGGAAGGTGTTCCTCTGCCATTCGGTCGGGCAAAGCCCCCGGTCCACCACGTTTATGTTCGTGAAGGGGACGGTATTGCGCGCCTGCATGAGATAAGGCGCGGTGCTGGCGGCGGGGTCCTCCGGATCGAAGCCGACCGGACCACCCTTGGCGAGGTAGAAATACTCGAAGAACCCCAGGATCGGACTGTCGGGATAGACGTGCTTCATGAACAGAAGCTCCCCCCATCCGGTGTGTCCAAGAATGATGTCCGGCACGAAACCCTTGTTCTTCAACTCGCCCGCCGCGAGGGCGGCACCATAGCCCATGCCCGCGGCCTCCTCCCAGACGCGGCTGAGACCATAGGCGTCCTTGGCCGGCATGTGATGCGGACTGTAGACCACCTTCCGGACGCCGGGCAGATCGGGAAAATTGCGCCGCTGGGTCAGAAAGACGATCTCATGCCCGCCCTTCGCGATAAGCCAGTCAAGCAGTTCGCGGTATTGACCGGGCATGTTCTGGTGGACGAGAAGGATTTTCATGCGATCAGCGCCCCACGGCGTCGTAGGCGGAGAAGCCCGCGACCCTCGCGTCCTGCGCCGAATAGAGGTTCCGCAGATCGGCCATCCGGGCATTCGCCATGGATCCGGCGATCCGCTTGAGGTCGAGGGCCCGGAACTCGTTCCATTCGGTCAACATGACGATCAGGTCGGCGCCCTCGACCGCCACATAGGGATCTTCGCACCACGTCACGCCGGGCAACAGGCCTTCGCCTTCGCGCCGCCCCTCCGGATCGACAACGCGCACCGTGGCGCCCCCACCGACCAACGCGGGGACGATGGTGAGGCTTGGCGCGTCACGCATGTCGTCGGTATTCGGCTTGAACGTGACGCCCATCACCGCGATCTTGCGCCCGTTGAACGTGCCGCCACAAAGGTCGCGCAGCTTTCCGACCATGCGTGCCTTGACCGCCTCGTTGACGCGGATGACCGTCTCGGTGATGTGCATGGGGCTTGCGTGTTCCTGACCGATCCGGGCGAGCGCCGCGGTATCCTTGGGGAAACACGATCCGCCATACCCGGGCCCGGCATGAAGGAACTTGTTCCCGATGCGCCCGTCAAGGCCCATCCCCTTCGCGACCTCCTTGACGTCCGCACCGACCTTTTCGCACAGGGCCGCGATCTCGTTTATGAAGGTGATCTTGGTGGCGAGAAACGCATTGGCCGCGTACTTGATCATCTCGGCCGACTCGAGATCCGTGCGGACGATTGGAAAGTCACGCAGGAACAGCGGCTTGTAGATTTCCGACATGACCTGTGCGGCGCGGTCGCTCTCGACGCCCACGACAACGCGGTCAGGGCGCATGAAATCGTCGATGGCCGCCCCCTCGCGCAGGAATTCCGGGTTCGACGCCACATCGAAGTCGGCGACGGGGTTCGCCGTGCGCAGGACCTCCGCGACCTTTCGGTTGGTTCCGACCGGCACCGTCGACTTGGTGACGACCACCGCATAGCCGGTCAGCGCGCCCGCGATCTCTTCCGCGGCGGCCATGACATACGTCAGATCCGCATGGCCGTCGCCGCGACGGGTGGGCGTGCCGACCGCGATGAAGATCGCTTCTGCCCCGTCCACGGCCCGCGCCAGGTCGGTCGTGAACGTCAGGCGTCCCGACGCGACGTTGCGGGCCATAAGATCGTCGAGACCAGGCTCGAAGATCGGGACCTTGCCCGCCTCCAGCATCTCGATCTTGCGCGGATCCTTGTCGACGCAGGTGACCTCATGACCGAAATCGGAGAAGCAAACGCCCGACACAAGACCAACGTAGCCCGTTCCGATCACTGAAATACGCATGCAAATTCCTCGAAGGCCCACATCGCCCCGTTTAACGTGGACCTCGTGGGGACGTGCAAGTCAAAACACACCGGCGTCGGTGACAGGGGACGGTCGCCCATGCTAGCCTTCCGGGTGAGCATTGCCCAAGATCGAGATGGCGCCAGCGTGACCACGCCCAATCCACCGGCCCTCATGTCCGTGCACAAGACGATCCGGGCCGCCACGTTGCGGACCATCGGCGCGCTGGTCCTGCGCGAGATGTCCGTTACCTACGGGCGTGCGCCCGGCGGCTACATCTGGATCGTGCTGGAACCCGTGCTGGGCATTGCGCTGTTGTCGGCGATCTTTTCACTCGGGTTCCGATCGCCGCGGCTGGGAGACAATTTCCCGATGTTCTATGCGACCGGCATCCTGCCGTTCGTGCTCTTCAACGACATCTCGGCACGGGTCGCGAATTCCATCAACTTTTCCCGGTCGCTGCTCAATTATCCGCGCGTTACCTTCATCGATGCGATGGTCGCGCGCCTTGTTCTCGCGATCCTGTCACAGCTCCTCGTAACCTACATCATTCTCGTCGGCATCCAGATGATCTGGGACACGCGCACGACACTCGAGATCGGACGGGTGTTGATGGCCATCTCGATGGCCATCGTCCTCGGGATGGGGGTCGGATCGCTGAACTGCTTCCTGTTCACGATGTTTCCACTGTGGCAAAGGGCCTGGGTCATTCTCACCCGTCCGCTGTTCCTGGTTTCGGGTATCCTGATCCTCTACGAGTCGCTCCCCGAAACGATCCGGCACTGGTTCTGGTGGAACCCCCTGATGCACGTCACGGGTGAGATGCGGGGGGCGTTCTATCTTGAATACGAGGCGACCTATGTCAGCTACGCCTACGTGTTCGCCTGCGGGATGATCCCGCTCGTCCTCGGGCTGTTGTTCCTGCGACAGTATCACCGGGACATGCTGGAGCGCTGACCGCAAAGCTTGCCTTTCGGGCGTCGGTCCGGTTGTCGTGCCGCACGCTCCAGGCGTCCGCCATGAGGATCATGCGATGACAGACGGCCCCTTCCCCACGCCTCGCCGCGTCCTGATCGTCGTGGAGAACCTGCCCGTGCCGCTGGATCGCCGTGTATGGCTGGAGGCCACGTCGCTGACGGCGGCCGGATACGAGGTTTCGGTGATCTGCCCGATGGGACGCGGTTGGGACACGGCCTTCGAGGTGATCGAAGATGTCCACATCTATCGGCATCCCGAACCCCCCGAGGCGCACTCGGGCGCATTGGCCTATGCACGCGAATACCTCCATGCAATCCGGCACTGGTTCCGGCTGGCACGGACGGTGCGGCGAGACCGGGGGTTCGACGTCATCCACGGCTGCAACCCCCCGGACCTCGTCTGGCTTCTGGCGCTTCGCTACCGGGCGGCCGGGGTTCGATATATCTTCGATCACCACGATGTCTGTCCCGAGCTGTTCGAGGCGAAGTTCGGCAAGCGCGGGGCGCTCTACCGCGTGATGCTGCTCTGGGAGCGGATCACCTTCGCCTGCGCCTCGGTCTCCATCGCCACCAACGAAAGCTTCGCGCGCATCGCGCGGACACGGGGCGGCATGGCGGCAGATGATGTCTTCGTCGTCCGGTCCGCCCCGCGGATCGAGAAGTTCCTGCCGGGCCCCGGCGACGCGTCCTATCGCAAGGCAGGCACCCTGCTGGGCTGGATCGGCATCATCGGCCAGCAGGAAGGTCTGGAGGTGATGGTAGAGGCCATCGCCCATCTGGCCGACATGGGGCACCGCGACGTCCACGTTCTGGTGGTGGGCTTCGGACCGCATCAGGCGGCCATCGAGGCAGAGGTGGCGCGCGCGGGCCTGAGCGAGCGGTTTACCTTCACCGGCGCGCTCTATGGCGACGCGATGCTGGACGCGCTCAATGCCATCGACATCGGCCTCGCACCGGACCCGCAGAACGCGATGAACGACATCTCCACCATGAACAAGGTCATGGAATACATGACACTGGAAAAGCCGCTGGTGCAATTCGACCTGACCGAGGGGCGGGCGTCGGCAGGCGATTGCGCCCTGTATGCCCGTGCCAACGATCCACGGGATTTCGCGGCCCAGATCGCCTGGCTGATCGAGCATCCGGCCGAAGCCGCCGAGATGGGCAGGGCGGGGCGCGCGCGCGTTCTGGGGGCGCTGAGCTGGGATCATTCCGTTCCAGCCCTGCTGGCCGCCTACGACCGGGTCTTCACCAAGTCTCGCTAGCGCGGCAGATGGGCAGCAAGTCGCGGCAGCGCCTCCGCCATCATGTCTAGTATGCGCCGGTCGGCCATGGAAATCTCTTCGCCCGAGATGACCGGCGTCGTGAAACGGACGATTGCGCCATCGCCCACGCCGTCGAACAGACTGCGACGCAGGGCCAGAAGCTTGGCCTGCCAGTCGCCGGTCACGCGCGTGCCACCCTGTTCGAACCAGTAGTAGACGAGTTGCTGCTCAAGACCCTTTGAGATCAGCGCACGGTTCGCGGTGAACCCGCCGTCGAGCGCGATCTCGATCTTCTTCATCTCGGCGATTTCCCAGCCGGCCGACGGCAGGCAGACCGTCGGCGAGTGAAGGCCCGACCCGCCGTTCTGGTTCGCATACCACGCAACGAAGGTCTGCACCGGGGCGGATTCCCCCACCCCCACGAGCGTCGCATCGAGATAATCGTCCGCTCCGAGAACCCGCGCGACCTGGGGGTCCAGCGTGGCCCGGGCGCCGCTCCAACGGCCCATTTCAAGATCGAGCAGCGCGAATGCCGGGCGCGCGATCACCGGCTCCTGCGCGGAGCGGGCGAGGATCGTGGTGGAGCCGGCGGTGGAGAGGGCCGCCAGCACCAGGATCACGGGGACATTTCCGACCCCCCGCACCCGTCCCAGTTCGGCGGCAAGGCCTGTGGTGTCGAGATCGAGCATCGGTCCATCGGTGCGCCGCAGACACGACAACAGCCAGGCCGTTGAGAAGAGGACGACAAGGCAGAGGCCGAAGACCACCCAGCCTTCGAAGACGTGCAGGAATCCTTCGGCCTGCGCGATGCCGTAGCTGTCCACGAGGATGCCGATGATGCCGATCCGCAGGGCATTCAACAGGACTGCCACGGGCGCGGCCATTGCGAACAGGACCAGCTTGTGTGCGAAGGGTCCGCGATAGAGGATCGCCGTCAGGTATGAGAAACTCAGGATCGGAAAGAGATAGCGAAGCCCCGAACAGGCCTCCGCGACCTGCAGCTTGTAGACGCCGAGGTCGATCACATGGCCTTCCAGCAGGACCGGGATTCCCATCAGACCGATCATCGCCACCCCGACCTCTGCCGAGACTCCCTGAAGCCAGGTGGAGACGTTCCAGTAGACGATCTGCGGAAGGGGCAGCATGAAGACAAGATGCAGGACCGGCGCCCAGTGTCGCCGCCCACGAGTCCAGCCCATCGCAATCAGCACAAGCGCCATGACCCAGAGGATCAGCGCATAGGCCACGATGTCCGGCACGCCCATGATGTTGCCGACGACCGCGAGGCCGAGTGCGAGGACCGCCACGCCAAGCCCCGGCAGGATCTCCATGATCCCGCCCGATCCGCCGGGCGTATCCGGGTGGTTCCGCAGTTCGCGTAGAAACAGGTAAAAGGAAATGACCGGGATCAGGGGGCCGTGGCTGTACTCCGGTGTGATCCATGCCAGCCCGAGAGACTCGAGGCCCAGCCAGAAGACCGGAAGCGCGGCAAGGGTCGCCAGCAGAATTGCCAGCGGTCCGAGGACGGTCAATCCCCGCCCGGCTCGATCAACCGAGGAAAAGCTCATTGCCCGGCGGTCACTGGCAGGTCCGCCAGATAGGCACGGGCGTCTCCGGAAAGCGGGTGGTCGGCGGCGGCGACATGGTCGAGAACGGCGCGGGCATCGGCGATCCGGCCAACCGCGACATAGGCCTGGCCAAGCCGCAGTTGCACACCCAGATCAAGCGGCAGTCCACGCGACGCCCGCTCCAGCAGCGGGATGGCCCGCGCGGTGTCGCCACGGCGGAACGCGATCCAGCCGATGGTGTCTGCAATGGCCGGGACGGAATCGGCGCGCAGGTCGGCGACGATGCGGGCCGCACGGGCGAGGTCCGCCGGATCATCCGAACTGACCGAGATCAGCGAGGCGAGGTTGTTCGCCGTCACCACGTCGCCAGGCTCTTCGGCATTCAAGGCTTCCAGCACCGCGATGGCGCCAGCGACGTCGCCGCTCGCCTCGAGGCGGTTGCTCTCGATCAGCCGCAGGTCGCGCGATGCGGGAAACGCGTCGAGGCCCGCCGCAAGAACCGCCTCGGCCTCGGCGGTCCGGTCTTGGGCTTTCAGCAGAAAGAACAGTCGTCGCACGGTCAGGTCCGATCGACCCGCGTTCACGAACGTGCGCAGGATCGCCTCGGCTCCGGCCAGATCACCCTCCTGCTCCCGAAGACTGGCATCCAGGAGTTGCAGCGGCTCTGCCGTTGGATCGACGTCGAGGGCGCGATCCAGATAACTGCGCGCGACGTCCGCATGGTCACGGCGCACAAGGGACTGGATCACGAGGACCGCCGACCGGTATCCTGCATCGCCTTCCGCAAGCAGCGCGTCCATCATCTCGAGGCCCGCAGCGCGCTGGCCCTCCCCCTCGAAGATCGCGGCCTGAAGCGGCGTCGCGATATCCATCGCGACCGGTGTGCCAAGTGCGATGAGGCGACGCATCATCATGCGTGCGGCCACCCAGTCAGAGGTCTCGACATACAGTCCGGACAGCGCCGCCATGAGCGGCACGTCACGCGGGTCCTTGTCGTGCGCGGCCTCAAGGACACGCTGTGCCACGCGGATCCGTCCCTCATCCACGAGCGCGCGGGCATAGCGCTCCGACTCGCGCGCGGATTGGCCCGAGATTTCGGTCGCCGCCGCCAGTTGCTCCAGCGCAAGCCCCGGTGTTCCGTCGAGCATATGGGCCGCGGCCAGCAGATTCATCACATCCGTGTCGCGCGGGGCCTGCGCGCGCGCCGTACGAAGCGCCACGATCGCGGGCTTCGGCTGTTCGAGTTCGATAAGCCACTCCGCCTGCAACTTGAGGGCAGATACATTTCCGGGATCCTGCGTCAGGATCGCCGCGATCTCGCTGCGCGCCCGGTCCCGGTTGCCCAGACGATCCTCGAACCGCGCCTTGAGAACGCGGATTTGAAGACCCTCCGCCGTGCCTTCGATGCCGTCCGTCAGGGCGTCGAGATCGGTGACCGCAGTGTCCTGCTCACCGGCGTCGAACCGAAGGGCCCGGTCCATCGCCAGATACAGCGCACCGGCAGGCGTCTTGCCGGCAGCTTCGGCCAGACGCTGCAGTTCGGCGCGCGCGACATCCTCTCCGTGCACCCGCTGGAGAAACCGCACCAGCGTGATCCTGAGCGTCGTGTCGGACGCGGGCGCGCCGTCGGCCAGTCCGCGCAGCACTGCTTCCGCCGCGGCCACATCCCCCTTGGACATGTAACGTGCCGCGAGGATCGTCGCGATCTGCGCGTCCTGCGGATAGAGCGTCGCCAGCGTCAGAAGGCGATCTTCGGCCTGAGCCAGCATCCCGGCATCCGCCAGCAACCGGATGCGCAGGATCTGGAGCTCGGGCTTGTGCGGGTCGCGCGCCAGTGCCGCATCCAGAACCGGGATGGCCTGCGACGGATCGGAGCCACCCGCAAGGTGCTCGACCACGATCCGCAGCAACATCTCGTCGTCGGGAGCAGCGGCAAGGGCGGCCCGCGCCTTGTGCGCAACGAGGTCCATCGCGGGCTTGTCGCGTTCGCTGCTGGCGCGCCGGAAGGCGACCGCCAGTTGCAACGCGGTCGTGTCGGCTTCGTCCGGGGCGATTTCGGCGGCACGTTCCGCCTGGGTTTCAAGCGCGGTCCAATCGGCCCGAACCAGGGCGATGTCGCCGAGGGCGCGGCGCCACGACAGCTGATCGGGAAACCGCTCCGACAGGGCCGTGAATTCCTGCTGCGCGCCGTGCAGGTCGCCCTGCTTCATCAGCGCCATCCCGATGGCCGCCCGGCTTTCGACATGTTCGGGGTCGATCCGGAGGGCATTCCGGTACTGGATGATCGCACGGGGCAGATCGCCGGCCGCCGACAGCTCGTTTCCGGACGACACGTATTCGGCCAGCCTGTCTTCCTCGGACTGACAGGCCGACAGCAATAGGGTGGTGGCCAAAGCCACCGCAATGAGCCTCAAGCCCTGAATGTCCGCCATCTGCCTGCCACCGTTTTTTTGCTGCTCGACGTCTTTTCTTGAAGTTTGCCCGACCGGACCGGGTCCGGCTAGGGGGATCAGGTCCTTGGGGATAAGTCGTCACCGACCTGTGGCACGAACCACAACACCGAAAGTGGCGACGATAATGCGCAGATCCTCGAAAAGGGACACAGCGGCGTCGTAGGCATGGTCGAAATCGGCGCGGGCGGCAAAGCTTGTCGCGTTGCGATCCGATACCTGCCACGGCCCCGTCAGGCCGGGGCGCAGCCGGAAGTAGGCATGACCGGGATAGAGCGCGCGCTGGCACGGCATCATTGGGCGCGGACCGACAAGACTCATGTCTCCCAGCAGCACGTTCCACAGTTGCGGCAACTCATCGAGAGACGTCTTGCGGATCAATGCACCGACGCGGGTGATGCGCGGGTCCACGGCAAGTTTCTGATCGCGGTTCCATTCGGCGCGGGCCGCCGGGTTCGTGGAAAGATGGGCTTCGAGGCGGGCGTCCGCATCCCGCACCATGCTGCGCAATTTCCAGATGCGGAACGATCGTCCACCCCGACCGACGCGGATCTGGCTGTAGAATGGGTGTCCGCCCTCAAGCGCGACGCAGACGGCCAGGAACATGACGAGAGGGGCGATTAGCGGCGCGGCCAGCAGGACAAGGGCGATGTCCAGAAGCCGCTTTGCATTGGCGCGGTAGGAGAGCCCGCTGTCCGCACGGGCCGCACCGATCGGCATGGCCCCATTCATCATGGTCGTGCTGTCGAACTGCATGGTCATGGTCGTTTTCCTCGGGTCGATTCTCGGTCTTGAGGCCGGATGGCCGCAGGGAGGAGAAGACCTTCGCTTCGGGCTTATTTAATGGCCGATTCACCATGAATTGCGGCAGGCTGCGCGCCTTTCCAAGGTGACTTTGGACACCGCCAGATTGGCGCCGCACCCTGCCCGCAAAATCTCATTGGCCTGCCTTAGTCGTGACCAATTTGAATCAATATAAACAAACGCGAGCGCCGGGCCGAGTGTCGGAAACCGAAACAATAACGCGCCGGAGCAGAGACTGTTGAGGAAAGTGATATGACCAGGGTCCAGGACCTCTATTCGCAGCATTTCGGGATGACTGGGCGTCCGTTCAGCCCGCTTGCGGATGCATCTACCTTGTATTGGTCGTCGGCCCATATCCGCGCCTATGGCGCGCTCGAATACGGTCTCTTCGCATCCACGCCTTTCTGTGTGCTCACGGGTATCGAGGGGAGCGGCAAGACTTCCCTTCTGTTGCGCCTGATGCACGACGCGGGCGACGAAAACCGGATCGCGATGGTCGGCGGGCTTCGACCCGATGTCGCCTCGGTCATCCCGTGGATCCTTCAGGCCTTGGGCGGCGACGTTTCGTCCGGTGCCACCGAGGTTGTGCGCTTCGGTCAGCTTCAGGATGCGCTGATCTCGGAATATGCAGCCGGCCGTCGAACCGTCCTTATCTTCGACGAAGCCCACGATCTGGGAGATGCCGCCCTGGATGAGCTGCGTCTCCTGTCGAACATCAATACCGCGAACGACCAACTTCTGCAGGTCGTTCTCTGCGGTCTGCCGCCGCTGCGCGACAGGCTACGGCGACCGCGTCACGCGGGGCTCGCACAGCGTGTGGGCGCGTGGGGACATCTCGACGTCCTCGATGCCGACGGCACTGCGGACTACATCGTCGATCGCCTGTCCGCCGCCGGGGCCCCCATGGACCTCGTCACCGGCGAGGCTTCGGACCTGATCCATGACGCCTGCGCGGGCACGCCCCGCCTCATTAACCAGCTTGCCGAGTTGGCCATGATCTACATGATGACCGGCGGCGTCGACCGCGTGGACGCCGGTGTCATCCGACAGGTGCTGTCGGACGGCCTGTTCGTGACAAGCCTTCCCACCCGGACGACCGACCGGAGCCCCCTGCGCCTTGCGAGCGGGGTCGCATCGTGACGGAGATCCATTTCTACCTGTCGCTGTTCCGTCGCCGTCTGGGCTGGTTCTTCGCTGTCCTGATCCTTGTGACGGGCCTTTCGGTCGGCTTCGCGATGTCCTTGCCACCGATCTATGCCACCGGCGCCCGTCTGGTGGTCGAGAGCGAAAAGATCCCCGACGAACTGGCGGCCTCGACCGTTCAGACGCAGGCGGTCGAACATCTGGAGATCATCCAGCAACGGGTCCTCTCCCGCGAGACCCTCTTGAACATGGCAAGCAGCCTCGGGATCTATGGTGCGACGCGCCCCGATCCCGACAGCATCGTCCGCGATCTGCGCAACCGGATCAGCATCACGATCGACTCCGGCATGGCCTCTCGCCGTCAGCCTCAGGGCGCAACGATGCTGACCGTCGGGTTTCGCGACACCGACCCGGTCATGGTGGCGACAGTCGCCAACGAGCTGGTCACGCGCATCCTCTCGGAAGACGTCGACATGCGCACCTCGGTGGCCCGTCAGACATTGGAGTTCTTCGACCAGGAAGTTTCGCGCCTTGAACAGAACCTTTCGCAGAGCGGCGCCACGTTGCTGTCGTTCCAGCAGGAAAACCGCGAATTCCTTCAGGATGCGCAGGGCCTCCGCACCCAGCGGAGCCTGAATATCCAGACCGATCTGGCCCGGATCGAGCGTGAGATCGATGATCTCTCGCAAGAGCGGCGCCGTCTTGTGCGCCTGCACCAATCGGTCCGCCGCCAGCAGGATGAGGTCTATTCGAACGTCCAGAGCTACGAAAGCCGTCAGGTCGCCGCCCTTCGCGAAACCCTGGCCAGCCTGCCTGAGGGCGACCCCGGCGCGGCTGATATCGCGGCCCGGATCGCCAGCCTGACGAAACATATCGAAGCCGAGGGGCTGACCGACGATTCGAATGCCCGCCGGACGGCCTTCCACGACCGGATCGACGAGATCGACGAGCGCATTCGCGACGAGGAGGAGCGCCGCCTGATGCTGATGGACGAACTGTCCACGATGGCGAGCAGTGCCGCGCTGTCCCCGACGAAGACCGCGCAACTCGCATCGCTCGAGCAGGATCACGCCAATCTGCGTGCGCTCTACGATCAGGCCATCGAATCGAAGGCCCTGGCGGAGACCGGCGATGCGATCGAGGCGCTGTCCAAGGGCCAGCGCGTCGCGGTGATCGAGCAGGCCAGCATTCCGCGCCTGCCTGTCAGCCCGAATCGCAAACTCGTCGTGCTCGGCGGTGGCGGTGTCGGTATCCTGCTCGGTCTGCTGGCAGTCGTCCTTCTGGAGCTGCGCATGGGCTTCCTGCGCCGCCCGGCGGATCTGACGCGCAGGCTCGGGATCACGCCGATCGCCACCCTTCCGAACCTGGACACCTTCGCGACCCAGCTTGCCGCCCAAAAGACAGCGGCGCGTCCGCTCCGCAAATGGCTGCTGCGCATCGCTCTGCTGCTCTGTGTCGTCGCGGGGGCCTATGCCGCCGTTCAATTCGATCTCATCCAGCAGGCCAGCGATCTGGTGTCGCGCCTGCGTCCCTGACCCCGAGGACCTGACCCATGGACCGTATCCAAGCCGCCATCGCCAGGGCGCGCGCCGCGCGCGATGCCGTCGTCGGGCAATCGATGGCAGGCCCCAACCCGATCGCGGAGCAACCGGTCGAGACGGCTGCGCAGCAAACCGTCGAGGCAAACTGGGATGCCATGCCTCGTGTCGATATCAGCCCGCGCGTTCTGACAGCCGCGCGCATCGTCACACGCGAAGCGGGACCGATGACCGCACCCTTCGACGTCCTGCGCACGCGGGTCACCCAGCAGATGCGGGCCAACGACTGGCGCCGTCTCTGCGTCACGTCGCCAACCGCCGATTGCGGCAAAAGTACGGTGACGCTGAACCTCGCCTTCAGCCTTGCACGGCAGGACGAGCTGCGCATTCTCGTTGTCGATTTCGATCTGCGGCGCCCCGCTCTGGCGCGGATGCTCCAGCTTGAGCAGGATCACCAGATATCCCGCGTCCTCGACGGAAGCGCTGCGCTCGCAAACCATGTCGTGCGCCTCAGTGACAACCTCGCATTCAGCACCGCGAAGCAGGCCGTGCGCAACCCGGCCGAATTGCTTCAGGGCAACCGGGTGGAAGCGGTCCTCGACCAGATCGATACGGACTACGCGCCCGATGTCGTCCTGTTCGACCTGCCTCCCGTGATGGTAAGCGACGATGCGATCGGGTTCCTGCCACATGCGGATTGTGCGCTGATGATCGCCGCCGCGGAGCAGAGCACCATCAAGCAGGTGGATAGCTGCGAACAGGAGCTGGCGCGCCAGACCAACGTGCTCGGCGTCGTCCTCAACAAATGCGACCATCCGGGAGGCGGCTATGGATACGGTTATGGCTCCTATGGCTGAGACCGGACCGTCCGGACGCCATCGCTCCCCGCTGACGAAGGCGGTTGCCGCGGTCGGGTCGCTGCTCGATCCCGGCGTCCTGCTGCACCCGCTGCGGATGCTGCACTACTACGGCTATGCCCACGTCAAACCGCGTCGCCGGATCACCTCCGGCGGCGATCTCCGGATCGCGCCGAACGCAACCTTCCGCAACGGCTCACGGATCGATCTGGGAGCGAGCGTCCAGCTCGGAGAGCGGGTGAGCCTCTGGGCCGGCAAGACAACGGGCCGCATCGTCATAGGCGCACGCACGACGCTTGGACCGGACGTATTCGTGACCGCAGCCGACTACGGCCTGCGCGCGGAGACGCGGATCACCGAACAATCGATGGCGGAGGCCGACGTGATCATCGGCGCGGATTGCTGGATCGGAACCAAGGCCGTCATAACGGCGGGTGTCACGCTCGGCGACGGATGCGTGATCGGTGCAGGCTCCGTGGTGACCCACGACGTGCCAGCCGGTGCGATCGCCGCAGGCATCCCTGCGCGCGTCCTCAAGATGCGCGACTGAGCAACTGTCCGAGCATCCAGAACATCCGGGTGCAGCGGAGCCGCCAGAGCGTCGCGAGTGTCGCGGCGCGTTGCCTTGGCCCCTGCAAACGGTCGGACAGCAGGACACGGGGGGTGTGGACGAGGGCCGAGATCGGCATCGCCAGCGCCCGGATCGCCCAGCGGAGGGGACCCCGGCCCTGCGCCCTGTGCAAGGCGTATCCCTCCTCGGTCAGGCGTCGCCATTTGCGCGCCAGTGCCGACCAGTCGCCGCGCGACGGATGGGCTACCAGCATGTCGGCGGCATAGGCGATCGAGAAGCCCGCCGCCCGCGCCCGCAGACACCACTCCTTGTCCTCGGAGACCGCGGCGCGGAACGGGCCGACCGCATCGAAAACTCTGCGCGTTGTCGTCAAGTTCGCGGTGACGGAAAATCCCATCGCGACATAGGCCCGATTGTCGAAGGCAAAGACCTGCTCGAAGCCCTGCGCCCCGGTGCCGATCGGCGGTTCATCGAAGACCGACACCGCGCCTCCGACAAGGTCGGCGCGCGATCCTTCGGCCAGTGCGGCGGCCAGCCAGCCCGGTTCCGGGACGCAGTCGGCATCGAGAAAGATCAACCTTTCCTCGGACGTGGCGGCGACGCCCGCGTTGCGCGCCATCGCGGCCCCGGGGCGCGCCTCCCGCAACACCCGAACTTCGGGATGGGCCTCCGCCAGAAGGCCGGCGACATCCTCGGCGGACCCGTTATCGACCACCACGACGCCGACGCCTTCGGGCAAACCGGGCTGCAGCACCGCGAGACATCGCAGCAGTCGCAGGCTGTCGTCCCGGTGCGGGATGATGATGACGGCGTCCTTCATCAGGATATCGCAAAAGGCTTTCTGGAACTGCGCATCGGCCTGCATCGCCCTGCCGTCTCCGGGCCCGGAGCGGCCATCCGGGCCATCCGGCTTGACCCGACGATGCAGATATGGACCAAGCGCCGCAAGCCCTGCCCCGTCCCGATCCGAGACCTGTTGCGCTGATGTTGCGTTCCGCCCTCCTTCTGCTGTCCGGCAACACGGCGACCGCCGCCCTGCTTTTCGCGCGCAACATCGCCGTCGCCAGCCTGATCCCGGTGGCCGACTACGGTGTCGCGGCGACCTTCGCGCTGGCGATGGCGGCGGTCGAGATGGCATCCGCGTTCGGATTGCAACAGCAGATCGTGCAGGCCCGCGACGGCGACGCCCCGCGCCTGCAACAGGCGTTGCAGGGGTTCCAGTTGCTACGGGGGGTGATCGCGGCCCTGGCCCTGTTGGCGGTGGCGGGGCCGCTCGCGCGTTTTCTGGGAATCGCGGAGGCGGCCTGGGCCTATCAGGTTCTGGCGCTGGTCCCGCTCTGCAAGGCGCTCGAACACTTTGACATCCACCGCCTGAACCGAAACCGGCGTTTCGGCCCTCTTGTCCTGACGGGAACCGTTCCGGCGCTCGGGGCGCTGCTTCTGGTCTGGCCATTGGCGGCGTGGCTGGGCGATTGGCGGGTCATGCTCTGGGCGATCGTCTTTCAGGGCATCACCGCGGCCGCCCTGTCGCATCTGGTGGCGGAGCGGCCCTATCGCGTGCTCTTCGACCGCGTCCTCTGGGGACGCTCGCTGCGGTTCGGCTGGCCGATCCTGCTGAACGCAGCGCTGTTGTTCGGCGTTTTCCAGGGCGACAAGATCATCGTTGCCCGCGTCATGGGGATGGAGGTCCTCGGCGTCTTCGCCATGGCCGTGACCCTGACGCTGACGCCTTCGATGGTGCTGGCAAAGACGGTACAGACATCCTGGCTGCCGCGTCTGTCATCGGCGGAGGGGCCGGATTTCACGGCCCTCGCCAGCCGCGCGATGATCCTGTCCTTGATGCTAGGCGCGGCGATTGCCGCCCTTGGCGTGCTGATCGCGCCGGTGCTGGCCGCGCCGCTGGCCGGGACAGGTTTCGCCACGCTCCCCGTGCTTCTGGTTCCGCTCGCGATCCTGCACGGCCTTCGGATCACGAAGGCGGGGGTGGGCGTCGCAGCCCTGTCGCTCGGGTTCACGGAAAATGCAGCAATTTCCAACCTGCCGCGCCTTCTGGCCCTCATCGCCGGGGGCTGGATGCTTGCCCGGGGCGCCCCTCTCTTGACGTTGATCTGGCTGGGATGCGTCGGGGAAAGTGCGGGCTTTGTCCTGTCGGCCATGATGCTGCGGCTTCGTGCCGGGCAAAGCGTACGGCCACCGTGGCCCGCGATCGCCCTGGCCGCCACCGCCTTCGCAGCCGCAACGGCTGCCGCAACCGCAACGCTCTCCGCCTCTGCCGCGCTGGCCATTTCCGCTGCGGCCATTCTGGGTCTTGCCATCCTTCTTGCCCGGCCGCCACGGACGGGGGACAACACGGCATGACCACGACGCCCCTGATCCACATCGGCTACCACAAGACCGCCACGAGCTGGCTGCAACAGCGCGTGTTCCAGCCTGAGACAGGTTTTGCACCGGTGCTGTCGCATCAGGAAGTCTGGGACCTGATCGTCCGGCCCCACGGATTGAGCTTCGACCCCGCACCGGCCCGCGCGCTGGTCTCCGAACGGATTGCGGGGCTTGCGGATGGACTGGCCCCGGTGATCTCGTCCGAGGTGCTTTCGGGCCATCCGTTCTTCGGCGGACGCGGCAGCGAAATCTACGCCGCCCGGCTGGAACAGATATTTCCCGGAACGCGCATTCTCGTGACGATCCGGAACCAGTTCCGGATCATCCCGTCGGTCTATATGCAGTATCTGCAACGGGGCGGCACGCTGACGGCGGCCGCGTTCCTTTCGGGCATAGATGAACCCGGCTTCCACGGCTTCGATGCGGCGCATTTCCACTACGACCGACTGATCGGTTGCTACGACACGCTTTTCGGTGACGCCAATGTCCACGTCCTGACGCAGGAAGCGGTGGCGCGCGACGGCGAGGCGGCGGTCGCCGCGCTGGCCGACTTTGCCGGCGCGACACGGTTCCAAGGCCTCGGGCCGGACGCGCAGAGCGCCTACGCACCGAGCTATCCGGAAAGCGGTGCGGCGATCCTGCGCCGGATCAACCACGTGCGCCCCAGCATCCTGAACCCCGTGCCCGTCGTGTCCCTTGGAGGCGGGCGCAAGGGCATCTACGCGGCGACGGGCTGGCTGGTCCGGCGTTCCTGGGCACGGTCGCTGACCGGAGACGGACACCCGGTCCGCGATGTGGTGGCGGTGCGCCTGGCGGGACAGTTCCGCGACAGCAATCGCCGTCTCGCGCAGATGCGACCCGATCTCGATCTTTCGGGCTACGAGGGGGTTTAGGTCAGGCCAGCCGCCGCAAGGCGCGCCTCGGTCTCGTCGGCATCCGCAAATCGCCCATAGGGTCCGACGGATATCCCCTCCCGCAGGATCCGGGCCGGATTTCCGGCCACGAGACTGCCTGGCGGGATGGACCTCGTCACCACGGACCCGGCGCCGACGATCGAGCCGTCGCCGATCTCGACCCCCGGCAGGATCAGGGCACGCCCGCCCATGAAGCAGTTCCGCCCGATCCGCGTGTGCAGATACAGACCACGGGTCATATCATGGGTCAGGATACGCGCCTCGAAAGCGATGTAGCTGTGCGCGCCCACATGGATACCGGGCGGAAACGTCCGGTCGAACCGGGCCGACAGCGACATCTGGGCCGTCGCGTCGATGTCCATTCCCCAGACCCTCCGGAGCCAGAACCGGCGCAGACCGACAAGCGCGGTGCGCAGGCCGCGCAGCCGGTTCAGGCCGCGACGCCGTGCCTTGGCGCGCGGCGCTGTGGTCACAGGTTGATCGTTCATGGCCTTCCCCCGGCGAAAACGCTTGGTGAAGGCTATCCCCGCAGGCAAGGTGCGACAAGCGGCCCCGTCAGAGGGCCAGAAACACAGAGCAGCAGAACCGGCCAGATCAGACCGGTACGGAGCAGGCAATGACCATGATCCCGGCAAAGGGCTTGCGCAGACTGGCGCTGCTCGCAACGCTTTGGGCCGTTCTGACGGCCGGACAGGCTCTGGCCCAGCGCAGCTTTACCGTCACGCCCGAAACGCTGGACGAAATCCTGGCGCAGTCGCGGCCCGGCGACGACATCGCCCTCGCACCGGGCAGCTATGACCATGTCGTCCTCCGCGAAATAGGCGGCGGGGACGCGCCGGTGACCCTGCGATCCGCAAACCCGGCCGATGCCGCGCTGATCCACCGCCTGACCGTGATCGACGGGCGCAACATAGCCCTGCGCGACCTGCACCTTTCGCATGTGTCCGAAGACGGCGAATTCGATGGCGCGCGACCGTTCCGCATTATCGGGACCCGCGAGATCGATCTGCAACGCATCAGGATCACGGGCGCGCTGGTCGACGGACGGGAGGGCGCCGCCTTGCCGGTCGGCAACGGGTTGATCGTCACGGACGCGCAAACGGTGCGCCTGCGCGACAGCACCCTGAGCCTGCTGGCACGGGGTGTCACGGTGACCCGGTCCGAAGATGTGATGATCGACGGAAACACACTGCACAGCCTGCGGACCGGCGGGATGATGTTTCGCCAGGTGACCGGCGTGACCATCGAAGGCAACACGATCCGGGATTTCATCGGTCCGGACGACAGCACCGACCTTGCGACCATGATCCAGTTTTCGACAACGGACACCACGGCACCCAGCCGTGGCATCGTGATCCGCGACAACCTGCTGAGCTCCGGCACCGGCAAGTGGTCGCAAAGCATCGCCATGAACAATCAGGTGATAGATCAGAATCTTGCCGGGCCGGACATGTTCTATCGAGACGTTGCCATCGAGGAAAACCTCATCATCAATGCGCACCTCAACGGGATTGCCGTCGGCGCGACCGATGGCCTGCTGATCAGCCGCAATACCGTCGTCCAGAATGCGGTCTCGGGTGGCTGGCGCGACGACCCGGACTTGTGGACGCCGCAAATCAAGGTGGCGGACCTGTCGCGCGACGTGATCGTCCTCGCAAACGTCGCCCATGTCGTGCCGACCGTCCGCTGGCAGTCGGACTGGGTGGTCGCGGGCAATCTCCTGGTACAGAACCGCTTCGCGACCGAATCCAACCACTATGACACCGTCTTCACCTCCGTGTCCCCGACGCGTCCGGCGCGGCCCGCCGACTTCGTGGCCCGGACGGGAGGCGCCCTCTATGGTCGCGAAATCGGTGCACCGCGCCTGATCGGCCTCGAGACCGGCGATGTGGCGTCCCCGGCAAATCTCCGCAGGGAGCAACAGGGATTGTTCGAAGTCCTGCGGTTCGACCCGGCGCGGGGGGCGATCACGGCCTTTGCGGGCGCCGGTGCGGATGAACTCGTGGAACGCGCGTTGGGGGGCACCATCGAGATCGGCGGAGGCAACGCCCCCCTTCGCCTGACGCCGGAGATGACGGCCCCCTGGTTTGGCACCACGGCGTTCCGCATGACGGTGCGCCTGATACCCGCCGCGGACCGCACGTCGGCGGGTGAGGTTCTGCGCATTCATCGCAACCTCGTGCTGGCGGTCACGGACCGCGGCGCGATCCACGCGGATTTCCTGACCGCTGCGGCGCGTGGCGTGCGGCTGCGCAGCCGTCCGACCCGGATATTCGAGGCCGGAGCGGTGAACCTCGTACTGTCCTATGACGCGGATGTCGGCCTGCTGACACTGTCGGAGGATGGCGTCGAGATCGGAGAGGTTCGCACCTTCGGCCCGACGCGCGCCCGCGAAAGCTGGGGTCTGAGCTTCGGAAACCCCTTCGCCAACCGCAAATCCTTCGACGGCACCGTCGAGGCGTTCGCGCTGGAAGTGCGCCATCCGCTGAACAAGCCGTGGAATGACGCGGGCGCAGGTCCGGCGGGCGACGACGCCCCGACGTGGAACGACGCCTGGGCGCGCCCGTGACACGTCTGCAGATGACCCAAGCGCCCGTGCACGCTGCTGCACAGCGTCTGCCGTTGCTGGTGATCCTCTACCTGCTCTGCGTCGCTGTCCCCATCAGCTTCCAGGCCGGAGCCCTCTATCTGACGACCCTGCGCCTGCTGCTTCTGCTGACGACGCTGCCGCTGCTGGCCCGCGTCCTGATGGGGAAATACGGCCCGACGCTTCCCACGGACTGGTTGTTCCTTGGCCATGCGATCTGGATCTGCCTGTCGCTTGCGGTCAACAATCCCGACCGCATCATCCAGCAGGCCCCCTCCGTCGGCGTCGAGTTCCTGGGTGGATACCTGATCGCCCGCGCCTGCATCCGCACGCCGGAAACCTTTCTCGCGGTCAGCCGCTGGATCATCATGATCGTCATCTGCACGATCCCGTTCGCCCTGCAGGAGACGATGTCGGGAAACCCGCTGCTGTTGCGGATCATCTCTGCCGTGCCCGGTGTGACGACCGTCAACATCGTCGATATCGAAGCGCGTCTCGGGTTCGAGCGGGTGCAGGCCAATTTCTCCCACCCCATCCACTACGGCCTCTTCTGCTCGATCGCCTTCTCGATGGCCTTCGTCGCGCTCAAGGATGTGTTCTCCCGCAAGCGTCGCTTCCTGACGGCGGGCGCCGTCGCGTTCAGCGGCTTTCTGGCCCTGTCGTCGGGGGCCCTGCTGGCGATCCTGCTGCAGATGGGCCTGATCCTCTGGGCCGCGATCTTTGCGGGCTTCAAGGGGCGCTGGTGGCTCCTGCTCGGGGTGTTCGCCCTGTTCTATGTCGTGATCGACATCACGTCGGACCGCACGCCGCTACGCGTCTTCATGAGCTATGCGACCTTCTCGGCCCACAACGCGTTCTGGCGCGGCATCATCTTCGAATGGGGTGTGATGAACATCTTCGGCAATGCGACCGAGGGCATCCCGCCCGCGGTCTGGTTCGGCGTGGGCCATAACGACTGGGTTCGACCGACCTTCATGCCCTCGGCCAGCATCGACAACTTCTGGCTGCTGATGGCGGTGCGCTATGGCGTTCCGGCCTTCGTCTTCATAGCCCTCGGGTGGGGCGTCGGCCTGCTCGGGATCCTGCGTCGGCCCTTCGAGGAACAATCCACCGTGGGCCGTATCCGCCGCTCCTACATGTTCACGTTCATCGGCCTGACCCTGACGCTGGCGACGGTCCATGTCTGGACCAACATCTATAGCTTCGTCTTCTTCATTTTCGGCGCGGGCATGTGGATGATGCGCTTCAACCCCGAAGGGCAGACATCTCCCGAGGACGTTTCCGCCCGAAAGGTGTCACCGCACCGCCCGAGCGAAGCAACCGTCCGACCCCAGCCGGTCTTTACCCGCTTCGCCAAGACCCGGCC
>JBARXR010000026.1:0-24208 GCA_049647445.1 Jannaschia sp. | reverse complement strand
GCTGGATTTTGCGCTGGCCGCCGGGGCAACCCCCGAGCAGGCGGCGCAGATCGACGGCGGCGGGTCGCGGATGCGCGTGGCGGAGCACCTGGGTCGAGACGGGCTTTTGCGCGCGGAAGCGGACGGCGATCCGACGCCCCCCGACTTGACGCGCGAACCGCTGAGCCTGCCCGCCAGTCGCGCCACCCGCCTTCAGGCGCTTGCCCGGGCCGACGAGGGGTTCACGCTTGGCCTCGCCTATTCGACGCAGCGTGGCTACGGGCGCACGCACGCCTTCGTGGGCGAATTGCGGATCGGAACCGTCGAGGTGTCGATGGAAATCCCGGAGCTTGGCCTGACGGTCGCCTTCGCGGAGATCACCGTCACGGAATGCGAAACCGTCAACCAGTTCACCGGATCGAAGTCGGAGCCGCCGCAGTTCACCCGCGGCTATGGCCTGACGCTGGGCGCGTGTGAGCGCAAGGCGATCTCCATGTCACTGGTGGACAGGGCGCTGCAATGGCGAGAGTTGGGAGAGGATTTCGTGGGAGCACCGGCCCAGGATGAGGAATTCGTGCTGTCGCACGCCGACAACATCCAGGCGAGCGGCTTTCTGGAGCACATCAAGCTGCCCCATTACGTGGATTTCCAGGCCGAACTCGAATTGATCCGGCGATTGCGCCGAGAGGCGGTCGCCTTCCGTCAGGAGGCTGCGGAATGACCCAATCAGACCGGCGAGCGGAAAATGAAGATGCCGAGCACGCTGCCGATGACGAACGTCGCGATCACGCTCGGATGGGTAAGATCGACCTCGAAGCCGGCAAGCCGGACCGTCAGGTCGCCGAGGCATGTGATGCCGAGAAACGGCACATCGAAACAGGCAGTCATGGCGCACACTTCCGTTTGTTGCACCCCCACACCTTCGGGGTATCGCTTCCCCGCCCGTCAATTCGAGGGCCGTTTTGTGGCGACGAGAGGGTGATATCGCGGCGGGAACACCCGATTGCGCGGTTTACGTCCGGGACTCCCGGGCCCCGGGCCGGACGCCTTCGGGCCGCAAGCGGTCGGGAGGCACGGCGATGACCCTGCACAATGTGGTCTTCGACATCGGCGGTGTGCTTGTCGACTGGCAGCCGCATCTGGCGTGGTCGCCGGAGATGGGCGAGGCGCACGCACGTGACTTCACGGCGCGGATCGACTTTCCCGCGCGCAATCTGCGGGCGGACGGTGGCCAGCGATTCAGCGATCTTGCTGCGGAGCTGGACGACCCGACCGACGCGCGACGTCTGGCAGCCTATCCGTCGCTCTATGAGCGCACCGTTCAAGATGCGGTCCCGGGCACCTGGGCCGTGCTGGACGACCTTCTGGCGCGCGGCGTGGCGTTGCACGCGATCACCAACTGGTCCAGCGAGACATGGCCGGAAGGGGTGCGCGTCCATCCCCGTCTGGGTGAGGTGTTCCGCACTCTTGTGGTTTCGGGCCAGGAGAGGATGGTCAAGCCGGATCGCCGCATCTTTCACCTGCTGTGCCGCAGGGCCGGTGTCGCGCCGGACACCTGTGTGTTCATCGACGACGGTCTGCACAACGTGAAGGGCGCGCAGGCAATCGGGATGGACGGCATCCATTTCACCGGGGCCGAAGCCCTGCGCGCCGCGCTGATCGATCGGAGACTGCTGTGAGCGACTACAACTTCGCCTATCTGGACGAACCCACGAAGAAGGGCATTCGGCGCGCCATCCTGAAGGGTCTGGCGGTTCCCGGCTATCAGGTCCCCTTCGCCAGTCGGGAAATGCCCATGCCCTATGGCTGGGGCACGGGCGGTGTTCAGGTGACGGCGGCCTGCCTGACACCGGACGACACGCTGAAGGTCATCGACCAGGGGGCCGACGACACGACGAACGCCGTATCCATCCGGCAGTTCTTCGCCCGCGTGGCGGGCGTCGCCACCACCACCCGCACCACGGAGGCGAGCATCATCCAGACCCGCCACCGGATCCCCGAGACGCCGCTGACCGACGACCAGATCCTCGTCTACCAGGTGCCCATCCCCGAGCCGCTGCGCTTTCTGGAGCCGCGCGAGCCGGAGACACGACGCATGCACGCGCTGGAGGAATACGGGCTGATGCATGTCAAACTTTATGAGGACATCGCGCGGCACGGGGCCATCGCGACGTCCTATGCCTATCCGGCCATGGTCAATGACCGCCATGTCTTCGACCCGTCCCCGATCCCGCGTTTCGACAACCCGAAGCTGGAGTCGCGGTGCATCCAGTTGTTCGGGGCCGGGCGGGAGCAGCGCATCTATGCCATCCCGCCGTTCACGAAGGTCGTCAGCCTCGACTTCGACGATCATCCGTTCGAGGCGTCGAAGGCCGACGGTGCATGCGCCCTGTGTGGGTCTGACACGGCCTACCTCGATGAAATCGTGGCCGACGACGCGGGCACGCGGCGCTATGTCTGTTCGGATACGGATTACTGCGCGGAGCGGCGGGCATGACGCGCGGGTCAGTCTCCGCCGTCGCAATCGTCGCTGTCGTAATACCCGGCGTCGGGTGTGGCCACCGCGTTGAGGCAAAACCAGATGGCCGCCACGACGCCGACAAAACCGATCGCGAGGCCGGAGCGCAGGGCCTGCGGATCGGGCGTGACGCAAAGGTCGTGCGCGGCCAAGACGTCGATGCGGCAGACCAGGTCGAGGAGTGTGTCCATGCTCATGTCTGATACTCTTGCGCAGGATTTTGGCACGCATGAGGCTGCGCCGCTGCTGGCTGTCCGCGGTCTGACAAAGCGATATGGCCCCCGGATCGGCTGCGCGGACGTCGATCTGGAGCTTTGGCCCGGAGAGGTTCTGGGCGTGGTCGGGGAGAGCGGGTCGGGGAAATCGACGCTGCTGTCCTGTCTGGCTGGTCACCTGACCCCCGACGCGGGAACCATCCGGTTCAAGGACCGTGACGTCCTGGCCATGTCCGAACCCGAGCGCCGTCGCCTGACCCGAACCGACTGGGCCTTCATCCACCAACACGCGCGCGACGGTCTGCGCATGGGTGTCAGCGCAGGTGGAAACGTGGGCGAACGGCTCATGGCCGGAGGGGCCCGAAATTACGGTACCATCCGGCACACGGCCGAGGATTGGCTTGCGCGGGTGGAGATCGACCCTGGCCGCATCGACGACCGTCCCACGCAGTTTTCGGGAGGCATGCAGCAACGGCTTCAGATCGCGCGCGGCCTTGTCACGGGCCCTCGCCTTGTCCTGATGGACGAACCGACCGGCGGCCTCGACGTCAGCGTCCAGGCGCGGCTGTTGGACCTGTTGCGCGGACTAGTGCGCGACATGGGGCTGAGCGCCGTGCTGGTCACCCACGACATCGGCGTCGTGCGCCTGCTTGCCGATCGCCTGATGGTGATGAAAGACGGTCACGTGGTCGAAACCGGCCTGACCGACCGCGTGCTGGACGATCCGCAACACGCCTATACCCAACTCCTCGTGTCCTCGGTATTGCCCACATGATCTGCGTAGAGAACCTCTCGAAGGATTTCGTCCTTCACAATCAGGGCGGCCAGGCCATCCCGGTGCTTCGTGGCGCGTATCTGGCCATCGCGGCGGGGGAATGCGTGGCCCTGACGGGGGCGTCGGGCGCGGGCAAGTCCACGCTTCTGCGCCTGTTGCAGGGCAACTACGCCCCGGGCGGCGGCAGTCTCGTGGTTGCCGGGCTTGATCTTGCGACGGCCAGCGCGCGCCAGATCGCGGCCTTGCGGCGGGGCACACTGGGTTACGTGTCGCAGTTCCTGCGCGTGGTCCCGCGCGTTCCGACCGTCGATGTCGTGACCGAGCCGCTGCGGGCACTGGGCGTGCCTGTGGCCGAGGCGCGGGCACGGGCCGAGGAGCTGCTGCACCGTCTGAACCTGCCGGACCGCCTTTGGGGGCTGTCGCCCACGACATTTTCGGGGGGCGAACAGCAGCGGGTCAACATCGCGCGCGGCTTCGTGCACCCCTATCCCGTCCTGCTGTTGGATGAACCGACAGCATCGCTCGACCCGGTCAACCGTGCAGTCGTGTTGGCGTTGATCCATGAGGCGAAGGGGCGCGGAGCCGCCGTTGCCGGAATTTTCCACGACGCGGAGGCCCGACAGGCCGTCGCCGACCGGGAGGTCGACGTGTCGGCCTTCGCACCGTGACGGGACAGTTGATCGCCGTCGTCGGCCCCTCCGGGGTGGGAAAGGACAGCCTGATCGACGGGCTGGCGACCCGCGACACGACGCTGCGCCCGGTGCGCCGCGTCATCACCCGACCCGGGGATGCCGGGGGTGAGGATTTCGAGAGCGTGGACGAGGAAACCTTTGCGGAACGCGTCTCGGACGGCGACTTCTGCCTGCACTGGGAGGCGCATGGCCTGCGCTACGGCATCCCGTCCGAGGCACTGGTTGCTGTTTCGGCGGGCGAATGGCAACTGGCCAACCTGTCGCGTGGCAGCATCGAGGCCGCCGCCCATGTCTTCCCCGCGCTGACGGTCCTGTCGGTCACCGCCGCACCGCACATCCTTGCGGTGCGGTTGTCGGGACGTGGACGGGAAACGCCCGAAGAAATCGCGCGGCGTCTGGCCCGTCCCGGTGTCGCCCCCCCGCGCGGGGTAAGGCATGCCGAGATCGACAATTCGGGAACGCTGGACATGGCCGTCACCGCCGCGCTGGCCGCGATCTATGGACCTGCCGCATGAGGTCGGAGGGGCAGGTCGTGGATCAGGTGAAACCGCCCCTCGGCATCCTCGCCGACAAGGGCGACGGACGCGATGCCGTGCGGACCGGACAGGACGTCTTCGAAGTGCGCCCGCGCCCGCGCCTCGGATCCTTCGGGCGGGTTCGGACCGGTCAGCGTCAGGTGCAGCCGATGTTCGTCCATGACATAGGGATAGCCCCAGCGGACCAGAAGCGCGTCCTGCGCCGCCGTCAGCCCGGCGGCACGGCGACGCGCCAGATCCTCGGGCGTGCTCGGGACGCGAAAGGAGTCGAGGCCCTCGACGAAATCTGCCGCCAGCCTGCGGGCAGGGGCATCGTCCTTCGGCCGAATGGCAAGGAAGCGACCGAGATTTTCAACCTCGAGGGGTTGCGGACCAACGGCCGGCAGGCTTCGCGCGAGCGCCGTCGCGGCGCCGACAAGATCGGACTCGGAGCCCTGCAAGCGAAATGGCGGCTTCAGTGTCGCATGAAATCCGTATCGCCGGGGCCCGTCCGTCGCTGCATCTGCGCCGGGCACGGCGGAGCCCCGGCGGACATCCCACCCCAGCCAGGCAGCGCCGACCCGTGCCAGCGCGCCGTCCGGCAACCAATAGATCGCATAGCGATTCCAGCCCATTTTGTTTCCTCCGACCTTGCAGGTTCCCAATGCCCGACAAGCTGATCCTCGCCAACGCCCGTATCGTTCTTGCGACGGAAATCGTGACCGGAGCGGTCACCGTCGCTGACGGAAAGATAGCCGCCATCGATACTGGACGACAGGTGCCGGCCGGGGCGATCGACCTTGAGGGCGACCTTCTGATCCCGGGTCTGATCGAGTTGCACACCGACAATCTGGAACGTCATATCGAGCCGCGACCCGCCGCCCACTGGCCGCACCGGCCCGCCATCGTCGCCCATGATGCCGAACTCGCCGCATGCGGCATCACGACCGTTTTCGATGCACTGCGCGTCGGCACCCTCCGGTCACGGCAAGGCACCGGATACAGCGCCTATGCGCGCGATCTTGCGACGGAAATCATGGGCCTTCGGACGGAAGGGGCCCTCAAGATCAGCCACTTCCTGCATCTGCGGGCCGAAATCTGCAGTCAGGAACTGGTGGGAGAACTCGACAGCTTCGGACCCCGGGATCGTGTGGGCATCGTCAGCCTGATGGATCACACCCCCGGCCAACGGCAATTCGCGGATCCTGACAAGCTCAAGGTCTACATGACCCGCAAACATGGCCTGACCGATGCGGCCTTCGCGGATTATTGCGACGAGTTGCGCGATCTTCAGGTCAGCCACGGTGCGCGGCACGAGGCGGCCGCCGTCGCCGCCGCCGGACGTTACGGCGCCGCCTTGGCAAGCCACGACGACACGACGGAGGGACAGGTCCGCACCAGCGCCGCCCATGGCGTTCGGCTGGCCGAATTCCCGACCACGGAGGAAGCGGCGCGCGCGTGCCGCGATGCCGGAATCGCTGTGATGATGGGCGCACCCAATCTGGTGCGCGGCGGATCGCACAGCGGCAACGTCTCGGCGGAGGCGTTGGCCAAGGCGGACCTGCTGGATATCGTCTCGTCCGACTACGTGCCCGCCGCGCTGTTGCTCTCCGCGGTCATTCTGGGACGGCTCTGGGACGACCTGCCGCGCGGCATCTCGACGGTGACCGGCGCACCGGCGCAGGCAGTCGGGCTTGCCGATCGCGGTCGGATCGAGGCCGGGTTGCGGGCCGATCTGGTCCGACTGCACCGATCTGGTGACCTAGTCCTGCCACGTGGCGTCTGGAGCGCGGGTCGTCGCGTCGCCTGACCGTGCAGAGAGGGCGGTGCGAAGCGGTGTTCCGTTTCGTGTCGCCGGTCACACGGTTCGGCACGGCGGGATTGTGCGGTCGTCGCCCGTATGATCCGCGATAGCCTGCCGAAGGCCGTCAAAGTATGCTGAGCTCGGGTCCGCGGCAGCGTGCGGCCCGTCGGAGCGAAGCCGATTGCAAGGATATTGGAATGACGACATTTGGCGAGACACCCGTGGCGGGCGGCATTTCCATCCATGCTGTCGATATTGCGCGCGGGATGCCCGCGTCCGGTTTGCAGGTCCGGCTCTGGCAGGTCGGGCAGGTTCGACGCGACGTGGCCTCCGGGGCCTGCGGAGCGAGCGGCCTGCTCGATCATCCGGTGGCGGCGGGTGCAGGCGTGGTATCAGGCCTTTACGAAGTCGAATTCGACGTCGCCGCCTATTACCGCGCCGCCGGTGTGGCGGTTCCGGACCCGTGTTTTCTGGAAGTCGCTGTGTTCCGGTTCGGCATCGCGAAGGTCAACGAGCATTTTCATCTGCCCTTCAAGTTCACGCCGTGGGGCTTTTCGCTGTTTCGCGGCGGGGCATAGACGGTCTGACGTCCGGACCGGTCGCGCAAGACGGTTCAGATCATGAATTCCGCGCCGGTATAGGTGGTCGGAACGTCGATCTGGCCGGTCCTGATACGCTGCGCGATGTCGTCCATCTCCTGCGCGACGACGGTGGGCACGTCGGGCGCAAGGCGCAGGGAAACCACGTTTCCCTCGGCAAGGCCAAGGTGCTGGACCGACGCGGGAGTCGTTCCCGCCAACATGTCGCGGGCCGCCCGGTCGACGCCCAGATCGATACGGGCGACGGCTGAGGCGATGAAGACCTCCGGATCGACCGCGCACCAGTCCCGCGCATTGCCGATCTGGCGCGCGCCCATGTCGCGACAGGCATCGATCGCCCCCTGCCGCGCCGCGTTCAGCATCGTGAAGAGGATGTCGGCACCGGCCGCGATCTGGGCGCCGGCCCATGTCCGCGTGACCGCCGAGTCGTCCTGCGTGCCGCAGAACCCCGTCAGAACGGTGACATTCGGATCGATGTGGGCGGCGCCGGCGACGAAGGCCGCGCGTCCCTTGAGGCCCGGGGTCACCCTGTGCCCGGAAAGATGGCCGACCATGCCGCTCCGGGTGATCCGTGCTGCAAGGCAGCCCGCAAGAAACGCCGATTGCTCCTGAAGCACATCGTAGCTTGCCAGGTTTCTGCCGATGACATCGCCCTGAATGACGGCGAACATCTTGTCAGGGTGATTTGCTGCCACCTCGGACATGACGATGTTTCCCTGTCCACCCACGAAGATGACGCCGTCGTTGCCTTGGGCGGCCTTTCGCAGGGCTGCCTTCATGGCCGCGATCTCAAAGGGAATGTCGCTGACGACATCGATGGTGACGTCATGCCGGTCGCGCAGGCTGTCGGCCCCGTCCAGCGCTGCGGCGTTGAAGCCCATGTCGTGCAACGCACCGACGAAGACGAAGGCGATCTTCAAGTCCCGGTCGCTTTCATCGAACGTCGACCGTGTTGCGCGCCCGCTCTGCCGCCGCGGGCAGGAAAGAGCGGTCGAAGATGTCGGCGGGGGCGGGCCGGGAGGCATAGCCCTTGGCCTCTGAGATCAGTCGCGCAATCTCGCGCAGGCGGCTGTCGTCGACGTCCCCGAGGCCGGACGTCCGGGCCGCCGTGTCTCCCATCTCGAAGGCCAGCGTTCCCAGAAGGCGGGCGCGATTGGCCGCGCGGTCGATATCGGGGTTGCGTCGCACGACCGCATCCATGGCCGCCTCTATGTCCGCCATCGTGTCGCTCAGGCCGCGATTGACTGCACGGCACAGCCCGCGAACAGCATCCGGCCGCGCGTCGCGAAACGCGCGCGTCACCATCATCGCCCCGCCATAGAATGCGGGCGCATGGTCCTGCCACGCGAGGTGGCGCAATGTCAGCCCGGGGTTCACCCCCGCCTCGATTGCTTGCGCCGCGACAGTGTTCACGAAGCCGAAAATGCCGTCCCAGTCTCCGGCGAGCATCTGCGGGACCATCACCTTGTGCGGCTGGTGCGAAATCGTGATCGACACGGAGTCCGGGTCGATACCGGCCGCGCGGCAGAACTCACGGAACAAGAGCAGGGCCGCGTCCTGATCGTGCGAGATCAGGCGCGTGCCGGGCAGATCGGCGGGGCTGTAAATATCCCCGGCTGCATCGACGGCGATGGTGTAGGGCGGTCGGTTGTGGATCGCCATGACCGCCACCGGCGTATCGGACACCCCCGCCGCCCGCATCCGAACGAGTTCGTTCAGGTCACCGAAGCCAGCGTCATAGACCCCGCTCGTCATCGTGGTCACCGCACGCGCCAGCGAATTGCCCTCGGTGAAAACCACGTCCAGTCCTTCCTCACGGAAATAGCCCCTGTCGTCGGCGAGAAAGAACCACGCCTGCGGACCGGAGTAAAACGTGTTCAGGATGAAGCGCACAGGGAGGAGGTCCCCCTGTGCTTCAGCCGCCGGAGCAGGCCCGCGGGACATGTCAGCCGCCGTTGACATTGGCGGCCTCGATCAGTGGACGCCAGACGGTGATCGTGTTGGCGACGAACGCGGAAAATTCCTCGGTCGTCATCGCGGTATGGCTGATGCCCCATTGGTCCATCTGTTCGATCACCGGCGGCAATGCCATGATGTATTCGACTGAATCGTGGATCGTGGCCACCATTGCCGGGTCCATGCCCGCAGGTCCGGACAATCCCGTCCAGTTTTCGATCACCACGTCATAGCCCAGTTCCCGGAAGGTCGGGATGTCCGGGAAGCGGGCGGAGCGCGCGGGCGACGCCACGGCCAGCGCCACGACTTCGTCGTCTTCGATCATCGCCGCGTTCTGCGCCATCGAGTCGTAGAACGCCTCGAGCACACCGGCACGAAAATCCTGAATGGCCGGGGCACTGCCCTGGTAGGGCACATGGATCGTCGCGATCCCGAGCGCGCCATCAACCGCATTTCCGAGGATATGGGTGATCGAGCCCACCCCGGATGAGCCATAGGTGATGCCGTCTCCCTTGGCCTTTTCGATGAACCCGTCGAGATCGGTGATGCCAAGGGACGGCTGCACGAACAGACCGGGCGTGGACGCGCCGAGATTGGCGATATGCGTGAAGCCGGCGATCGGATCGTAAGGCAGGGTTTCGAATTGCGTCGGCGCGATCGTGAAGGGCGCGTTGTTGCCGAGGATCAGCGTGGTGCCGTCGGGGGCCTGCTGCGCGACGTAATCCGCGGCCACCGTGCCGCCCGCACCGGGGCGGTTGTCGACGACGGCTTTCTGGCCGAACTCGCTTTCGAGGTATTGCGCAAGGATCCGCGCGACCAGATCGCTGGTCCCACCGGGCGGGAAGGTCACGACGATACGGACAGGTTCATCGGTCCACTTGCCGGGTTCCGCATGGGCGGCAGTTGCAAGCAAGGTGGTGGCGAACAGAGCCAGAAGGTTCAGCGATTTCATGATGTGAGGGGCCTTTCAGGACGGGAGACAGGTTTCAGAAGGGTTATTCGGCCGAGTGGAGCATGCGTTTGCGCAGGCGGTGCCCCCGCAGCGCCGAGGCGAAGGAATAGACCAGCAGCGCGATCGTGATCGCGATCAGGACACCGCTGATCGGACGGGTAAGGAACACCGTCGGATCGCCCCGCGACAGAAGCATGGCGCGGCGCAGTTGTTCCTCCATCATCGGGCCGAGGACGAAGCCGATGAGCAGCGGGGCGGGTTCGAACTTGAACAGCCGCATCAAATACCCCGCCCAGCCGAACAGCAGCGTCAGCCAGATGTCGAAGACGTTGTTGTTGACGGAATAGACGCCCATGCAGATCAGCACGATGATCGTGGGATACATGTAGCGGTACGGGATCTGCAGCAGGCGCACCCAAAGGCCGATCATCGGGATGTTGAGCACCAGCAGCATCACGTTGCCGATCAGGAAGCTGGCGACGAGGCCCCAGAACAGATCGGCATGTTCCACAAGGAGGCGCGGGCCGGGGGTGATCCCGTGGATCATCAGGGCGCCGATCACGAGGGCCATCGAGGCACTGCCGGGCACGCCGAGCGTGAGCGTGGGAATGAAGGCGGTCTGCGTCGCCGAATTGTTGGCGGATTCCGGAACGGCAACGCCCTCGATTGCGCCTTTGCCGAAGTTGGCCCGGTTGGGCGAGAACTTCTTTTCGACCGCGTAAGCCACGGCAGAGGCGACGGTCTGCCCGGTGCCGGGCAGGGCGCCGAAGAAGCTGCCGATGCCGCCACCGCGCAGGATCGGATTCAGGATCGCCTTCCATTCCGCCCTGCTGGGATAGAACTTTGCGTAGTCGATGTTCGTCTGATGCGCGCCGCTGGCGTTCGCCTTGATGGAGACGATCAATTCTCCCACGCCGAACAGGCCCATCGCCACGATGACGAGGTTCACCCCGTCGCGCAGTTCGGGAATTCCCATGGTGAAACGCTCGGCCCCGGTGGTGATGTCGACACCGACCGTTCCCAGCATCAGACCGGCGACGACCATCGCGACGCCTTTGACCGGGCTGCCGTTCGAGACGGCTGAGGCGGCGACCAGGCCCAGCAGGATCACCGCGAAATATTCGGTCGGTCCGAAATTCAGGGCGAGCGCCGCAAGCGCCGGTGAGAGCACGGCCATGACGATCATGCCGATCATTCCGCCCCCGAAGGACGCGATCGCACTGGCGAACAGGGCGACGCCCGCGCGCCCGTCGCGTGCCATCGGATAGCCGTCGATGCAGGTGATCGAAGACGACGGTGTGCCGGGGATATTCATCAGGATCGACGCGATGGAGCCGCCGTATTCCGCGCCGTAATAGACGCCCGCAATCATCACCAGGGCGGACGTCGGTTCCAGATAGAAGGTCAGCGGCAGGATCATCGAGATCGCCGCCATCGAACCGATGCCCGGCAACACGCCGATGAAGGTTCCAAGAAATACCCCGATGAAGCAATACATCAGGTTCTGCGGCTCCATCGCGACCAGAAGCCCGCTTCCGAAATTGGCCAGAAGATCCATCCCTCAGACCCCTTTGAACGCTTGGAAGGGCAGGTCGAGAAGGCCGATGAACAGCCCCCAGCATGCCAATGAGACAACAAGTGCCAAGAGCAACTTGCCGACCGGGCGTAAGCTCGGGTCCGGCAGGCTGGCGGTGACGGTCGCGAGAAACACCCCGGGAAGCAGCCCGAACCGGTCCGTGACCAGCGCGAAGATCATCAACGCAGCCCCGATGGCGAAGAACGAGATCCAGTCCGGCTTCTCCGCATCGCGGTTGTCCCTGAGGTCGATCACGATGATCGCCACGGAAAGCACGGCAAGCACGCCGCCCGAGAGGACGGAAAACGCACCCGTGCCGAGACGGAAGGGCGTTCCCACGCCAAGATTGAAGCCACCGACGATGAAGAAGATGCTGAGCGCCAGCAATCCGCCGCCCCCGAGCGCGCCAAGCCACGCATGCGGCGGGCGCGCCTTATCTTCCGACCGGCGCAATCTCAGAAGGAAGCCTTTCATCGAAGCCCCTCTCACAGCGGGTGTTGACCGGCGCGTCACGTTTCGGCCGTCCCGTGGACCCCTGCCTCGGCACCGGTCAGCCGCGCGAGACGTGCCCGCACGACCAGCGCGACCTCGGACAGCGCGCGATCAATTTCGGAGGCCGTGTCGGCTTCGAGGCTGGGCAGGAATTGCGCGATGACGCTGTCGAGGTCCTTGCGGGCGCTCAGGGCGATGATGAACGGAAATCCGTGCCGTGCGCGGTAGCGACGGTTCAGCTCCGCAAGCTCTGCC
This sequence comes from Jannaschia sp., assembly GCA_049647445.1. Classification (GTDB taxonomy): domain Bacteria; phylum Pseudomonadota; class Alphaproteobacteria; order Rhodobacterales; family Rhodobacteraceae; genus Jannaschia. The sequence continues at coordinate 11,880 of JBARXR010000026.1, read as the reverse complement.
GCCACATCCGCCGAGGGCCGTGCCAGGTCCAGGCGACCCTGCTCCTGCCGGGAGGCCGCCGTCATCTTCTCTGGCGCAGCGGGGGCCAATTCGGGATGGCCCTGAAGAAATGCAAGTTTTTCCGCCCGCGCAAGACCCGCGATCACGGCGTCGATCCGGCGCGCAAGGTCCGGAACGTCGATGAAGGGCCGGGCCGCAGCCACCCGGCTGGCAAGCCAGGGTGCGCCTTCGATCACCGGCTCGAGCAAGGTCGCCGCAACCGGCGCGGAGGCCGCGTTCAATGACGAAATCGAGAAAATCGTGCTGTCGGTATGGTCCATCGGTCCTGCCTTGCTCACACGACCGACGTCTAGAAGCGAAATGCGTTGCCAGCTATTTCAAAATACATCATCCTGCGTTCGAAAAAATAGAATGCAATCCCGACCCACGAGGGAGATCGGAGCGGCCCGTTGTCTTTGCACATTTTTCCGCGTTCGCTGCATTATCTGGAAACGGTGGCGCGGCTTGGATCGATACAGGCGGCGTCCCGCGCGCTCGGCATCGCGGCCTCGGCGATCAACCGCCAGATCATCGCCCTCGAAGACGCCTGCCAGACACCCCTGTTCGAGCGCAAACCGCGCGGGATGAGCCTGACCGCAGCAGGCGAGACGGCGGTGCTGCTGGCGCGCCGCTGGCTTGCGGACGAAGAACGGCTCGGGGATGAGTTACGCGCGATGAGGGGCGAAGTGCACGGCACCGTTCGTCTGGCCGGGATGGACAGCCTGTCGAATTCGGTTCTGCCGACCCTCGTCAAGACACTCGCGGTCACCAACCCGCGCGTCCATCTGGCCATCGACGTCCAGTCGCCCCAGCAGGCGGCGCAGGAACTGGAACAGGGCGTCATCGACCTCGCCATCGCTTTCAATCTGCCCTCCAGCAGGCGGCGGCACGTCCTGTGGTCAACCTCGCTCCCGTTCGGGTGCCTTGTCGGACCGGGACATGATCTTTGGGACCGCACCACGGTCGCGCTGAAGGATGTCGCCAGATTTCCCATCGCCGCGCAAAGCCGGGTTCTGCCGGTGCGCCAGTATCTGGACCGCAGCCATGGCTGGATCTTCGAAGCGACGGAACCGATGCTAGTGACCAATTCGCCCCAGCTTCTCAAGCAGGTCCTGCGCGAGGGGACTCATGTGACGATCACGTCCGAGATGGATGCGGTCCGGGAAATCCTGTCCGGTGAGTTGCGGTTCGTACGCATCAGCGATTCCAGTCTGCGGCCCCAGAGCCTGAGCATTGTCATCGATCCCACCCGCACGATGGCCCACACCTCGAGGCTTGTCGCGAATGCATTGATCTCGATCGTCACGGATCAGGTGGATCGGCTGGCCGCGCTGGCCTTGGCGCAGACCTAAGCACTGCGTGTCCTGTCACGGGTCGCGGGCCTCTGGGCGGACACCTCGGGCGCGGGACCGCGCGGCTCAATCCCCGTGTTTCGCAGGCTCTTGCCGGTCCGAATAGGCGCGGGCCGTCTCGCACAGATCGGTGATCCGCCCGACGTCGCCGATGGCGTTGGCCATCAGCAGGACGAGGCGGGCATTCAACGCGTGGCTGTCCGCGAGGCTGAGGCCCTCATGGGCGGCGATGATTGCCGCGTAGGCATCGTCCGTATCGGCGCCAAGATGCGCGTCGTAGACCCGTCTGGCCATCACGCGTCCTCCAGCCTCAGGCCAAGTGCGCGATCGCGGGCGGCGATCACATCTTCGGCTTGCGGTGTCCGGAAGACTGCGGCGACGTGGCCGTCGGGCCGTATCAGATAGGCGCGGTCCCGACCGTAGCGCTCAAGCGCGAAACCGTCGCTATCCCGATAGCAGGGATAACCGGCGGTCTGGCCGACCCCGATCCGCACGATCCCCGGTACCTCCGGCAGGTCGACGTCGCCGAACCCGATCAGCGTGAACCCGGGCGGGACGACCCGGATCAGCCAGTCGTGTCCGAGCGGCGCATCGATCAGCGGTTGGCCGGGTGCGACCGGAGCGTCGCCACAGGTCTGCAACGGCTGCCCTGCAAGCGAACAGGGCGTGGACAGGCGACCGGAATTTATGATCCGCCGTGCGAAAGGCTGGTCATGGGCCATCTTCAGGGTCTCGGCACGGAACAGCGCCTCGATCCCGGTCTTGGGCGTCATGAAATTCGTGGCACGAGACGAGTGCAGGATGTTTTCCGCCGAGGCGTGGCGACGTTCGCTGTCATAGGTGCCGATCAGCGCGTTCGGGGCGTCGCCGGCGATCACGGCCGCCAACTTCCAGCCGAGATTGTCGATATCCTGAATGCCGCCGTTGCCGCCGCGCGCGCCGAAGGGAGAGACCACATGCGCCGAGTCCCCGGCGAAGATCACGCGATCATGGACGAACCGGTCCAACTTTATGCAGCGGAAGGTATAGACGCTCATCCAGTCGAGACGGAACGGGCGATCCCCGACAATGGCCCGGATGCGCGGGATGACGGTCTCCTCTGACGCCTCGACCTTCGGATCGGCGTCGCGGTCCAGTTGCAGGTCGATGCGGTAGAGATTGTCGGGCTGCTGGTGAAGAAGCGCCGATTTCCCCGGGTGAAAGGTCGGATCGAACCAGAACCACCGCTCCGGCGGACCTTCGAAGAACGCTCCCTCCATCTCGATATCCGCGATCAGGAATTGTTCGGTAAAGGTCTGGCCCGCGAACGGCAGGCCCATGCGCTTGCGCGTGGCGGACCCGGCGCCGTCGCAGGCGACCAGCCAGTCAGCCCGCAGGTCGTATCGCCCTTCCGGTGTCTCGACCGTCAGGACAACCCCTGTGCCGTCCTGCCTGTGGTCGGTGACCCTCGACAGAAACCGCAGGTCTATCAGGTCTGGAAAGTCGCGGGCACGATCAAGGAGATATTCCTCGACGTAATATTGTTGGAGGTTGATGAACGCGGGATAGGCGTGGCCTGCGTCCGGCAGAAGATCGAAGTCGTAGACCGGGTCATCGCCATGGAACAGCCGACCGACCCGCCATGTCACGCCCTTGTCCAGCATCCGCTGACCGACACCCAGCCGGTCGAAGATTTCCAGCGTCCGTTTGGCCCAGCAGATCGCCCGGCTGCCGACCGAGACGACGTTGTTGTCGTCCAGCACGACGCAGGGCGTCCCCCGCTGTGCAAGGTCGATCGCAAGGGCCAGACCGACGGGCCCCGCACCGATGATGGCGATTGGGGCCACGGAGCGCCCGCCATCCAGTTCGGGCGGGCGCACGAAGGGTTCCTGTCGGTGCTGATAGGCTGGCATCGCGGGTCTCCTGGCGCGGTCGATCAGTCTTGCAGGGCGGTCCACATGTCCTTGTCACGCGCTGCGGTCCAGATGCGCGGCGTGTCGATCCCCCGTGCCTCGTCATAGGCGCGGGCGACGTTGAATGGCAGGCAATGCTCATAGATGGCATAGTCGCCGAACTTGTGGTCGCAGGCCGTGCGCACGGCGGTCCATGCCTCTTTCAGGGACCCGCCGCGGGCCACGACTTTTTCGACGGGTTTATAGGTGGACCGCACGAAGTCCTCGGTCGCGGCAAGGGCCTTCGCGACCATCTCCTCGCCGACAAGCGCGTCGCCCCGCCCGGGGGCGATGGATTTCGGCTCGAACGCGGCGATGGTGTCGAGGGTCTCGGCCCAGTCGCCGAAGTGTCCGTCACCGCAATAGCAGGCGGACCGGTATTCGACGATATCGCCCGTGAACATCACCTCCTCGTCCGGGACCCAGACAACGGCGTCGCCGGCCGTATGGGCGCGGCCAAGGTGCAGGATGTCCACGCGGCGGCTGCCCAGATAGACGGTCATGGCATCGCTGAAGGTCGTGGTCGGCCATGTCAGGCCGGGGATCTCCTCGTGCCCCTGGAAGAGGCGCGGGAAGCGGTCGAATTCGCTGTCCCAATCCTCCTGTCCCCGCTCTGCCACCATGGCGCGCGCGGTGTCGGACATGATGACCTCACGCGCCCCGTAGGCGGAGGCGCCAAGGACGCGAACGGCGTGATAATGCGTCAGCACGAGGTGACTGATCGGCTTGTCGGTGACGGTGCGCACCTTTTCGATCACCATGCGGGCCAGTCGCGGCGTGGCCTGCGCCTCGACGATCATCACCGACTCGTCCCCGATGATGACGCCCGTGTTGGGGTCGCCTTCGGCTGTGAAGGCATAGAGGCCGTCGCCGACTTCGGTAAAGGAAATCGTCTTTTCTTCCAGATCGTTCTGGCTCGCAAATCCGCTCATGCTCTGTCCTCGATATGTTTGACGGTCTGGCTGATGTCCCCGAAGATGGAGGCGCCTTCGGCGTCCTCCATCCATATCCTGATATGATCTCCGGGACGCAGGAACGGGGTCTGCGCAGCACCTGTCAGGATTGTCTCGACCATGCGTTGTTCCGCGATGCAGGCATAGCCGGCGCCGCCGTCTGACAGGGTCTTGCCCGCCCCGCCCGCCAGCTTGTTCGATACCGTACCGGAACCGATGATCGTGCCCGCCGCAAGGTGCCGTGTCTTTGCGGCATGGACGATGAGTGTGGGGAAGTCGAACGTCATGTCGGTGCCTGCATCGACGCGGCCAAAGGGGTCCCCGTTCAGATCGACGCGAAGGATGCCATGCAGCTTGCCGCCGTCCCACCCCGGCAGCGCATCGGGTGTGACCGCGACGGGTGAGAAACTGCACGCCGGTTTGGATTGCACGAAGCCGAACCCTTTCGCGAGTTCTGCGGGGATCAGATTGCGCAGCGAGACATCGTTGCACAACATGACATAGCGGATCGCTTCGGCCGCCTGATCGGAGCCGACGCCCATCGGCACGAAATCGGTGATGACGGCAATTTCGCCTTCGAAGTCGATCCCCCAGTCCGGGTGGCCGACAATGTCCCCGGTCGGAGCCAGAAACCCGTCAGAGCCGCCCTGATACATCAAGGGATCGTGCCAGAAGCTGTCCGGCATCGGCACACCGCGCGCGCGACGGACCAGTTCCACATGGTTGACGTATGCCGACCCGTCGAGAAACTGGTACGCGCGCGGCAGGGGGGACAGGCAGCCCGTGCCGAAAAACGGCTGATCCTCGAACTGAGGCGTCAGTCGGCGGTGATCGAGAGACGCCTGCAGAGTGGCATCCTCGCATGCGCGCTGTGTCGCAAGGTCATCGGACACGACGACAAGGCGGCCATCCCGCGTGCCGTCATCCAGAGATGCAACCTTCATCTGACCTCACCTTGCCCGATGACGGGGCCGGGCCAAAGGGTCAGAGCACGGCACACGGTCATTCCCAGTTGCCCTCGGGCGTGCCGTCGAAGCGCTTTTTCAGGCTGTCCCAGCAGTCGATGTAATCGTCCTGCAACGGCGCTTCGCGGGCTGCGAAGGCGGTCAGGTGCTGTGGAAAGCGCGTCTCGAACATGAAGGACATGGTGTTGTCCAGCTTGCCCGGCTCGAGATCGGCGAAGGTGGCCTTCTCGAACGCGTCGTTGTCGGGGCCATGGGGCAGCATCATGTTGTGCAGGCTCATGGCGCCGGGGGCAAAGCCGTTCGGCTTGGCGTCATATTCGCCGTAGATGTTGCCCATCAGTTCGGACATGACGTTCTTGTGGTACCATGGCGGGCGGAAGGTATCTTCGGCCACGCCCCACCGTTCGCGGAACAGGACGAAGTCGATGTTCGCGGTGCCCTCGATGCCCGACGGTGCGGTCAGGACGGTGAAGATCGACGGGTCCGGGTGGTCGAACAGGACCGCACCGACGGGGCAATAGGTCGTGAGGTCGTATTTGACGGGGGCATAATTGCCGTGCCACGCGACCACGTCCAGCGGGCTGTGGCCGATGTGGGTCTCATGGAATTGACCCTGCCACTTGATCACGACGCGGGACGGAGCGTCGCGATCCTCGAAGGCTGCGACGGGCGATTTGAAGTCGCGACGGTTCGCCATGCAGTTCGCGCCGATCGGGCCGCGACCGGGCAGGGTGAACGTCTGGCCGTAGTTCTCGCACACGAACCCGCGTGCCGGTCCCGAGATGAGTTCGACCCGGTAGACGAGGCCGCGCGGGATGATCGCGATCTCCCTCGGAGCAAGGTCGATGATGCCGAGTTCGGTGCAGATCCGCAGCAGGCCTTCCTGCGGCACGATCAAAAGCTCGGAATCCGCCGAAAAGAAGTACTCGTCCACCATCGACGCGGTCACGAGATAGATATGCGCTGCCATACCGGCCTGCGTGTGCACGTCGCCCGCCGTGGTCATCGTGCGCATACCCGTAAGCCATGTCAGGCGTTCGTCGGAATGGGGGACCGGGCTCCAACGATATTGGCCGAGGCTGGTCAGGTCCGGGTCGACGTGGGGGGCCGATTTCCAATAGGGCAGATCGATTTTCGCAAAGCGCCCGACGTGTTTCACCGATGGGCGAATGCGATAGCACCAGGTCCGCTCGTTCTGATGGCTGGGCGCGGTGAAGGCAGAGCCGGACAGTTGTTCGCCGTAAAGCCCGTAGGCGCATTTCTGCGGGCTGTTCCGACCGTCGGGCAACGCGCCTGCAAGCGCCTCCGTTTCGAAATCGTTGCCGAAACCTGGCATGTATCCGTCGTGCAGCGCCGTCGCGGCGGCCGCGCGGGTCAAGCCTGAATAGGGGGTCTGATCGGTCATCGATGCTCACTCCTCGTGTGCGCAACAGCAGTGACGAAAGCCTAGAAGATTGTCATTGCAAACGCAACGATATCCCTCCACGCTTTTCGAACCATGCGATCCGGCTTTCGGATGGCTCAGATGGAAACAGGGACCGGTCTTGCGATGTCCGACAAGCCGACAGTGGAATTTGATCTCGCGCGGTTCACGCCGTATCGACTGGCGCTTGTCGCCCAACGTCTGAGCGAGCTTCTGGCGCGGCAATACCGCGACGAATTCGGCATCTCGATCCCGGACTGGCGGGTCCTTGTGCATCTGGCCCATTCCGGCGGCGCATCGGTGCGCGATATCGAAGCCCGCGTCGCGATGGAGAAATCAAGGGTCAGCCGCACCTGCACCCGGCTGGAGTCACGGGGTCTGATCGCCAAGCAGGCACATGCGTCCGACAAGCGGCTGGTTGATCTGACGCTCACGGATAGGGGACACGCGCTGATGGCTGATCTGCTTCCGCTTGCCGCGGCGTTCCAGGCCGAGGTCGAGATCAGGCTCGGGACGGAGTTCGACAAGCTGGAGGCCGGCATCGACCGGATCCTCGAGACGTTCGATCCTGTCGCGCCGCATGGCAAGACGTGAACCGCACGGGTCCGCGGCCCCACGACGGGAGTCTTGCGGCCCGCGGTGTCAGGTCGATGCGGCGCGTTCGTCAAGTCGCGCCGTCGTGGCCCGCAGCTTCAGCGATACCCTGATCTTGCATCTTGCGATATCTCGCGTCTCGAAATCGGCGATCCGTTCGACGAGGTATCGGCCAGCCTGTGCGCCGATTTCATGCGCCGGTATCTGCACGGTTGTGAGCGATGGATAGAGATCGGCAGAGCCCGCGAAATCTCCGATACCGATGACGGAAAGGTCCTGTGGAACGCGCAAACCGAATTCCATCGCACCGGCGATGGCGCCTTGCGCAATGATGTCGTTTCCGCAGATCAGGCCGGTCAGGTCGGGTGCTCTGCCCAAAAGATCGAGGCAAGCCGCTTTCGACTGTGCGATGCTGTAAAGCGACTGTCGCTCCCACGCATCGGGGATATCGAGGCCCGCGACGGTCATCGCCGCCTTCGCGGCCGTCAGGCGACCCCGTGCCCGGTCATTTTCGCCGGTCGGAGGAAAGATGAACCCGATCCGGCGATGCCCGAACGACAGAAGATGCTCTGCCGCGATCCGCCCCGCTTCGCTGTTGTCGGACCCGATACAGGAGATCGGCGAAGTTTCGGAATAGCTCCAGGCCGCAACGACGGGCACATCCTGCGATGCCAGAAGCTTGTAGGTGTCGTTGCTGTGATCGAGGCCGATCAGGGCGATGCCGTCCACGCGATGCTCGAGCAGTTTTCGAAGGACGCGATACTCCGCCGCCAAGTCGTATCCGTGGGTCGCCAGCAGCAGGGTGAAGCCAAGATCCGTGACCGCGTCGTTGAAGGATTGCACCAGCTCCGCGAAGATCGAGTAATTGACCGTCGGCACGACCAGTCCAAGTGTCGCGCTACGTCGGCCATGCATGGCCTGCGCCGCGCGGTTTCGCACATAGCCGGTGCTTCGGATGGCCGTCTCGACCTGTTTTCGCGTCGCCGGATTGACCAGGTCGGGGTGGTTCATGGTCCGTGAAACCGTCGCCGCAGAAACACCTGCCGCTTTCGCGACAGAGAAGATGTCGATCTTATAGGATTGTTTTTTCATTGGATTACCGCCAGACGCTGCAATTTTCTGAAAACGTTTGCAATACTATTTTCATGACGTAGCGTCGAGGTCAGTCTGATCTCGAAGGCGCTGCGAATGTCGTCCACCCCCGAACCAAGCCATGTGGATATCCTCTTTGCGCAGGCCCGCGTCGCGCAGGCCGACTTCGAGGCGAACGGCAGCCAGGCGCGCTATGATCGCGCGGCTCAGGCAGCCGCCTGGGCCATCATGGAACCTGGGAGAAACCGGCACCTCGCGGACCTTGCCGTGCGGACGACCGGCCTCGGCAACGTGACCGACAAGATCACGAAGAACCATCGCAAGACACTGGGCCTGATGCGCGACATAGCGGGGGCGCAAACATTCGGCGTGCTGTCCGACGATCCGGCGACCGGGATCACGGAGATCGCGCGTCCGCTCGGTGTCATCGGAGCCGTGGTGCCCTCGACCAATCCGGCGGCAACACCGGCAAACAACGTGATAAACGCGCTGAAATGCGGCAACGCGATCGTCCTGTCCCCATCTCCGAAGGGTGTGGCCTGTTGCGAAACGCTTCTGGACTTCATCCACGCCGAATTCGACAAGATCGGCGAGAACAGGCACCTCGTGCAGATGATCCGACCGCCGGGCAGCAAAGCCGATACGCAGCGCCTGCTGGAGTTGGCGGACCTCGCCGTTGTCACAGGAAGCCAGGACAACGTCCGCCGCGCCTATTCCAGCGGGTCGCCCGCGGTCGGCGTCGGCGCGGGCAACGTGACCGTGATCGTGGATGAAACCGCCGATCTTGCAGCGGCGGCGGCGAAGATCGCCGCGTCCAAGACGTTCGACAATGCGACGTCCTGCTCCTCCGAGAACGCGCTGGTGGTGGTGGACGCGATCTATGATGCATTCGTCGCGGCGATGGCCGCGGAGGGGGGCGCATTGGTCGCCGCGGCGCAGTCGGATGGCATCATCGCGAGGCTTTGGCCGGACGGACATCTGAACCGCGAGGTCATCGCCAAGGATGCGGATATCCTGATCGACAAGCTTGGTCTGAAGGGCACCGTGCCCAACGGCACCCGTTTCATCGCCGTGGAGACTGTCGGGATCGGACCGGACCATCCGTTGTCGGGTGAGAAACTCAGCCGGGTCGCCGCTCTCTACCGCGCCCGCGATTATGACGACGCCAACGCGATCACCAGGCGGATCCTGTCCTATCAAGGGGCCGGGCATTCGATCGGTTTGCACACCGAAGATCCGGAGCGGCCCGTGGCCCTCGGACGGAACATGCCGACCTGCCGCGTGATCGTCAATCAGGCGCATTGCTTTGCCACGGGCGGCGCGTTTGACAACGGCCTGCCATTCTCGCTGTCGATGGGCTGCGGCAGTTGGGGCGGCAATTCGATCGACGACAACCTGCATTGGAAGCATTTCATGCAGACAACCAAGGTGGTCCGCCCGATCGCGACACGGGAACCCACGCTCGAAGATGTGTTCGGGCCCTATTGGGCCGAGGCCGGAAAATGAACGCGCTGTCGGCATCCCCTCCGGACGGGACGGTGCGCAGCTGGCTCGACATGCGTGCCGACCGGCAGGGCGCGGACGTCAGTCATTCGTTTCTGGATGCGGACCCGCTGACGTGGGCGGAACTGCGGACGACCGCTGCCGGGATTGCGGCGAAGCTGTCGGGGCTGGGTCTCAACAAGGGGGACAGCGTGGCCCTAATGCTGCCCAACGGACGACAGGGTATCCTGTGTCTTTTCGCGGTGCTCTATGGCGGCTTTCGCACGGCGGTCATCAATCTGGTCGCCGGGGCCGAGGCCATGGGATACGCGTTGTCCCACTCCGATGCGCGCGTCGTCCTCGTGGGCGATGCACAGGTCGACCTGTTGACCGACGCAATGGCAACGCATGACTTCTTGGCGCAACCGATCCACGTCGGAGCGACCATCGCCTGGCCGGACGGCACCCCGGATCACGCGCTGGCAGACCTGGCACCGGAGGATCACGCCCTTCTGATGTACACCTCCGGGACGACAGGGCGTCCGAAGGGCGTTCTGCACACCCATGCAAGCCTTCTGGCCGGCGGCTGGACGGTGGCGCTTGCGCACGAACTGTCGGAAAGGGATCGCGCGCTCTGCGTGCTGCCGATCTATCACATCAACGGATTGTGCGTGACGATCATGGGACCGCTCATCGCCGGCGGAACCGTGGTCGTCTGCGACAGGTTCTCGGCCAGCCGGTTCTGGGCGATTTGCGCGGACCACGGGATCACATGGTTTTCGGTCGTTCCGACGATCATCTCGCATCTGCTTCACGGGACTGCGGACCCGGATGCTGCGACGCGGGAGCGGATCCGGTTCGGACGTTCCGCCTCCTCCGCGCTGGCGATCGAGACGCAGTCGGCATTCGAGACGCGTTTCGGGATTCCCATCGTTGAAACCATGGGCCTGACGGAAACAGCCGCGCAAATCCTGTCCAACCCTTTGCCGCCGGGTCTGCGCAAGATCGGATCCCCCGGGGTGGCCTATGGCAACGAGGTCGCGATCCTGTCCCCTGACCTTTCGCCTCTGCCGCCCGATACCGAGGGCGAGATCGTGATCCGGGGGCCAAATGTGATGCTTGAGTATTACAAGAACCCCGACGCGACCCGGGGCACATTCACCCGGACGGGCTGGTTGCGGACCGGAGATCTGGGGAAGATCGATTGCGACGGCTATGTTTTCGTCACCGGTCGGTTGAAGGAACTGATCATCAAGGGGGGTGAGAACATTGCCCCGCGAGAGGTCGATGAGGCGCTGTATTCGCACCCCGATGTGGTCGAGGCCGCCGCCTTCGCCAGACCCTGCGCCAGCTACGGGGAGCGTGTCGAGGCGGCGGTGAAGCTGCGCGATGGCGCCGAGGTCGGAAACGACGAATTGATCGCGCTTTGCCGCAGAAAGCTCGGCACGTTCAAATGTCCGGACGTGGTCCACATCCTCGACGACCTGCCGAAGGGACCGTCGGGCAAGATCCAACGATTGAGGCTTGCCGAAATGACAGCCTAGACCGTGCGGCGCACCCCGTGGAGGTGGGGTGCGGCGCTCAACCAAAGACCCCGGACCGGCCAAAAGGCGTCCGGGCATGATGCAACAAACGGGAGGAAGACATGACTGACAGATTTGGAACGACGACCCTCGGTGCGACCTTCATGCTGGGTGCTATGGCGCTTGGCGGCGCAGGCCTTGCCGAAGGCTATCCTGACCGTCCGGTCGAATTGATCGTCACGTTCGGTCCGGGTGGTGGTGCCGACGTGATGGGCCGGACGATGGCCCAACTGCTGGAAGGGCCGCTTGGCGTTTCCGTGCCGGTCTCGAACGTCGGCGGCGCGTCCGGCAATGCGGGGTTGACCCAGCTGCGCACCAACGCGGCGGACGGCTATACCATGGGGACACTGATTTCCCTGACGGTGGCATCCTGGGCATCGGGGCTGGGCGACAACAAGCCGGAGGATTTCGAAGTTATTGCCGTCGTTCAGAGTTCGCCGTCGTTCCTGTTCGTTCCGTCGAACGG
>JBARXR010000025.1:0-2695 GCA_049647445.1 Jannaschia sp. | reverse complement strand
TTCTTGAGCGGGCCGAAGTAGGGCAGGCTTTCGGGCGTGCGCGCGCCGAAGAACATCGTCATTTTTCCCGAACGATTTCCAAGGGTTCGCTGCCGCCGCATGGTAAAGGCACGCATCGGGGCGGAGCCGGTGCCGGTGCAGATCATGAGGATCTTCGCATCCGCGTCGTCGGGCATCAGGAAGGTCGCGCCGAACGGTCCGGTGAGGGTGACCGCCGCCCCTTTTTCAAGGTTGCACAGATAGTTGGAGGCCACCCCGCCCGCGTCCCGCTTTACGGTCAGGGAGATGTTGTTGTAGTTCGCCCGCTCACCGTCACGCGGGCTCGATACGGAGTAAAGCCTAGGAAGATAAGGGTTTCCATCTGCGTCCACGCCGGGTGGGATAATCCCGACCGACTGCCCCTCGAGCACCGGAAAAGGCTGACTGCCAAGGTCGAGGATGATGTGGCGGACGTCGTGGTCGGGATCATCCGTCAGGCGCCAGTTCCCTTGCACGACGGCCGTCGCGGGGGAGCCGGCGGTATACATGTTCACGCTTGGTTTTCCGGCACTTAGCGGTGACTTGGCCTTGCCGCCCGCGCCGGAATGCGCCTCTGCCAGAAGGGCCGCGACGGCTTCGTCGAGCGCCTCGAGGCCGCCGGTCGCCTCCGCGATATCCGCCTGTTCGGGCAGTTCTTCCCATTCGTATTGATCTTCAAGGGGATAAGGTGTCTCGACCACCCGCCATTCGTCTATGGAGCCGGTCGGGCAGACAGGGATGCAGGCCATGCAGAAATTGCACAGATCGGCATTCACGACGACATTATCGTCATTGTGTTCAATGGCCTGCACCGGGCAGGTGTTCTCGCAGGTGTAACAGCGAATGCAGATTTCCGGGTCGATCAGATGCTGTTTGACGGGCTTGTTCATCGCAGGATCGTCTCGGGCAAGGTCAGCAGTTCAGCCAGCGCGCGGCACATGCCGCGACAGTCGCGGCAACCGAGGCAGGGGGCGACGGGGGTCGGAGCGGATTTGGTCATGGGGGCCTCCGGGGAGCGGGATTTTCACAATCTGGGGCAGGTTCCGGCCCCGCGTTTCACATTCTGTACAAAACGCGGGGCCGGGATTTCGGGCATCACGCCATGTGCAGTTTCACGTATTCGAAATCGCCCGGCTTGTTGTCGATCCCGACCTTCGGCGGCGCGATCCAGGAGGCGTATTTTCCCGGCTCGTAGCAGGGCACCATCAGCGACTGGATATAGTCGCCGTCGTCCTGCGTCGGCAGCCACTCGGGGGCCTGGGCCTCCCACTGGGCATCGGTGATGATGTCGCCCGCGGGTGTCGCCTTGATGGCGGCGAAGACGCCGATCTGGCGGTGGAACGCTTCGTGAGGGAGGGCCAGTTCGAACTCGACGCCCGCTTTCTTGATCGCCTTGTTCCAGCGACCGACGCCGCCGGACGCGTCCCGCACGTAATCGTCGCGCAGGCGCATGTTGATCGCGGTGAGCGCGGGAACATCCTCGGAGATGATCATCCCGTCCCGGACTGTCCGGACCTGATAGGTGTCTCCGGTCAGCCGATGGTCGTCGTCGATGCGGCCCTCCATGTAGCGGCCCTTGATCCCGGCGTTGAAGGCATTGGCGGCATTGGTCGACACCTCCTGCCCGAAGAGGTCCAGCGACAGCGAATAATGCAGGTTCAGCTTTTTCTGGATCGTCGGGAGGTCGATGACTCCGTGCTTGCGGATCGCGGCCGTGTCGGTGGGATCGGTGATGCCGAACCTGGTCATCACGTCGAGCGTCGCCTGAATGACGCGTCCCACGCCCGTCTCGCCGACGAACATGTGGTGCGCTTCCTCGGTCAGCATGAAGCGGCAGGTGCGCGACAGCGGATCGAAGCCCGATTGCGCCAGGCTCTCGAGCTGCATCTTGCCGTCGCGGTCGGTGAAATAGGTGAACATGAAGAACGACAGCCAGTCCGGCGTTTCCTCGTTGAAAGCGCCGAGCATCCGGGGCGCATCGTCGGACCCGGAGGACCGGCGGAGCATGTCGTCGGCCTCCTCGCGCCCATCCTTGCCGAAATACTTGAACAGAAGGTACACCATCGCCCAGAGGTGACGGCCCTCCTCGACGTTGACCTGAAACAGGTTGCGCATGTCGTAGAGCGACGGCGCGGTCAGGCCGAGGAAGCGCTGCTGCTCCACCGATCCCGGCTCCGTGTCGCCCTGGATGACGATCAGGCGCTTGAGCATGTTGCGATACTCCCCCGGCACTTCCTGCCAGGCCTTCTCGCCCGCATGCTCACCCATCGGGATGATCCGGTCCTCGCCCTGCGGGGCCAGCAGCACGCCCCAGCGATAGTCGGGCATCTTGACGTAGTCGAACTTGGCCCAGCCCTTGGGATCGACGCTCACGGCGGTGCGCAGGTAGACCATCGAATTCTGGAAGTTCTGCGGAATCAGGTCGTTCCACCAGTCGATGTAACCCGGGTGCCATTTCTCCAGCGCCTTGAGAACCTTGCGGTCATCGCCCAGGTTCACGTTGTTCGGGATCTTGGTGTCGTAGGACACGTTGATGAGGTCGAGCATTGGGGATCTCCCTTGAGGTGGCGGCGGGGGGGACCCCCGCCTTACGGGTCGAGCGGGGACGGCAATCCGGGCCCCGCAGGGTGGGGATTTCCCCACCATGTATCGCGGGTCACACCCGCTCCATGTCGAA
>JBARXR010000024.1:0-2217 GCA_049647445.1 Jannaschia sp. | reverse complement strand
GCGACGGGGCTGTCGGCGAGGATGTGACGGAAAACGTGCGGACGATCGACGATATTCCGATCACGCTGGACGGGGCGCCCGAGGTCATCGAAGTCAGGGGAGAGATCTACATGTCCCACGCGGACTTTGCCTCGCTCAACGCGCGCCAGCGGGACGCCGGAGGCAAGGTCTTCGCCAACCCCCGCAACGCGGCCGCGGGAAGTCTGCGGCAGTTGGATGCGAAGATTACGGCAAACCGTCCCCTGCGGTTCTTTGCGTACGCCTGGGGTCACCTGTCGGAGCCGCTGTCGGAGACACAAACGGGCGCGCTGGACCGGTTGTCGGCCCTCGGGTTCCGGATCAATCCGGAGACCCGGCGCTGCGAAGGACCGGCAGAGATGCTGGAGCGGTATCGTGCGATCAGCGTCGCGCGGTCCGATCTGGGCTATGACATCGACGGAATTGTCTACAAGGTTGACGATCTCGCACTTCAGGCACGGCTTGGCTTCCGCTCAACGACACCGCGCTGGGCGATCGCGCACAAATTCCCGGCCGAAACGGCCTGGACGCGCCTTGTCGGCATCGACATTCAGGTCGGTCGGACGGGGGCGCTGTCACCTGTCGCCCGGCTGGAGCCCGTCACGGTCGGAGGCGTCGTCGTCTCCAACGCGACGCTGCACAACGAGGATTATATCGCGGGCAGGGACTCAAAAGGCCATGCGATCCGGGGCGGGGTGGACCTGCGGGCAGGGGACCGGGTGGAAATCTACCGCGCGGGCGATGTTATCCCGAAGGTGCGCGACTCGGATTTGACGGCGCGGCCGGAGGGGGTGGAGCGGTTCGACTTCCCGCATATCTGCCCGGAGTGCGGCAGCACCGCCCTGCGCGAGCCGGGCGAGTCGGTGCGCCGTTGCACCGGCGGGCTGATTTGTCCTGCCCAGCGGGTCGCGCGTCTAAAGCATCTGGTCAGCCGCGGCGCGTTCGACATCGACGGGCTGGGCGACAAGGAGATCGAGCGCTTCCACGATCTGGGCTGGATCGCAGCGCCCGCCGACGTTTTCACCCTCGAAGAACGGCACGGCACCGGTCTCACGACAGTCGCCAACCTAGAGGGCTGGGGCGAGACGTCGGCTGCAAAACTGTTCGCCGCGATCGAGGCCGGTCGCAGGCAACCGCTCGCACGGGTCCTGTTCGGCCTCGGTATCCGGCATCTGGGAGAAGTGGCGGGCCGTGATCTCGCCCTGCAATTCGGCAGCTGGGAGGCACTTGCCGAAACGGTCGATGCCGCCTTGCCCGCCGCCGCACACCACCGCGCATCCGAGGAGGCGGAGCTTGCGGAGCGTGCCCTTGCCGAGGCGGAAGGCCGTCGGGCGCGACTGGCGGACGCGAGGGCGCGGGCATGGGAAGGTGTCCCGCCGGACGCCCGGGCGGCGTGGGAGACGCTGACCGGGATCGACGGCGTGGGCGCGACGTTGGCGTTGGCGGTGTGCGATGCGTTCGGCGCAGTGCAGGAGCGTGCGGCGATCGACGCGCTGGTTGCCGAGTTGGAGATCGAACCCCCGGAAGCCCCGGCGCAGGACAGTCCAGTCGCGGGCAAGACTGTGGTCTTCACCGGCACGCTGGAGCGGATGACGCGGGCAGAGGCCAAGGCGCGAGCGGAGGCCCTCGGGGCCAAGGTCGCGGGGTCGGTATCTGCCAAGACCGACATCCTCGTGGCGGGGCCGGGCGCAGGATCGAAAGCGGCGAAGGCGGTGGATCTGGGCATCGAGACACTCGACGAGGATGGCTGGCTTGCGTTGATCGAGGGGTTATGACCGGCCGGCCGGAGCGCCTCTTTCCGTTATTCGCGGGGCTAGAGACACTGCCCGGCGTGGGGCCGAAGACCGCGAAGCTTTTTGCGAACATGGCCGTCGCTTCCCCGAAGGACCTGATCTTTACGCTTCCCTCGGCCGGCGTGGATCGCACGCCGGTGGAATCCGTACGCGATGCGGCGTTGCCCGGCGTCGTCACGGTGCCGGTTACGGTCGGCCGTCATATTCCGCCAGCAACGCGCGGACGGCCCTATCGGATCGAGGTCGAAGACGCGAAGACGACGTTTCAGGTCGTTTACTTTCGAGGGGCTGCAGACCTGCATGCGCGGGTTCTGCCGACAGGGCAACGGCGGATCCTGTCGGGCAAGGTGGAACTCTACGATGGCATCGCGCAGATGCCTCATCCCGATCACGTCCTGTCCGAGGA
>JBARXR010000023.1:0-1589 GCA_049647445.1 Jannaschia sp. | reverse complement strand
GGCTGCGGCGGATGCGCTGCGGGTCTGGGCCGAGCGGCATGGCCTGCCCGTCGCCGTCGCGTTCCGGCGGCAGGACTATATCGACAACCGCTCGCCTGCCTATGTCGGTGACCTGAACGTGGGACCGAACCCGAAACTGATGGCGCGACTGAAGACCGCCGACCTGATCCTCGCGCTCGGGACACGGTTGGGTGACATCGCCACGGGCGGCTACGAGGTGCTGGACCCGGTACAAAGCGCGCCCGCGCTGATCCATGTCCATCCCGATGCCGATGAGATCAACCGTGTCTGGTCCACCGCGACCCCTATCGTCGCCCGCGCCGCCGACGTGATCGCGGCCCTTGGCGCGCGGGACGACGCGCTGCCCGGCTGGCACGAAGCGCAGACCGCGGCGCGCGCGGATTACGAAGATTGGGTGCGCCCGAAAGAGACGCCGGGTGCGGTCAAGCTGGAGCAGGTGATCGCCCATCTGGATGCTGTCCTGCCCGACGATGCGATCCTGACGAACGGGGCGGGAAACTACGCCGCGTTCCTGCATCGGTACTATCGCTGGCGCCAGTTCGGCACGCAACTTGCGCCGACCTCCGGCTCCATGGGCTACGGCTTTCCCGCGGCCATCGCCGCGTCCCTTCAGCATCCCGGACGCGATGTGATCTGTCTCGCCGGGGACGGTTGTTTCCAGATGACCTGCAACGAATTGTCGACGGCGGCCCAGCACGGCGCGCGGCCCATCGTCATCGTGGCCAACAACGGGCGCTACGGCACGATCCGCATGCATCAGGAGCGGCATTACCGCGGCCGGGTGTCGGGCACCGACCTTGCAAACCCGGACTTCGCGGCTCTGGCCCGGGCCTATGGCGGCGAGGGGTTCACGGTGGACACGCAGGCCGCGTTCGCCCCGGCACTGGCGGCGGCGCGGGCGGCGGCGACGTTCTCGGTGATCGAATTGAAACTGGATCCCGACATGCTGACGACCGGCATGTCGTTGTCGCAGATGGCCGCCGTCTGAACGGCGAACGCCCGCCCCCGGGAAACCGGGGCCGGGCGCCCGGAAGGTCTGAGTCGCATCGGGAAAACCGTCTGGGACCCCTCGTCAGGCTTGCGCCTTGATCTGGACGGGCGCCGGTTGCGGCGCGGGCTTGGCACTGCGCTGCCACGGCATCTTGTAGTCTTCGGTCCGGGCGGCTTCGATGGTCCGGTCCATCCACGTTTGACGCGACATTGTTGCACTCCTTCGGCAAGCTTTGAGGTTAATGTCACCTCAAGGCGCGGCGCTGGAATGGCGTGACCGAGGCCATTGCGCGGAGGCTTCGCGGCAGGACACGGGCGGAAATGCGGCCCCCGTGTGGCGGTAGGTCTAGAGGCGGATGGCGGCGATCAGGCGGCCATAGTCCGCCTCGCCCGTGTGGGTCGTGCGGCGATAGGAATAGAACCGCGTCGGGTCGGAATAGGTGCAATGTCCGGTCCAGTCCGCCTGCACCCCGGCGGCGCGCAGCCGGCGCAGGCCATAGCCGATCAGATCGAACTGATACCGCCCGTCGCGCCCGTTGGCGAAGTGGTGCCGTGCCTCCGGGTCCTCGTCCATGAAC
>JBARXR010000022.1:0-3417 GCA_049647445.1 Jannaschia sp. | reverse complement strand
AGTCTGACCCGTCCGTCATCGAAGCGCATCTCGACACGATAGTCGGCCCGGAATTCCAGATAGGTGACCCGCTCGGGCGTGTCCGTCAGGCGGTTCAGAAATGCGTGAAAGTTCTCGGTTGTGGTGTTGTCGCTGCACGGCGTGCCGATCACGTAAAGCCGCTCGAGGCCCAACTCCGCCTCTATCGCCCGCAGGGCATGGACCTGACAGGGGATGCCGACGATGCCGATGCGGGTATGCCCTTGCGCCATCGCAGGTTCGAGCAGGGCCAGAAGCGGTGCATATCCCATCCGCATGCCCCGGACGCGCGCCATGTCCGCAGGGTCCGTCACGATGACAGGCACGGGCCGGAACGTATCATCGGGGGCCGGTGCCAGCGTCAGGATCGCGGTGACCGTCCCGCGCTCCAGCAGGTCGGCGGCCAGGGCGCTGGTGATGCCGGTCCATTGCGCCCCCGGCGCGGGCGGCGTCAGGACAGCGCGGTGCATGGCGATATGATGCCCGAAATGATCGTCCGTCGCCTTCGCGTCATGGACCGCCGACTCGCGTGCCGGATAGTCGGGCACGGTGAATTGGCACGCCGTCCCGCAGCGGGAGGCCAACGCCATGCGCGACAGACCGCAATCCGTGCACATCGCGCCGCGCGGGGCGCCGGGGCCGAGATCGGGGGCGCAAAGAGCCGTGGTGTCAGGCATGGTTGTCAGTTATGCGCGCCACACGGCAACTGTCCAGCCTTGCGCCCGCCGTGCTCCGGGTGCCAACCGCCGGGGCGGAGGGGATATCATGAAAGCGGGCTTTGCGGCCCTGACGATGGCCTATGTGCTCAGTCAGTTCTATCGCGCGTTCCTTGCCGTTCTGGCACCGGACCTGACGTCCGATCTGGGGATCGGACCGGCAGACCTGAGCCGCGCATCCGGTTTCTGGTTCCTGACATTCGCCGTGACGCAGCTTCCGGTCGGCTGGGCGCTGGACCGGTTCGGGCCGCGTCGCACCGCGGCGGTCCTGCACGGGGTGGCCGGGGGTGGCGGCGCCGCGGTGTTCGCGCTGGCAAGCACGCAGGGCCAGATCGAAATCGCCATGGGCCTGATCGGCATCGGCTGCGCGCCCGTCCTGATGTGCAGCTATTATATCTTCGCCCGAACCTTACGCCCCGCGGTTTTCGCGACATTTGCCAGCATGCTGGTCGGCGTCGGATCCCTCGGCAATGTCGCCGCGTCCGTCCCGCTTGGCCTCGCGGCGGAGGCACTTGGCTGGCGCGGCACGATGGCCGGGCTGGCGGCGGTGACGATCGCGGTGGCAATCGCCTGCTGGCTTTTCGTGCGCGACCCGGACGAGGTCGAGGGCGGCGCACGGGGTTCGCTCCTGGACATCCTGCGCATTCCGGCGATCTGGGCGATGCTTCCGATCCTGATGGTGAATTACGCCCCGGCGGCGGCCCTGCGCGGCCTTTGGGCAGGACCCTACATCACCGAATTCCACGGGCCTGCGGTGGTCGGAATGGTGACCCTGGTGATGGGCCTCGCGATGATCGCGGGCAGCTTTCTCTACGCCCCCGCCGACCGCATCTTCGGCACCCGCAAATGGGTGATCATGACGGGCAACCTTGCGGGGGCCGGTGTCTGCGCATGGCTCTGGTGGACGCCGGTGTCCGGACTTGCAACGGTCACGGCGCTCTTTGCCGCCGTGGGCTGCCTCGGATCGACCTACGCGCTCTGCATCGCGCACGGGCGCGCATTCTTTCCGCCGCATCTGGTCGGGCGGGGCGTGACGCTGCTGAATTTCTTTTCCATCGGCGGAGTGGGCCTGATCCAGTTCGCGACAGGCCCGGTCTTCGCCTCGGCGGGCGGCGGGGTCGCCGGATATCAGGCGCTGTTCGGGGTGTTTGCGCTGGCGCTGCTGGTCGGTTGCGCCAGCTATGCCTTTGCCCCCGACAAGATCGACTGACGACCGATCAGACGAAACGGCCCGCATGACGCTGCCAAATTTGCCCCGCGCCTGCGCCTCCGGCCCACGTGACCTTTACGTGCGGGGCTGCGGGGTATAGGCGCACGACGTTTCCCACCCCTTCAGGAGATATCGAGATGGGCTACAAGGTCGTCGTCTGCGGCGCCACGGGAAACGTGGGCCGCGAAATGCTGAACATCCTCGCCGAGCGCGAGTTTCCCGTCGATGAGATCGTCGCACTCGCGTCGCGTCGCTCGCTCGGGACGGAGATAAGCTTTGGCGACAAGACCCTGAAAACCAAGGACTTGGAGACCTTCGATTTCAATGGCTGGGACATCGCGTTCTTTGCAATCGGGTCGGACGCCACGAAGAAGTTCGCGCCGATCGCCGCCAGGTCGGGCTGCGTCGTGATCGATAACTCTTCGCTCTACCGCTATGACGCCGACGTGCCGCTGGTCGTGCCGGAGGTGAACCCGGAGGCCGTCGACGGCTATACCAAGAAGAACATCATCGCGAACCCGAACTGCTCGACCGCGCAGATGGTCGTGGCCCTCAAGCCCCTGCATGACCGGGCGCGGATCAAGCGCGTCGTCGTTTCGACCTATCAATCCGTCAGCGGCACCGGCAAGGAAGCAATCGACGAGCTTTGGGACCAGACCAAGGGGATGTACGTGCCGGGCCAGGAGCGGGAGCCGAAGGTCTATACCAAGCAGATCGCCTTCAACGTGATCCCGCACATCGACGTCTTCATGGACAGCGGCGACACCAAGGAAGAATGGAAGATGGTCGCGGAAACCAAGAAGATCCTCGACAAGTCGATCAAGGTCACGGCGACCTGCGTGCGCGTGCCGGTGTTCGTAGGTCACTCGGAAGCGATCAACATAGAGTTTGAGGATTTCCTCGATGAGGACGAGGCGCGCGACATCCTGCGCACCGCCCCCGGCATCCTCGTCGTCGACAAGCGCGAGGACGGCGGCTACGTCACGCCGGTCGAATGCGTGGGCGATTTCGCGACCTTCGTCAGCCGCATCCGCCAGGACAGCACGATCGACAACGGCCTGAACATCTGGGTCGTGTCGGACAACCTGCGCAAGGGCGCGGCCCTAAACGCCGTGCAGATCGCGGAAACGCTGGTGGAGCGCGGCTTCAAGGCGGGGTGATCGCGCCCCTTCGACCAAGCGAGCGCCGTCGCCGAACCCGTGGCGACGGCATTTGGGCCGGCAAGGGCTGACAGCGGGGCGATTGCCTGAAACAGTGGCGGAACCTGTTTTGCGGGGGACCCCATGCGCCTGACCATCCTTGCCACCAGCTGTCTCTGCCTGCCGCATCTTGCGATGGCCGAGGATTTTCCCGTCAACGCCCCGGTGACCGAGGCCGTGATCTTTCTTCAGGGGACAACTTACCTGAGGTCCGGCACCGTCGATCTGCCCGCGGGCGAACATCGCCTCCTCGTGCCGATGACCACTGGATCGG
>JBARXR010000021.1:0-6231 GCA_049647445.1 Jannaschia sp. | reverse complement strand
GTGCAGCAGGCGGCTGAGCGTGGCGGGGGCGACCCGCAGCAGGGCCTCCGTGCGGGGGATGATCCCGTCGCGCGCGAGGGCGGCGGCGATGGCGAGGGACGCGCGGGCGTCTCGCGGACAGCGGACGGCATCGAGGATGGCGAGGCGACCCTGATCGATCGTGAACTCGATCTGCATCTCCTCACGCAGGCGGCGGCGGCAAGCCTCGCCCGCCTCCAGCAGCTCCTGATAGACTTCGGGGAGTTGGTCCTGAAGCGAGGGACCCCGACTGTCGCGGGTGAGGTAAAGCGCCTTGTCGCGATTGCGCAGCGCCTCCCGTCCCATGGCCTGGCCCATGTAGCGGCCTGTCACCTGCGGCTCACCGGTGGACGGATTGACGAACTGCACCACGCCGGAGCCGGATTGACCTGGGCCCATGCCCTGCGCCATCCGCTGCACGACGAGGCCGAGACCGGCATCGATCGGCGCGCCCTGTGCCTGCCGCAGCAGGCGGGCGGAGGTGCCTTCCCAAGCGCGCGCCATGGAGCGCAGCACGGCGTCGAGCTGGTCCGCGATACCCTGCGGGAAAGGCTCCTGCATCTCCTCCTCGAAGGTGTCGCGCGCGGCTGCGGGGGTGGTCGCGTCGATGAACGGCTGCTCGTCCAGACGCATGACCTCGATGGCGAAGCTTCTGATGAAGCGCAGGTAAATCTTATCCGCCACGTCATGCCCGAGGGTGTTGGACAGCCAGGCATGGGCCACGTCGTTCATCCCGATGTTGAGGACCGCACCGGGGCCGCCCCAATCGGAGGTCTGCGACGAGGACCGCACCGACAGCAAAAGGGGTTTGTCGTCGAACAAGGCGATCATCGTGCCGAGGTCCGGCATCTGCCCGGCGGCGATTTCGCGCACGGTCTCGAAGGGGAGTGCCACAGTGTGCGGGACCGGCAAGTCCATCCGGATCAGCCGCTGCAGGCATTTTGCACGGCTGCCGTGCCGCGACGAGCGGATGTCGGCGGTCGGCGTGATCTCCGTGAAGCGGGGCGTATCGAGCATGTGCATGTCCTTTGCACGCGCAGCATATCAGGTTGCCGCAGCGCGGCATAGAGTGTCAATTCACTGTTGCATACCGTGACCGGGTTTCCGAAGCGTTATCGGTGCGAGGTCCGCGCGCGACGGTCTGTGTTGCGCGTCTGCAAAGGCGTCAGAACCGTCTGGGCGTGGCCTCAGGCACCGATCCGCGTCAGATCGGCGATCTTTGCGCCTGTGCGCACGATTTCGGACAGCATGTTGAGGCGGTTGCGGCGGGTGATCTGATTGTCGGAGTTCACCTGAACCGCCTCAAAGAAGGCGTCGATGGGCGCGCGCAGGGCGGCAAGCGCTGAAACGGCGGTGGGGTAATCCTCCGCCTCCAGCGCAGCGTCGATCTTGGGGCGCGCGGTGTCGAGCGCGGCGAACAAGGCGCGTTCTTCAGCCGTGTCCGCCAGCTTGGCATCGGCACCGTAGGAGTATTCGACGCCGTCCTGTTCTTCCGCCTGTGTCAGGATGTTCTTGGCGCGCTTGTACCCTTGGATAAGGTTTTCCCCGTTATCCGTGGCGAGGAAGGCGTTGAGGGCGCGGGCGCGGGCGACAAGGTCGGTCAGATCGTCGGTGCGGTCCCCGGTCAGGCAGGCGTCGATGACATCGTGACGGATGCCTTCGTCGCGCAGGTGGACCTTGAGACGGTCGTGGAGGAAGGCGACGAGGTCAGATGATTTAGCTTCGGTGCGAGACATAAAAGCAGCGTCGTTCAATTGAGCTTTTTCGTCTTCGTCAAGGGTTCGAAGAGTTGCTTCGATTGTGGCTCTGTCCGCAGTTGGATCAGCCTTCAATAGATCGTTTAAGGACATCTTTGTCTTCGTAATCTGAGCGAGACGAATGCCTTTTAGGCGACCAAGATGAACAGCTACACTTATCGCTATAAATCCGAGAATAGCTAAGGAGATAGCGTTATCGATCAGAAGGCGCTCACTTCCAAGCGCCGCCCGCCTTAACGCATAAGGGTCCTTCGACCCCGTAGGCTTCTCATCAATCGCCCAGAACCCGGCCAACGTATCCAGCTTGTCGGCTAGCGCCACGGCCACCGACACAGGCGCGGTCGGCACGTCGTCGGACGGCCCGAGCGGCGAGTAGTGTTCCTGCGCAGCCAGCGCAACTTCCGGCGCTTCGCCAGCGGCCTCGGCATAATACCGGCCCATCAGGCCCTGCAATTCGGGGAACTCATAGACCATTTCGGACGACAGGTCGGCCTTGGCAAGCCGGGCGGCGCGCTCGGCCAGATCGGGGTCGGCCCCGACGGAGGGCGCGATTTCGCGGGCCAAGCTGGCCACGCGCTCGATGCGGTCCTTCTGCGACCCGAGTTTGGCGTGGAAGGTGACGTTGGCCAGCTTGTCGAGCCACGGGGCGGCCCAGTCGCCGCCCGCTTTGGCGACGCGCAAATCGTTCTCCCAGAAGAACACGGCATCGGCCAGACGGGCCGACAGCACGCGGTTGTTGCCTGCGAGGATCGTCGCACCGTCGTCTGCCGTGGGCCGGTTGGCGACGGTGATGAAATGGGTGATGCGGCCGGACTTGTCCTTTAGCGAAAAGAACTTCTGGTGTTCGCGCATGGAGGTTTGCAGCACCTCCGGCGGCAGGTCCAGAAACTGCGGCGCGATGGCCCCCATCAGGACGACGGGCCATTCGACGAGGCCCGCGACCTCGGCCAGCAGGCCCGTGTCCTCGACCACCTCCAGCCCGGCGGCGAAGGCCTGATTGGTGGCGTCCTGCCAGATGGCGTCAGCGCGCTCCTCGGCCGAGAGGACGACGAAGGCGCGTTTCAGCCTGGCATCGTAGTCGTCGAAAGAGGTCACGCGGAACGTCCCGGGCGCCATGAAGCGGTGGCCTTCGGTCGTGTTTCCAGCGGTCAGGCCGTCGACGGTCAGGGGGACGACCTCGGTCCCGTCCTCCCGCGTGAGGATGCACAGGATGGAGCGGAGCGGGCGGACCCATTTCAGGCTGCCGTCGCCCCACCGCATGGATTTCGGCCACGGGAAATTCCGGATGGTGGTGTCGAGGACGTCCGCCACGATTTCCGCCGCCGGGCGGCCCGGTTTCGTGATCCGCGCGATGAACACACGGCCCTTCTTGTCGTCCACCTCCTCCAATTGCTCGCGGGTCAGGCCGGTGGAGCGCAGAAATCCTTCGAGCGCCTTTTGGGGGGCATCTACGCGGGGGCCGCGACGCTCCTCGGTCGTGGTGGGGCTGGCGTCGGTCAGGCCCTGCACCGACAAGGCAAGGCGGCGTGGCGTGGCGTGGGCGACGGCCCCGGCATAGGTCAGACCGGCCTCGACCAGTCCGTCTGTCACCAGCTTTCGCAGGTCAGCGCTTGCGCGCCCCTGCATCCGGGCGGGAATTTCCTCGGAGAAGAGTTCGATCAGCAGGTCGGGCATCAGAGGCTGCCTTCGGTCAGGGGGGCATAGGTCGCGCGGTCGGGGCAAGCCTCGCCCACAGGGGTGCCGTCATAGGACTTGCGCCCGCATTCGTTGAGTTCGTTCCAGGCCCAACCGCGCCCGTCCGGCGTCAGCGCGACGACGCGGTCCACCCCGAAGGCCACGTTCGGGTAGGCGGTGAAGGCCTTGGCCCCGCCGGATGCGAGAAGGTCCGAGACGGTCTCGGCGGAATAGCAGTCGAACCAGCCGGGCGCGACGGTCGGCGTGGCATCGGGCCGCACGTCCGCAAGATCAGGGACGGCTGCGAGGTCGAGCGTGTGGGTGAAGCAGGCCCGAAATCCCAGCGGCGAGGAGGTCGACGCGATGGCCCGTACGTCGGCTGCGGCAAGCGTCGTCAACAGGTCGCCCCGCGCCAAGGTCAGCGTCACCGGGCCATCGACCGGCGCATAGAAGGCGCGGGTATTCGTGTACCAGATGCCGAACCCGCCCAGAGCGGCGGCGAGGATCACGGCGATGACGACGACTTTGCCCACGGGTGTGGCCTCGGCGGTTGGGGTGCCGGCGCGGGTTACACCGGGCAAGGGCGCGGGGCAAGCGAGGGGCGGCAGGGGAGTTCGTCAGGCTGTGTCGGAGGTCCAGCCACCCGCTTCTGTCCGCACGAAGGCATCCGCGCAGGCCTTGGCAAGCGTCCGGACGCGTCCGATGTAGCTTTGGCGTTCGGTGACCGAGATCACGCCGCGCGCGTCCAGCAGGTTGAAGATGTGAGACGCCTTGATGCACTGGTCATAGGCCGGTTGCGCCATGACGATGCGCTTGCCGGTCTTCGGATCGTCGGCCGGCAGCGACAGGATGTGGTGGCAATGGGCCTCCGCCTCCTCGAACTGCCGCATCAGGACCGTCGTGTCGGCCACGTCGAAATTCCAACGCGCGTATTGCGCCTCCGCCTCGCGGAACACGTCGCCATAGGTCAGCGGGATAGGGCATTGCGGGTCGTTGAACGGCATCTCGTTGCCGTCGTCGCACCCGAGGACATACATCGCGAGACGTTCGAGGCCATAGGTCAGCTCGCCGGAGACCGGGTGACAGTCATGGCCGCCGACCTGTTGGAAATAGGTGAACTGGCTGACTTCCATCCCGTCGCACCAGACCTCCCAGCCGAGGCCCCACGCGCCAAGCGTCGGCGATTCCCAGTCGTCCTCGACGAAGCGGATGTCGTGCAGGTCGAAGTCGATCCCGATCGCCCGAAGCGAGCCGAGATACAGCTCCTGAAAATCGGGCGGTGACGGTTTGATCAGGACCTGGAACTGGTAATAATGCTGCCATCGGTTCGGGCTGTCGCCATAGCGCCCGTCGGTCGGGCGGCGGGACGGCTGGACATAGGCGGCGGCCCAAGGCTTCGATCCGAGCGAGCGCAGCGTCGTGGCCGGATGGAAGGTGCCCGCGCCGACCTCCATGTCGTAGGGTTGCAGGATAGCGCAGCCCCGCGCGGCCCAATAGGATTGCAGCCGCAGGATGATCTCCTGAAAGGATCTGGGGGCGTCTTGGGCGGACATGCGCGTCTCCGGGACTGTGTCGGCACCGCGTCTATGCGGCAACACATCGCGGGTCAACGCGGGCCGTTGCGGCCCGGCGGATGGCGGCGGGCCTTTTCCTTTTGCCCGCGATGATGAAGAAACGCGCCGACGTTTCCGACGAAGCATGATCGAGGATAGCCCGAATGCGTATTTTGATCGCCGCAGTCATGATCCTGATTGTCTTCCTCGGCGGGCCGCTGCGCGCACAGGACGGGGCCGCCTGGGTTCAGATCGAGGCGCACCCGAACCTGCGGGAGGCCGAAGGACGGGCGCGGGCTTACGGTGGCATCCTGAACGACATCAATGGCTTCGCGATCGGCGGCGGCTGGTATGCGTTGACGCTTGGTCCGTATTCGGCCGCGGAAGCGCGGGAGCGGCTGGCCGACTTGCGGACCGACGGCCTGATCCCGCGCGACAGCTATGTGAGCGACGGTCGCGGCTATCGAGACAGGTTCTGGCCGTTGGGCGTCGCGCAGACGCCCGACGTTGCCGCCGTGCCGACTCCGCTGGCCCCTACGCTCGACACGCCGCCCGCGCCCGTGACCGAGATCGAGGAAACCCCGAGGGAGGCGCAGCGCTCCGAAGCATTGTTGACGCGGGACGAGAAGATGGACCTTCAGCGGGCGCTGCAGTGGTTCGGGTTCTATGCGGCGGCAATCGACGGGGACTACGGCAGGGGGACACGCAATTCGATGGCGGCATGGCAGCGGGACGCGGGCCTCGAGGCGACGGGCATCCTGACGACGCGGCAGCGGGGACAGTTGATGGGCACCTATCGCGCCGCGCAAGCCGCCCTGGGACTGGAGCCTTTGGTTCAGGAGGACGCAGGGCTGTCGATGGTCGCCCCGCTCGGCCTCGTGACCTTCGACCGCATCGAGGCGCCGTTCGTGCATTTCCTGCCGAAAGGTGACAGCGGCATGCGCCTGTCGCTGATCAGCCAGCCGGGCGACGGGGCGGCTTTGGCCGGTCTATACGAAATCCTCCAGACCCTCGACGTGGTTCCAGCCGAAGGGCCCCGCGCGCGGGAGCGGGAGAGCTTTTCCATCCGCGGGGAGGCACGGGGACAGACGACGCAGGTCACGGTGCGTCTCGAGGAAGGTCATATCTTCGGCTACATGCTGACTTGGCCCGCCGCACAGGACGTGTCCGCCGTCCGGGCGCTGGACGCGATGAACGAGACGATGATGCGGGTCGGACCGCCACTGGAC
>JBARXR010000020.1:0-22767 GCA_049647445.1 Jannaschia sp. | reverse complement strand
AGGACCTCCAGACACCGGCCAATGCCTTGCGCTCGATGTCTCGCGCGAACATCGGAGATTCCTCCTCGATGTGGTGATGAAGGGCGCTTTTCTCACCGGGGTTTTCTGCGGCGGCCTTTTTCAGCCCGGCGACGAACGTTTCGTTGTCACTTTCCGCAAAAACCCTGCAGGTGAGCTCGCAGCTCTTGTCATCGATCCTTGCCACCTTCAGCTCCCACGTGATCTGCGCAAAGACGCAGTCGGTATCGCTGAGAAAGAAAGTGGTGTTGGGGGAAAAGCCTATGACGTGATCTCTTTGCGCGACCTGTTCGACATAGTGCTGCACCATGAACGTCCCGCCCACGACCTCCAGATTGACGGAGAACCGTTTGCCCGAGGCCAACTGCCCTTGCGCGGCACCTTGATGCCCCTCGGCACACGCCGCGTATTCCTCAGCCGTGATTGTGAACATCCAGTCACCCAGATTAACCGCCTCGATGGGTGCGTTTATGACGGCCTTTGCCGTGACTTCTCCGATGTCGAACATGGGATGACTCCATTCTTGGTTGAACAAGTGTTTCCTTGCCAAACGACTTTTTGGGCCTCGCGTCAGATGGCGAGAAAAGCGAAGGGCAGAACGCCTTAGTGGGCGTGAAACCCTTCAAGCGTCGTTGCTGCGTGGTCCTCAACTATGCGGCGTCCTCGCGCACCAAACGCTCGACAACCTCAGCCGTGGTGAGAATGGCGTGCGCGTAGGTCGGGCCGTTGATCTCATGGGCGGCGTGCATGGCGTCCTCCGACATGGCCGCCGTTGCATCACGCACCAGCGTCACGTGGTAGCCGAGTTCGGCCGCATAGCGCGCTGACGTCTCGATGCAGGTATTGGCGATCAGGCCGATGAAGAGGACATGGGTGATCCCGTGCTGGCGCAGGTGTACGTCAAGGTCGGTATTGGCAAAGCTGGACGCCCCCCAGTGTTCTTTGACGATGATGTCGCCGGTTTCCGGACCGAACCCGTCGTACCATTCACCGCCCCAGCTGCCTTCGGCGAACAACTGGTATTGATGCGCCGCGGCTTGGGACGGTGTGAGGTGCGCCCACCCCTCGAAGTCCGAGGCGTGGTGCCGGTGATGGGGCAGAATGAAGATCGGCAAGCCCGCCTCGCGCGCTGTCGCCCGGATCTGAGCCAGGTTGGCGTGAAGGCCGACCGACGTGGCGACCTCGCTCAGGGCCGGCCACATCTTGCCGCCCTCTGCGAGAAAGTCGTTGTAGGGGTCGATACAAAGAACTGCCGTCCGGTCCTTGGGGTACGCGGTTACTGTCATGGGTCATGCCTTTCCGGTGGGGTTTTGTAGGGCGCGTAGTTTCTGTGTGCGTCTAGACTGCATTCGTTCGGGTTTGGCGCGTGGAATCGCGGTGCATGTGCGATCACCCTGCCGGGCAGGGCATCCCGGCGGCTGTCCAGATCGCCATGTCCTCCAGATGCGCCTGCAGGCTGCCCGGGGCGGGGTCGCGGCCCGCGCCGGGGTCGAAACTCCAGGTGATGAAGCCGATCACTTCGGCATCGTGCAGGATATGTTCGATCAGCCCCGCCGCGTCGCGCCCGCCGTTCCGGGCGGGGTCGCGCATCTGGGCGCAGATCTCGGCGCTGCTACGGTCGGTCGACTGGAATTCAGCCGGGGCAAGCTGCCAGTCCATGCCGGTATGCGGGGCTGCGTGGGCGACGGTGTTCGGGCGGGCCGACGTCTGGTGGCAGGTCCTGCAGGACAGTGTTTCGACCCCGATCCGGCTTTCACCGGCGTTGATCGCCATGCCGTGGATGCGATCCGGAGTCTCGGCCGTGCCCCAGAGGGGGACATTGTCTGACCCGACATGGCAATTGAGGCAGCGGGGATGGGTGAGGACCGTGTGGATGCTGTCCCACGCATCCAGCCCGTCCTCGGGCGCGACAGAGCCCGCCTCTGGCAGGGTCGAGAGGTCGAGGCCATGTTCGCCCTCGGCCAGAGCAAGTGTGCCAAGCACGAAACTGGCAGCGACGACCATGGGAAGACGCAGGCCGGACCTCATGCGAAATCCACCGTTTTGCTGAACGGCATTTCCCTCAGGCGCAGGCCCGTTGCCGCGAAGATGGCATCGGCCAGCGCGGGGGCCGCAGGCGCCGTTGCAGGCTCCCCCAGCCCACGCACCTCTTCGGCGAAGCCCAGAAGTTGCGTATGGAACCGCGGCGTCTGATAAAGCCGCATGCCCTCGAACCCGTCGAAATTGGTCTGCTGGACCGCGTGGTTCTCGTACGTGAGTTCGCAGTTCATCGCGTGGGCCAGACCGAAAATAGAGGCCCCTGTCAGTTGCGCCTCGGCATTGATAGGGTCAAAGACGGTGCCGCAATCGGCGGCGATCCAGACCTCGTCGATGCGGATGCCCTGTTCGGTCATTGTCACGTCGATAACCTCGGCCACCGGGACGCCGTGGGTGTGGGAAAAGGCGATGCCACGTCCGCGCCCCGGCCCGATGTCGGCCCCAGCCCAGTTCGACATCTCGCCCACCGCCTCAAGCACGCCGCGGCTGTCGGCATCGTCGATCAGGCGCAGCCGTTCCTCCAGTGGATCGGCCCCCGCGGCGTGGATCAGCTCCGACAGAAAGCTTTCGTGGAAAAAGCTGTTGGAACAGGCCCCGGGCGAGCGCCACGACCCGACCGGCACCATGGGCGGCGCGGCATAGCCCGTCACGCGGTAGTTCGGGATGGCGTAGGGCTGGTCGAACGCTCCCCAGACCAGCATCACGTCCGGCCCGGGCGGCACGATAAAGACGCGACCAAACCAGGATTGCACCAAAGACGGGCTGATCGTGTCGAGATCGCAGGCCAGCACGCGACCATCCGCCACGGCGCCGCGCCCACGGGCCATGTGCAGAGGCCTCGGGAAATCATGGGTCATGTCCTCCTCGCGGCTCCAGGTGGTCTTGATCGGCGTGCCGGGCATCGACGCGGCGATCTGGATCGCCTGAACCACGTAGTCGCGGTCGAGCCTGCGGCCAAAACTGCCGCCTGCGGACAGCACGTGCAAAGTGACCTGATCGGGACCCAGCCCGGTCAACGCGACAGCGTCGTCGCGAATGACATGCGGCACCTGCGTCGCGGTCCAGATCGTGACCCGGTCCGCTTCAACCAGAACGGTCGCGCTCAGCGGCTCGAGCGGGGCGTGGGCGAGGTAAGGCGTGCGGTATTCCGCCGCGACGATCTCGGCCCCGGCAAGTGCCGCTTCGACGTCGCCGTCGTCGCGCAGGCGGCTGTTGCGATTGTCTTCGGTATGCGCATCGTCCAGCACCTGCCACATCTCTGCGCTGCTGGCCGGATAGTCTGGGGCGGACCAGTCAACCTCCAGCGCCTCGGCAGCCTTGAAGGCGAACCATGTATTGTCGGCGATGACGCCGAGGCCCTCGTTCACCTCGACGACCGACCGCACCCCCGGCATCGCAAGGGCCGCATCGCTACTGTAGCGCGCCATGCCGCCGCCGCGCCCCGGGTTGGCGCGTACCGTGGCGTGCAGCATACCGGGCAGGACCACGTCGATGCCATATTTCTGCGTGCCGGTCGATTTCGCGAGGATGTCGAGCCTTTGATACGGCTTGCCCAGGTGGCGCCATTCCGAGGCGGGCCGGAGCGTCACGTCGGTCACGGGTTCGATCGCCGCCGCATCGGCGGCAAGGTCGGTATAGGCGATGCGGGTGTCGTCTGGCAGGACGACGTGACCATCTTCGGTTCGCAAATCTGCAGCGGCCACACCCGTACGCGCGGATGCTGCGGCCTTCAACGTTTCGCGCGCCGTGGCCCCGGCGCGGCGCAGGGTTTCGTGCAGGTCGGCGGTGGACGACGATCCGCCGGTGAACTGCGACCCCGTCAGGCGCGAGACGTTGATCATCAGGTCGCGCACCGTCCGAGCCACGGGCCCATGCTCCCATGCCGGAAACGGCAGACCGTCGGCTGCGACGCGCCCGTTGAAATAGGCCTGATGCGGCTGGCCGGGGTCGAGCGTGGCGGTGGCGGGATCGATATCGAGTTCCTCGGCGATCAGCATCGCCTGGGTCGAGGCGATCCCCTGCCCCACATCGGCGCGCGGGACGATCAGCGTGATTCCGTCTGGCGTGATCTTGACAAAGGGGGTCAAGGCCGCCTCGCCCTCGCCCAGATCATCGAGCAAGGGGTTGGGCGTGGGGCGACTGACGAAATAGGCCCCGAAGGCGACCCCGCCGACAATAGCGGCCGACCCGATTAGGAAACTGCGGCGGGCGATGGTTCTGGCGCGGCCCATCCCTTACGCTTCCCGCATCGCGGTGGCGGCTGTGTGAACCGCAGCGCGGATCCGCGGATAGGTGCCGCAGCGACACAGATTGCCCGACATCGCGGCGTCGATATCGTCATCCGTGGGTTCTGCGTTGCGGGCCAGAAGGTCGGCGGCCTGCATCATCTGGCCCGATTGGCAGTAACCGCATTGCGCCACCTGATGGGCGATCCAGGCGTTCTGCACGGCGTGCAAGGCATCGGGCGTGCCCAGCCCCTCGATCGTCGTGATTTCCCCCCAGACGTCGGCCAGCGCTACCTGGCAGGATCGCACGGCCTCGCCGTCGATATGAACCGTGCAGGCGCCGCATTGCGCGATACCGCAACCATACTTGACGCTGGTGATATTCAGGCCGTCCCGCAGGGCCCAGAGCAAAGGCATGTCATCCGGAAGGTCCACCACGTGACTGTTGCCGTTTATCGTAAGGTCCATGGCTTTCTCCAGTCGGCTGGCGAACGAGGCTCCGTTCTTCAATTTTCAAACTAGGTCTCGCCATGTCACGCGGCGATATGCATATGTGGTCAATGGCAGGCAATTCCGGTCAGACTTGCTTCCACGTCTGGTCGTTGCCGCCGCCCCATGGCATCCACCGCCGACAGATTTCGAGACCGGGCACATGGACAGTTCACCGACCTATTCCCTTTTCATGGCGACAGATGTGGCCTGCCGGATCCTCGGCGTCGATCCGAAGGTGATGCTGGAGAACGCTGGTCTTGGCGCGCTTCCATATGGCCGGACCGAGATACGCGGGACCGCGCAGCAATATTTCGATTGCTGGAACACGATGGCGGTGCTTTCGCCGCGCCCCGATTATGTTCTTCACTTGGGTGTGGCGATTTCGCGTGGACCGGTGATCCCGGTCTTTTTCACGATGTCCTGCGCACCCGATCTGGAAACCGGCCTCATGCGTCTGGCGCGATTCAAGTCGCTGCTCGGCCCCACGGTCATGCGGGTGTTCCGGGATGGTCCCCTTCTGAGACTGGAATTCGACAGCGCCGATACCACTGTTCCCATGCCGCCGAGTCTTGGCGCCCTGCAACTCGTCGTTGCGCTTGAGAACATTCGCGGCGCGACCGCCCATCGCGTCTGCCCGGTTGCGGCGGGCTTCGATGCACCCGAGGAGGAGCGGCGCATGATCGCCGGTCATCTGGGGATCATGCCGGAGCGGTCGCATGTCGCCTACGCCGTGTTTTCGCCGGAAGACGCGAAACGCAGGTTCATTTCCGAAAATCCGGCCCTCTGGGCCGATACCGAGGCGGATCTCAAGCTTCAGCTAGCGGCACAGAACGACCGTCGGCCCGTCACCGAGCGGGTGCAGGGCGCCCTGGTCGACCTGATGCCTGCCGGCCGCACGGGGGCCGAGGATGTGGCCCTCACGCTCGGGATCAGCCGCAGCACGTTGCAGCGGCGATTGCGCGAAGAAGACACGTCGTATCAGGCTGTTCTTGATGACACTCGGCGCGATCTGGCGATCCGCTATCTGACCAAGACCAACTTGCGCGCCGACGAGATCGCAGGTGTTCTGGCCTACCGCGATGCCAACAGCTTTTCGAGAAGCTTCCGCAGGTGGACAGGGCAATCGCCTGTCGCCTTTCGCAAGACGCCGGCGCGCCCGAAGATGCAGACCGGAGAAACGGGATAAACCGGACCCCTGCGACGTGCTTGGCTTCAAGTGCAAAAGCGTGGATGGCAAGCGTGCTCAGGACGAGCGGGATATGGCACCTGCCCGCAACCATCGAACCGCAAACAGGATGATGGCCAGCGCAACCACCAGAAGTGCCGATATGACCGTCCCGATCACGGCCACGGATGGGACCAGCGGGGAATAATTTGTAGCTGTCCTCGAAAACAGCCAGACCGGCAGCGGCGTATCCGGCCCGGAGGTGTATACGGACAGCGGCAGGTTCGACCACGACAACAGGAACGCGAACAAGCCACCCGACAGGATACCCGGCCAAAGCGCCGGAAGCGTCACTTCGCGGATGACCTGCCAGGAGTTCGCGCCGAGATCACGCGCTGCCTCCTCCTGAGCGGGATCGTAGCCGAAGAAACGGATCGAGATGACCAGCGTGACGATCGGCACGATCCAGACCAGATGCGCGACGATCGTCGTCTTCCAGCTTGGCGAAAGTCCGACCGAGTTCAGCGACAGCAACAGCGCCAATCCCAGAACCGGCTGCGGAAAGAAGATCGGGAGCACGAGAAGCCGCTGAAAAAGGCTTCGGCCGCGCCAGTCGAAGCGCGCGAAGGCGACTGCGCCCAGCGTTCCGAGGATAACGGCAAAGATGATCACGAAAACCGCGATCCAGAATGAGATCGCGTGGATCTGCCATGTCGTGAACGAGGCGATCGCTTCGCGATAGGCATCCAGCGTCCAGATGCGGTGCGGGAAGCGCATGTAACGGGAGTTCGACAGCGATGCGAGCACGACCGAGACGATCGGAACATACAGGAATGCGAGGATCGCCACGACCCAAAGCGCGCGCAGCGCCCCGCTGTGCCGACTGTGCCTCATCTGCCGGTCAACTTGTTGAGGTCGAGGCGTGCGAGCACCGGCAAGACCACGAGCGCCGTCACGGCGATGATGATGACGGTCAGCGCTGCCCCCATCGGCCAGTCCTGCGCATAGTTGAACCGCTGCTCGATTGCCGCCGTGATGACCGTGACCGCCCGGCCCCCGAGGATGGCCGCTTCGGCGTTGGCACCAAGACACAGGACAAAGGTCAGCAGCGCGCCGATCATCAGCCCCGGTGCCGCAAGCGGCAGTTCGATCTCCCGGAAGGACTGCCAGCGGGTCGCGCCGAGGTCGCGCGCAGCTTCGATCCGGTCGAGCGGTATGAGACTGATCCCGAGAAGCAGCGGGAACAGCATGAAGGGCAGATGGATATAGATCATTCCCAATTGCGCCGCGGTCCATGTGTTGAGGATCGAGCCGATCTGGATGCCGAAGACCGCATCGAGCGATCCGGCCAGAATGCCGCCGCGCGGCATCAGGAAGACGGACAGGCCGAACAGGCGCACACTCTCGGAGATGAAGATCGGCAAGGCGATCAGGGCCGAAGTGACCGAGGCCCATTTGCCGGCGTGGCGATGCAGGACCACGGCCGTGGGCCACGCCAGCAGCGCCGTGACCACTGTCGTCGTGGCTGCCCCGATCAGCGACCACATGAGCGGCCGGGCATAGCCATCAACGACGGCGGCACGATAGTTCGCGAGCGTCAGGTCGCCGGTCAGCCCGAAGGTCCGGCTTGGCATGAGGCTGTACCAAGTCACGATGATGATCGGCGCCGCGAAACACACCATCATGAACAGCGCCACCGGCGCCGCGAACCACGGTCCCGGCGACGATGGACGTCTCATGCGTCCATCCACGCGATATCCCCCGCCGCGAAGGAAAACGCGTGGGTCGTGCCGATCCGCAAGTCCGGGGCGCCGCCGGGCACCTCCGAGATCAGGGTCGCACCGGACTCGGACATCAGATGCACCTGCGTGCGGGATCCGAGCATCAAATGCTGCGTGACGGTCAGCCGGGCCGTCACCTCGCCCGGACCGACGGCCAGCGCTTCGGGACGGATCATGGCATAGGCCCCCCTCGCATCCGATACCGGCTGGCCGATCCCGGCGAACATGGTCCGCCCTGCACTGTCGCGCTCAACGGTCAGAATGTTCACTTCTCCCATGAAGGACGCCACGAAACGGTTTGCCGGGGCGCCGTATATCTCGGTCGGGGTCCCGGTCTGGATGATGCGGCCGCTTTGCATGATGGCGATGCGGTCGGACATCACCATCGCCTCTTCAAGGCTGTGGGTGATGTAGACGAACGTGCGCCCCGTCCGTTGGTGCAGCTCCTTCAACTCGACTTCCAAAGTCTTGCGGAGGCGGTAGTCGATGGCCGAGAGCGGTTCATCGAAGAACAGGATTTCAGGGTCCGAGGCGAAAGCGCGGGCCAGTGCCACGCGCTGGCGTTCCCCGCCGGAGCATTGCGTGACGGAGCGACCGTAGTAATCGGCCGGCAGCCGGACAAGCTCCAGCAACTCCCGTGCGCGTTCGCGGCGCGCCGGTGCTGCCACACCCTTCATCTTCATCGCGAATTCGATGTTCTGGCCCACGGTGCGATGATCGAACAGCGCGAGCGACTGAAACACCAGGGCTGTCGGGCGCTTGTTCGCGGGCATCTGCGTGATGCGCTTGTCGCGCAGGAACAGATCGCCCGCGGACGGAGTCTCCAGCCCGGCCAAGAGGCGCACAAGGGTGGATTTGCCGCTTCCGGACGGGCCGACGATCGTCAGGAACTCGCCTTCCGGGATCGCAAGCGAGATGTCGTCGACGGCCTTCGTCGTCCCGAACGTCTTCGACAGACCGGCCAGTGACAGGATCACTGGCCGGCCTTCTGCTGTCACGGTGTCCGGTGACACGTCAGCCCCGGTCGCGCATCGCGGCGGAGTAGATATCGTAGAGGCGGTCGTAGTCGGGCACGATGTCGAACTCGACGGCGTTGGCGATCCGCTGGTCGAATTCGTCCCATTGGATCGCGGCAAGTTCGTCGGACGAGAACCGCGCCATCAGGTCGGGGTTGGACATCTGGCTGACCGGCTGGAGATTGCCGTTTCCGCGCGCCACAAGCTCGGCGGCATCGACGGTCGTGATGAATTCCAGCCAGTCGAACGTCGCTTCCTGGAAATCCGGATTGTTGACGGCGGAATTGAGCTCGATCCAGTTGATCCCGCCCTTGCCGTCGGCGGGACCGCTGTTGGGCGTGATCGCATAAAGCTCCGTGATCCCTTCGAGCCGTGCGGCAGCGGTCGTATACGTCCCGCCGGTGAAGTACATGTCGATCTCACCGTTCAGGATCGCAAGGTTCAACTGGACGAAATCGGTCGTGATCAATGCCGCGTTGTCGATCCAGAGCTTGCAGGTCGCCTCGAACTTGGCGACGTCCTCTTCGGTCTTTTCGCGGAACGGATGGACCCCTGCCCCCATGCAGATATCCATGACGTTCCAGTCCTCGTAGGCCAGGATGCCGTAGCGACCGGCGAAGTCGGGGTTGTTGAACAGGTCCCAGCCTTCATCCTGCGCAAGCGCTGGCGAAATGACGTTGGGATTGACCACGAAGTCGAAGGTTTCATAGCGCTGCACGATGCCGAGCAGATGCTCTTCGTCCTCGCTCATGGCCCATTTGTAGGGCGCCTCGAACTTTGGCTTCATCTCGGAATAGAGCGGCTCGAACCGGTCGCGGGGCAGCTCCCTGATCAGTCCGGCGGGCCACATGATGTTGCGTGCCCATGGGTTGTTGACGTTGATGAAATCCCAGACCGATGTCTCGCCCGCGCGCAGGCGATTGACGGAGCTCGGGTCCGAAATGTGGATCTCGTACCGGACGTCCACGCCGGTCTGCGCCTTCCAGAGGTCGAGAAGGTTCGGGTCGGCATAGGCATCCCATGTCAACAGGGACAACGGACGGGTCGATTGTGCCGCAAGGCCGGTGGGAAGCGCCGCGGCGGCAACGCCTGCCGCCATGTTCTTCAGGAATTTGCGACGGTGCGACGAGTGTTGCATCGGACGGCTCAGCGGATTGCGGGCCGCGAGCTGCGAAAGAGCACGATCTTTATTCATGGAAAGGTATCCCCCTGTGCGTATTGCGAACAATTATTCACATAGCGCATCTTCGCAGGTGCCCTGCGCAAGTCAATACATGGCTCGGTACTCGGCGAAGCGTTGTTCCTCCGTCATGTCCGCAACGTGTGCCCATTCGCCCTTTTTATGAGCAAGATAGATGTCTGCGAAGCGTCCGGGAAAGACGCCCCTCAGAGCCGTGTCGGCCGCGAATGCCTCCAGCGCCGCAGTCAGGCTTTCCGGCACGCGCTTCAGACCCCGCTCCGTCAGGTCCCTTTCGGAGAGCAAGGACAGGTCTTTCTCTGTCGCCGCGGGGGCCTGAAGGCCTTCCGCAAGGCCCAGGGTGCCCGCCGCGACGATGGAGGCGAGTGTCAGATACGGACTGGCAGCGGCGTCGGCGGCCCGGAACTCGAAATTGAACTGGCGCGCTCTCGCCTCCGGGTCTTTCGCACTGACCGGGCAAATGCGGATGGCCGCCTCGCGATCCTGCGCGCCGAGGTTGTTGTAGGCCGCACTCCAGCGATGCGGCACAAGACGCAGGGCCGAAATAGCCGACGGTGCCGTCAAGGCACAGACCGCGTTCAGATGCCGCAGGACACCCGCGATGAACGCCGAGGCAGGCGCGGAAAGTCCATTCTGCCCCTCGGGGTGATGGGTCACGGGCTGGCCGGATGTCGTCCAGAGACTGAAGTGTACATGCACGCCGTTGCCGACGACCTCGGGCCCGACCAACGGCGAGAAAGTCACAGCCCGGCCCATCGCTGTGGCCGTCGCGCGCGTGATCTCTCGCAGCACAACCGCCTCGTCCGCGGCGCGCAGAGCCCCGACGGGCGGCAAGGTGACCTCATACTGATCGGGTCCGTATTCACGCAGAAAGCTGTCGGGTGTGATCCCTGCCCCGTCGAGTGCCGTGAAGAGCGCGTCGGCAAAGGGCTGCGCTTCGGCAAAGCCCTGCAGGGAGAACGCGCGCGTCCCGGATCCGCCGGACAGCATGAATTCATGCTCGAACGTCGCCCGCAACTCCAGTCCGCTGACCTCGGTAAACCGGGTGAGTGCCTGTTTCAGGATGTTTCGGGTGCAGCATTCCCAGGGGCCACCATCCAGATCGCTGATGTCGCCCATCAGAAACGACATCGACCTGCCGCCCGGAAGGTCGCATTGGGCCAAGGTATCCGGGTCAGGCCACAGGACCATGTCGCCAAGGGCACCATAGGGCGACTCCGCGATCGTATCGAAACACGTGATAAGCGCGTTGGTCGGCGTCCAGCCCAAGCCGCGGTCGATCTTGCCGTCCAGATCGGCGGTCGAGAACCCCTTGCCGCGGACCAGCCCCGCAAGATCGCTTGTGCAGGCCATGGTCAATGCTGCGGTCATCATCGCCTCCTCTTGCGCCGTGCGATCAGGGTGTGAAAAGTCGGGCCGGATAGCAATGCTTTATGGCGCAAGGTCGGACGAACGGATGCTGGTACGGCCCCTCCTGTCGCGGGATGACCCCGACCCGGTCCTGTGCAGGCCGGGCTCATCGGGATGGCTTCTGACGGTGGAACACGCGGGCCGCGCCATTCCCGCGCAACTGGGCGACCTCGGTTTGCCGCCGGGGCAGATCGACCGGCACATCGGATGGGATCCCGGTGCCCTCGATCTTGCGCTCGCCCTCGCAGAGCGGCTTGATGCCACGGTTGTCGCCCAGCGGTTCAGTCGCCTCGTGATCGACTGCAACCGACCGTGGGAGGCCTCTGACCTGGTGCCAAGGATCAGCGACATTACGCCGGTTCCCGGCAACGAAATCGATCAGGAAGACCGCGAGATGCGGTGGACTGAAATCCACGCGCCCTTTCACGCCGCCGTGACCGATGCCCTGAACAACGGAGCGCACAGTGTCCTGTCGGTTCACAGCTACGATCCGAGGCGCGCCGTGGACGGGGCGATCCGCCCGTGGCCGGTCGGCTTGCTGGCGCGGCGGGCCAATCCGCTGTTCGACGCCCTGAGACGGCATCTCGCGACAATCCCGCACGTCGCCCCCTTGGGCATCAACCACCCCTATGAAATCGAAGACGCCTCCGACTATACCATTCCTCACCACGCCGAGACACGCGGGATACCGCATGTCCTGATCGAGGTGCGAAACGACTTTCTGGCGACCGAGACGGCTGTTGCGTCGCTGGCGGACATGATTTTCGCTGCCTGCAGCACACTGGAGTTTCCATGACCGATCTCTTCCTGTCGACGACCACGCGCGACGTGCCGATCCGTCCGGCCCGCGCGGCCCTGCTCTTCATCGATGTCCAGAACTTTTCGTGCCACCCGGATGGCGCCGAATGGACCACCATGGACGCCGCGGAATGCGCCGAAAAGAAAGCGCCGTTTCTTGACCTGATGACCGGCCATGTCGTGCCGAAGATGCAGGCGCTCAGGCAGGCGTGCCGGTCCGCCGGGATCGAGGTCATGTACACGACGATCGAAAGCCTGACCAAAGATGGACGCGATCGCAGCCTGGACTACAAGATCACCGGCTTCAACATCCCAAAAGGGTCCTGGGACGGTCGGGTGATCGACGAAATCGCACCTGGCGAGGATGAGATCGTGCTTCCCAAATCCTCCTCCAGTGTCTTCATCTCGACGCATATCGACTACATCCTGCGGAACCTCGGCGTGCAGCAGCTGATCCTCTCCGGGGTCCTGACGGACCAATGTGTCGAAAGCGCCGTTCGCGACGCCTGCGACCTCGGCTATCTCGTGACCCAGGTGACGGACGCCTGTGCCACGTTCTCCGAAGCCCGCCAGAAGGCCTCCCTGAATGCCATCAAGGGCTATTGCCGGCAGGTCACGACCGCCCAACTGATCTCGGAACTGGACCGCGCGGCCTGATCCCCGACAGCGTGCAGATCGCCTTGCGGAGCATCGGGCCTCTCCGGCGTTCGGCGCAGCTTGCTTCTGGCACCCGCCACAAATCCATCCTGGACAAGGCGTAAACGTGGGCAAAGACCCCCGACCGTGCCCAATATTAGGGCAGATGCCCGGCGCACCGACGACCTACCACGATCCGGAGTCGGCTTTCCGACGGAAACGGGCAGTGTCGGAGGTGCAGGGCACTTAGGGTTCCGTGTGTCGGAAACGGCACTGTCTGGTCCGAGAAGTGCCGCCAGCGTGGCAAATTCCACTTGGTACACGGCGGGCCAAAATCCCGGGAGGTCACTGCGTAGGTTCGCCCGCGCTCTCACTTTCGATGTTCCGCCTGCGGCACGACCTTTCTGACATGGCGGGACCGACGAAACATGGGGACTGCTATGACTATGAAAGATCTGCTGAAGACCGCCGCGCTGGCATCCACCGTTCTGGCGACCGGCATCGCGCCCAGCCTCGCTCAGGAAAAGACCGACTTCCGGGTGGCTTGGTCGATCTACGTCGGCTGGATGCCTTGGGGTTATCTCGAAGACAGCGGCATCATGGACAAATGGGCCGACAAGTACGGGATCGACGTCGAGATCGTGCAGATCAACGATTACGTCGAGTCGATCAACCAGTACACCGCAGGCGCATTCGACGGCGTCTCGGCAACGAACATGGACACGCTGTCCATCCCCTCCGGTGGCGGCGTCGACACGACGGCTTTGATCGTCGGCGACTTTTCCAACGGAAATGACGCGGTGATCCTGAAGGGCGAGGGTGACATCACGGCGCTTTCCGGCAGGCCCGTCAATCTGGTCGAGCTGTCGGTGTCGCATTATCTTCTGGCCCGGGCGCTCGACTCCGTCTCGCTCACGGAAGCGGACTTGTCGGGCGTCATAAACACCTCCGACGCGGACATGATCGCGGCCTATGCCACGGACGACGTGGAGGCCGTGGTCACCTGGAACCCGCTTGTGTCGGCCATCATGGAGGAGCCGGGCGCCAACATGCTGTTCGACAGCTCCGACATTCCCGGCGAAATCATCGACCTGATGGTCGTGAATACCGAAACGCTGGCCGCCAACCCGGATTTCGGCAAGGCCCTCGTCGGCGCATGGTATGAGGTCATGGGCCTGATGGCGGCTGGCGACGAAGAGGCCCTGACCGCGATGGCCGAGGCTTCGGGCACCGATCTCGACGGCTACAAGGCTCAGCTTGCCTCGACCGAGATGTTCTATGAGCCGGCGGCGGCGGTGGCCTTCACCTCGGGTGCAGCCCTGCCGGAGACGATGACCAACGTGGCCGAGTTCCTGTTCGAAAAAGGCATCCTCGGCGAGGGCGCACCGTCGGCCGATTTCGTCGGCGTCCAATACCCCGACGGAACGATCACGGGCGACGAAAACAACGTCACCTTCCGCTTCGACACCTCGTACATGCAGATGGCCGCCGACGGCGCGCTCTAGGTCATGAACCCTGGCTTTCGCCCGAGTAGCGGGCGAAAGCGGTGGAGGTTTCGATGCGACTGATCAACCGAAAACCCGGCCCTGCGCTGGCTGTCTTTCTGGGCGCGCTTCCTTTCGCTCTGATGTTCTTGGCCTACGCCTTGGCGTCCTACTACCGCCTGTTGGAGAATCCGGCGGACAAACTTCTGCCTGCACCTGCAACGATCGCGGACACGGCGGCCCGGCTTTTCACGGAAGGCGACCGTCGGTCCGGCCGCGTCCTTCTGTGGCACGACACGGCGTCGTCCCTGCGGCGGCTCGCGATCGGCGTTGGACTGTCGGCGCTCTTCGGCCTCGTCTTCGGCTTGCTGATCGGCCTGCTCCCTTTCGCGCGCAGAACCCTGTCGGGTTTCGTGGCGGTCCTGTCGATGATCCCGCCGCTCGCGCTCCTGCCGATCCTTTTCATCGTCTTCGGCCTTGGGGAATTATCCAAGGTCGTCCTGATCGTCATCGGCATCCTGCCGTTCCTGATCCGGGACCTGAGCAGCCGCACACTGGAAATCCCGCGTGAGCAGATCGTGAAGGCCGAAACGCTCGGCGCCTCGACCTGGGTGATCGTCCTGCGGGTCGGGCTGCCCCAACTCATGCCGCGCCTGATCCAGGCGATCCGTCTGTCGCTTGGTCCCGCATGGCTGTTCCTGATCGCCGCCGAGGCCATTGCCAGCGATCAGGGCCTCGGCTATCGCATCTTTCTTGTCAGACGTTATCTCGCAATGGATGTGATCCTGACCTACGTGATCTGGATCACGCTTCTGGCCTTCATCCTG
Organism: Jannaschia sp.; assembly: GCA_049647445.1. Taxonomy (GTDB): domain Bacteria; phylum Pseudomonadota; class Alphaproteobacteria; order Rhodobacterales; family Rhodobacteraceae; genus Jannaschia. Next base: position 7,680 of record JBARXR010000020.1, on the reverse strand, counting down.
GACTGGATCCTGAAAACAATCTCGCGCAAGGCGTTCCCATGGGCTGAGGCGGGCTTGTGAGTTTCGTCGTCGCCGAGAACATCTTTCAATCCTACGGCACGCGCCCGATCCTCGAACGCGTCAACCTGACCGTCGCGGAAGGGGAGTTCATTTCCATCGTGGGCGCGTCGGGATGCGGAAAATCGACGTTCCTGCGCCTGCTGCTGGCACAGGAAACGCCCAGCCGCGGCACCATCCGCATCGACGGCAATCCGCCTGCGGTGGAGCCGGGGCTGGAACGCGGCGTCGTGTTCCAGCGCTACTCCGTCTTTCCGCACCTCACGGTGCGTGAGAACATCGTGGCCGGAGAAGCATTCAAGACCCGCTGGGGCCGCTTTTTCGGACCGGACCGCCGCGCCGCGCTGGAGCGTGCCGATGCCACGCTGGACCGGATCGGTCTGGCTGCGGTGGCGGGGGCTTATCCTGCGACACTGTCCGGCGGGATGCAGCAGCGCCTGGCGATCGGTCAGGCACTTGCCGCGAAGCCACGCGTCCTTCTGCTGGACGAGCCGTTCGGTGCCCTCGACCCCGGCACCCGATTGTCGATGCACGCTTTCCTGATGGATCTGCGGGCCGAGACGGGCATGACCGTCTTCATGGTCACCCACGACCTCGAAGAAGGGTTCAAGCTGGGCGACCGAGTGCTGGTGTTCGACAAACCCCGCTGGGACCCGCAATTCCCGGATGCCATCGGCGCAACCATCACCTACGACTTTGATGCCCGCAACGGTGGCATCCCATTCCAGGCGACCAAGGAGGAAAGCCATGTTCTTCGGCCCCACTGAGCGGTCCCGCTCGCACCATCCCGGCGACGGAGAGCTTGTAGCCACGCGTCGGCATCACCCGGACCTGACCAGGTTGCGCGGCTGGAAGGCCATGCAGGCCGAAGGCGATCTGCCCGAAGTGGGCTGGGACCAGGAGCGGCGCTGGGCCCTGCGCATGGGCCTGACCGGGGCGGACAGCATCGAGGACAAGTCGATCCCGACCTTCGCCCGTGGAGAGCTGCCGCATTATGCGGGCATCAACACGTTCCTGAAGGCCCCGTATGCCGAGGACGTGACCGAGGTGTCGCACTACGACGCCACGATCCTCGGCATCCCGTTCGACGGCGGCACCACCTATCGCCCTGGCACCCGTTTCGGCCCGCAGGGCCTTCGGAAGATTTCCGCGCTCTACACCCCCTACAACTACGAATTGGGCGTCGATCTGCGCGAGCAGATGACGCTTTGCGATGCGGGCGACGTGTTCACCATCCCGGCCAACATCGAGAAAAGTTTCGACCAGATCAGCCGCGCGGTCAGCCACGTCGCCTCCTCGGGCTCGCTGCCGATCATGATCGGCGGGGATCACTCCATCGGCTTTCCTTGCGTGCGCGGCATTGCCGAATGCACCTCCAAGAAGATCGGGATCATCCATTTCGACCGCCACGCCGACATACAGGAGAAAGACCTGGATGAGCGGATGCACACCACGCCGTGGTTCCATGCCACCAACATGCCCAATGTTCCCGCCAAGAACCTTGTCCAGATCGGCATCGGCGGATGGCAGGTGCCCCGCGAGGCAGTGAAAGTCGCGCGCGAGCGGGAAACGAACATCATCACAATGGGCGACATGGAGGCCATGGGCATCGACAAGACCGTCGAGATGGCTCTGGAGATGGCCTGGGACGGCGTCGACATGGTCTATCTGTCGTTCGACATCGACAGCATCGACTGCGGTTTCGTTCCGGGGACCGGGTGGCCCGAACCCGGCGGCTTCCTTCCGCGCGAGGCGCTGGCACTGGTCAGCAAGGTCGCCGCCGAGGGTATCTGCGGAATGGAGTTGGTCGAAGTCTCTCCGCCCTATGACACGTCCGACATCACGGCCCTCATGGGCACGCGGGTGATCGTGGACGTTCTGGGGTCGCTGGTGGCGAGCGGCAAACTGGGCGACCACAAGCGACACATCGACAAGCCCGTCACGATTCCGCACGGAGAGTTCGAGGGAAAGCGCTGGTCCAATGCCACATGATCACCCGCATCCGACTGGCGACAGGCACGGGCACGGGCACGGACCGGGCCACAATCACGCACGGACCGACCACCTGCACAGCCATGTCGATGACGCCGACGAAGCGGCGGCGATCCAGATCCTCGCCACGCAATTCATCGACGGCTTCGTGCAGGCGGCGGACAAATCGGCCTACCTGCGCATCGCCGGGGTGCCGTTCGAGCGGCCGGGCGCAAGCGGGCCGAAGACCCAGAAACTGGTGGATGTGGAACTGAAAACCGAATGGCAGGTCGGCACGGCCTCGCCGTCCTTCGGATCGCGGGAGTTGAGCTATCTTCCCTTTCCCGGCCCGATGGTCGCGGAGCGCACCAACATGGTCCTGATATATGTCTCGTTGGAGGAGAAGACGACGCTCGATGTCCGCGATTTCCTTTTGTCGCGAAAGGCAGACCTCGACCGGTGATCCCGAAGCACCGAACCTAGGAGTGCACCCGGACGATACAGGTGCGCGGCGCCGTGCCGGAACAACCTGCTGATGCCCTTTCACCGGCGACGCCGGGCCCCGTCCTGCAAAATGGCTGCGTGACAGTCAGGCGGTGTCGCGAACCGATCTTGCATAGACGTCGCCGGAATTGGCCTGCTCAGGCAGGGACCGGATCTCGGCCGCCATGTCCGATCCGCTGACCCAGTTCCGGTGCCGCAACACATGGTCCTCACCGAGGCTGAGATTGAACTCGAAGGGTCCAAGCTCGCCGAGCCTCCGAAGGCAGTCATATGCCACGTCCCGCTGGATCGTCGTGAATTCGAATGACAGTGCCGGGACGGCGACCGTCAGACCGGCCAAGACCTCTGCCTCATGCCCCTCGACGTCGATCTTCATGAAATCCGGCAAACCGTGCTCCGCGACAAGCCGGTCCAGCGTCGTGACCGGAACGTCGATACGCGCGTCCCAGACCTGGTCCCGCCATCCCGTCGATGTCTTCGCGGAAGCCAGCAGATCATGCGACGCCGTCGAAATGGTGGGATTTTCGGAGTTCAGATACATCCCGATCTGTCCGGACGTCGCCCCGACCGCCTCGCACCGCAAGACCGCTTCGCGTGTGCGGCCGTGGATCAGCCTCAGCGCACGAAACACCCGAGGCTGCGGCTCAAGGGCGACGACGGAGGCACCAAGGCGCAGGAAACTTGCGGTTCTGTCGCCCACGTGCGCGCCGATATCGAAGGCGAGGGATCCATTCGCCACGAACTGCGCGTTCAGACGGTCCATGCGTTCGGTGCGCGCCGCATCCCGGTAATAGACATCGAGGGATCGTCCGATCCCGGATCGGCTAGGTCGCATCAAGAACCCCACCTGCAATCCGTGCGGCATCCTGCCAGCTTGGCAACTCCTGCCCCGCGCGCCGGGACTGTGCAGCCATGTCGGCAAGCCGGTCGGGATCGCCCAACACGTCTCCCAGAGCCTGCGAGAACGCCTCCGGCGCATCGGGTGGCACCAACACGCCCGCCCCCTTCGGCACCGTCTGCGGCACGGCGCCCGCGGTGCACGACACAATGGGCAGTCCCCACGTCAGCGCCTCATCGAAGACCATTCCGTATCCTTCGTATCTCGTGGCAAGGGCAAAGATCGACGCCCTGGCATAGAGCGCGTCGAGGTCTGCAGACGGAACGCGCCCGGCCAGACGAACCCGGTCCCCGAGATCCAGATCCCGGACCATGCGCGCCAGATCCGCTGCATGCTCCGGGTCATGGGCGGAACCTGCGATCACGGCGTGCCAGTCGTGGCGTGTCAGCGCGGCAAGTGCCCGGATCAGGACGTCATGTCCCTTGCGCGGGTGCAGGATGCCGACCGACAGGATGAGCGGTGGGGTCGTCGGCGCACGCTCCCGCACCCGCCGGTCCGTGCCCGGACGCACGACGGTTATCTTGTCGGCGTCCACATCATAATCGCGCGTCATGATGTCTGCCGTGTGGCCGCTTGGCACGAGAACCTGCGCCGCAAGCTCCAGATTGTCCCGCTCGGTCCGGAACAGATGCGCCTGGCGCGCAGCACTCAGACCCGTCTCCAGGGCGAGGGGATGATGGATCATCGCCACGATCGGCGCACGCACCCGGGCCAGTCCGCGCGTCTCGATCGCGCCCATGACCAAGCCGTCAAGGATCAGGGAACGCTCCGGCTCCAGGGCGCACAGGGACGCCACGGCTTCGGCCATGGCCTGCGCGTCCGGGTCGGGAAATGACGCCGGAAGCTCGATATGACGCACGTCGCGCCCCGACCCGCGCAAGCCTTCGAGCAGGCGCCGCTCATAGATGTATCCCCCCGTGACGGTGTTGATATCACCGGGAATGGCGAAGGCTGCGGGCTTCATGTCAGTTGCTCCGGCGCATAGAGTGTCAGGAAATGCCGCTCCACCAGACCGACGCAACCATAGAAAAGAACGGACAGGACGGACACGACGACCACGGAACTCCACAGAAGGTCGTAGTCCGAAACGGAGGCCGACAGCGCCATGACACTACCGATACCCGTGCCCGTCGCAAGCCATTCCACCACCGTGACCGCAAGAACCGAGGCCGGAACGTTCATGCGTGCAGCGGCGAAGAACGCAGGCACCATGGCGGGGATGCGGACCCGGACAAGTTGCTGAAGCGGGCTGGCCGCATAGCTCTCCATCACGTCCATCGCGCGACCCGGAGCCTGCCGCAAACCATGCAGACAGGCGATCAGCGTCGGAAAGAAGACCATGATCGCCACCAGAACGACCGTGCCGACGGCCCCCCGCCCCACCAGCAGCACGACAAGAGGCGCCGTCGTGATGATGGGCACCGACCGGAGGGCGATGGCGACCGGCATGGCTGTCCCCGCGACAGCAGGCACAAGGACGATAAGCATCGCCAGACCGGCGCCGAAGGCGAGCCCGACAGCATATCCGGGCAGCAGGAAAATCGCCGTCTGACCAAGGGCGCGGAGCAGGGCCGCACGGGTAGCGCCCGCATCGGGTGCCGCCACCAGCGCCGCGAAAACGTCAAATGGGCCCTTGGCGAAAAAGGTGTTGAGCCCCAGCAGGTGCAACCCCACCGCCCAGACGAGGAGCGCCGCCACGGTGACCCCGAACACATCGCGGATACCGCCTCTCGGGCCCGCTGTCGGCGCGGCGAGGATCACGGGCGGCTCCTCTCGCAGGACGCGGCCCGCGACAGCCCCTATCGCGACATAGCCAAGCATCGCCACGGCGGTGGCCACCGTCGCCAGCGCCCAGGTCATGTCGACATTCATGCCCCGCATCGCCCGGATCGTCAGGACACCTATGCCGCGCTCCGCGCCCGTGAATTCACCGACCATGGCCCCGAGGAAGGCCGCGGGCGCCGCAATCTGGAGACCTGCGACCAGATAGGGCAGCGCCGCCATCGCCCGGATCTTGACCAGCGCCGAAAGCGGGCCGCGACCGTAGCTGCGCACGAGGTCGAGCCAGTCCGTCGGCACGGCCCGCAGGCCGACAAGAAGCGGGATCAGCGTCGTGTAATACACGGCGAGTGCGGCCAAGGTGATCTGCGGCCATGGACCGGGACCGAAAATGACCCGCAGGATGGGCCCCGTCGCCACGAGCGGCAAACAGAACACCAGAAGGGCAAGTCCCCGGATCATGCGGTCGCTCCGCGGCCAGACCACCGCGAGGCCGGCAAGACCGATGGCCGCGAGGTTTCCGATCAAAAAGCCCGCGCCGGCATTGGTCAGGGTCACGCCGAGGGCGCGCGCCATCAGCCAGAAATTGTCATGCAGGTAAAGGATGACCGCAGACGGCGGGGCAAGCACGAAACTTCCCGCCAGAACGCGTCCCGTGACCTCCCAGATGGCTAGCGCGACAGACGAGGCGACACAGGCACGGATCATTGTGCGGCACTGGGCAATGTTTCTGCCATGCCTTCTGAAAGCGCCGTGAAGACCTCCTCCACCACGGCCGCAAACTCCGGGGCACGGGCCAGGTCGGCGGTGCGGGGGCGCGGCAGGTCCACGGCGATATCCGCGATGATGCGTGCCGGGCGCGGCGACAGCACGATAACGCGGTCCGACAGCATCACCGCCTCACTGACCGAGTGCGTCACCAGAAGCGTCGTCGTGCCCCGCGCCTCCCAGAGGGCCGGCAGGTCCTGCGCCAACTGCTGTCTGGTCAATTCGTCGACCGCGCCGAACGGCTCATCCAGCAGCAAGAGCGCGGGTTGCGTCGCCAGCGCACGGGCGATCGCGGCGCGTTGGCGCATTCCGCCCGACAACGCTGCCGGGCGTGTGTCGGCAAACCCGTAGAGCCCGACAAGTCGGATCAGCTGGTCAACCGCCGCCGGGTCGCGCGGGCGACGCGCCAGATCGAGGACGAGTTCGATATTCTGCCGCACCGTGCGCCACGGCAGCAGGGACGGGTCCTGGAAGGCGACGGACAGCATGGCCTTGCGCAGCGTCTCGGCCGGGGGCAGCCCGCCGATCAGGACGCGTCCGGACGTCGGTTGCTCCAGCCCCGCGATCATCCGCAGAAGCGTCGATTTTCCGCACCCTGAAGGCCCGACAAGTGCCGTTGTCCGTTCCGCGGCGAGGTCGAGATCAATCGGACTGACGGCCTGTATCGACGTGCCGAAGACCTTGGCGACCGCTTCGCAGCTGACGGCAACGGACATCGACGGGTCAGGTCCCGTAGACGTCTTCGAGGATCGAGCGATCCCAAAGGTCGGGCGTGACCGTCCGCCCCAGAAGCGCGAGCGTCTCGATGTTGGCCGCGACGCTCTCATCCGTCCACCAGCCGAAACCGTTCGCGTCGGTCAGGTCCGAAAACATCAGCGGCACCTGTCGCGCGGCCTGCAAGCGCTGTGTTTCGAGGTCGAGGCCCGCGTCCGGGAACATCGCCAGCGTCAGCGCCGCCGCCGCGTCGGTGTCCGCGCGGTAGACCTCCCAGCCGCGTGCCTCGCCCGCCATGAGCGCCACGATGTCCGCCCGCCGGGTCGCAAGACTGTCTTCGGTGGCGATATAGGTCTGCGAATGCACGGCGTAGCCATGGTCCGCCATAAGCATCGTCAGGCTCTCGACGCCCTGCACCGTCATCGCGACGGGCAGATCGGTGGCCCAGCACAGCAGGCAATCGACCTCTCCCGCGACAAGGGGTTGGGGCGAATACTGTGTCGGAACGATCTCGATCGTATCGATGTCGAGACCGTTGAGACTGCAGAACGCCTGCAACACAGGCGTGTTGCTCAGGGCCATCCCGATCCGTTTCCCGACCAGGTCGGCGGGGGCGTTGACCGGATTGGCCGGCAGCGACGCGATGGCGAACGGATTGTTCTGCATGGCCACACCCAGGATCTTGAACGGCGCGCCCTGTTCGACTGCCGCGGCGGTGTAATCCGCGGCCGAAATTCCGACCAGCGCGGCGCCGGATACCACGGGCGGCTCGACCGGAGCATTCGGTCCACCCTGTTGCAACGTCACCTCCAGCCCCTCGTAGAACCCTTCCTGCAAGGCGAGGTAGCTGCCGGCGAATTGTGTCGAGTGCAACCAGGACAGTTGCAGCCTCACCTGCGACTGCGCGCGCACCGGACGTGGCATGACCCCCAATCCGAGAGTGGCGGTTCCCGTTGCCAAAAAGCCCCTGCGGGTCAGTCCGTTCATCA
>JBARXR010000019.1:0-3213 GCA_049647445.1 Jannaschia sp. | reverse complement strand
ATGCCCTGCTGCTGGCCTATACGAACGATTATCTGGACCGCGACGACATGGCCTCCGCCTCTGCCCGGCTGTTGTTCGTGAACGGGGTCGGGGCGATCGGCGGCCCGCTGCTGACGGGCTGGCTGATGGGGGCCGTCGGGCCGCGGGGGTTCTGGCTGTTCGTGGGCCTGCTGATGCTGGCGCTTGCCGCGTATGCCACCTGGCGCATGACGCGCCGGGCCGCGCTGGCGGCGGAGACGGTCGGCAGCTACGTCGCCATGTCGCCCACGGTGCTGACTCCTGTCACGATGAGCAATATCGTCGATGAATGGGAAGATCAGGCCGCACCGGAGGCGCGCCAGTGACGCCGACCCACAGGCGGAGGACAAGCCGTGACGATCGAAGCGCCCGACCCTGAGGAGGTTCTGGACTTCTGGCTGAAGGACTGCGGGCCGGATGTCTGGTACGCGGGCGGCGACGCCCTCGATGCGCGGATCCGGGACCGGTTCGAAGGTCTGTGGGGTCTGGCGCGGGACGGCGGCCTGTCGGCCTGGGAAGAGGGGCCGCGGGCGTCCCTAGCGCTGCTGATCCTGACGGACCAGTTTCCGCGCAACATGTTTCGCGGCACGGCGACGGCATTTGCCACGGACGCGCTGGCGCGGCGGGTTGCCGTGCAGGCGATCGGGCGGGATGATGACTTGCGGACGCCGGAGCCGGAGCGGCAGTTCTTCTATCTTCCGCTGGAACATTCCGAGGCGCTTGACGATCAGGATCGCGCAATCGACCTGATCGGCGAACGCATGGACGCACCCGAGACATTGCTGCACGCGCGGGTGCACCGGGAGGTGATCCGCCGGTTCGGCCGGTTTCCCTTCCGCAACGAGGCGCTGGGGCGGCGCAACACCGCCGAGGAGGACCGTTTCCTGTCCGAGGGCGGGTATGGCATGGTGCTGCGGGCCTTTCAGGCGGAGGGGGGCTGAGGTCCGGCAGGATCGCGGCGGGGCGGTGGCGATCTGACCCAGCGACATTGCGCCGGGGTTCCCAAGCCCCGTCCAAGAAGATAGTTGAGTATTGAACAATCTTTCACGGAGGGTCCGATGGCTCAGCAATTCGACATGATCGTGATCGGCGCGGGCCCCGGCGGATACGTCGCGGCGATCCGCGCGGCGCAGCTTGGCCTGTCTGTCGCCTGCATCGAGCGGGAGAACCTCGGGGGCATCTGCCTCAACTGGGGCTGCATTCCGACGAAGGCGATGCTGCGCTCGTCGGAGGTATTCCACCTGATGCATCGCGCCAAGGAATTCGGACTGAAGTGTGACGGGGTCGATTACGACCTGGACGCCGTCGTCAAGCGGTCGCGCGGCGTGGCCAAGCAATTGTCGGGTGGCATCGGGCACCTGTTCAAGAAGAACAAGGTGACGACGATCATGGGCGAGGCGAAACTGGCGGGCAAGGGCCGCGTTTCGGTCAAGACCGACAAAGGCACCGAGGAGCTGACGGCGAAGAATATCGTGCTGGCGACGGGCGCGCGGGCGCGGAACCTGCCGGGGCTGGAGGCCGACGGTGAGCGGGTCTGGTCCTATCGGCATGCGTTGCAGCCGCCGCACATGCCGAAGAAACTGCTGGTGATCGGGTCTGGCGCCATCGGGATCGAGTTCGCCAGCTTCTACAACACCCTGGGTGCGGAGACGACCGTGGTCGAGGTCATGGACCGCATCCTGCCGGTAGAGGACGAGGAGATTTCGGCCTTCGCCAAGAAGCAGTTCGAAAAGCAGAAGATGAAGATTCTGCAAAAGGCGGTGGTCACGTCGCTGGACCGCCAGAAGGACAAGGTGATCGCGACCATCGAGAGCGGTGGAAAGGCCGAGACGCATGAGTTCGACACGGTGATTTCCGCCGTTGGGATCGTCGGCAACGTGGAGGGTCTCGGGCTGGAAGACGCCGGGATCAAGGTCGACCGCACCCATGTGGTCACGGATGAATTCTGCCGCACCGGCGTGGAGGGTGTCTATGCCATCGGCGATATCGCGGGTGCGCCCTGGCTGGCCCACAAGGCGTCGCACGAGGGTGTCATGGTCGCCGAGTTGATCGCGGGCCGCAACGACGTGCATCCGGTGCGCCCCGAAAGCATCGCGGGATGCACCTATTGCCATCCGCAGGTGGCGAGCGTCGGCTTCACGGAGGCGAAGGCCAAGGAAATGGGATACGACATCAAGGTCGGACATTTCCCGTTCATCGGCAACGGCAAGGCGATCGCGCTGGGCGAGCCCGAGGGGATGGTCAAAACCATTTTCGACAAGAAGACCGGAGAATTGCTGGGCGCGCACATGATCGGCGCCGAGGTGACCGAGCTGATCCAGGGCTATGTCATCGGACGCCAGCTGGAAACGACCGAGGAAGATCTGGCGCATACCGTCTTTCCGCATCCGACCCTGTCGGAGATGATGCACGAGAGCGTTCTGGATGCGGACGGTCGCGCGATCCACTTCTGAGCGGGCTTTCGACGGGTCCGAAAAAGACTGTTCAGGGTCGGGCAGGTGGCATAGCTTTTTGCGATGTCCATCCTGTCCCGCCTTTTCGGCCCCGCTGTTCTCGGACTTCTGACCTGCTCGTCACCAGCGTCCGCGCAGCAGGAGGTTCTGGTCTATTTCGCGGGGGTCGATCCGCAGGATCTGACCAGTTCGACAGGGGTCCGGTTTTCCGATCCTTGCGCGATCCTGCGACAGGACCGTGCCAACGTGCATCGTTTCGGCAAGCCCGGTCCCTATGACGGCGCCGGTGATCCCATGTTCGGCAATCCGGATGCGCGCGGTGCGTTCCAGGGTGACTGCGCGCCGTTCGACGGATATGACACCACGCGCATGCTGAATGCGGACGCCTACGTGCGCGTCGTCGTCTACCGGCTGCCGGGCGGTGGCCTTCGGATCCGGTTCGGAGAAGGTGCCGGATGAGGCCGGACGCCAGGTCGATGGCGTAGAGACCGGCGGTGTCGTCGCCGTCGATCCGATGGACAGCTTGGGCCGCGTGAGACCCTTCGGCGACGGATGAGAGATCGAAGCCGCCCCTTTCGAGAGTGTCGACCGCCTCAGCGTCAACCGTCACGAGCCCAACCGTTGCCAGCGTGGCATCGTTGTCGGCCAGCGTCACGCGCGCGTTTGCCTGTGGATCCGGCGCTATTGGGCGGTGCCCCACGCCTTGGCGCCGACGATGGCATTCGTATGTGCGTTCGCGAAG
>JBARXR010000018.1:0-10463 GCA_049647445.1 Jannaschia sp. | reverse complement strand
GTCAGGAAGCGGCGGATCTCGCCAGAGGCCGGATCGCCTGCCAACATCTGGTTGTTGCCCATGCCCGTGTAGGGACCCTCGTTCGAGTCGTCCCCATCGGTCTGGATCCAGAGGGTGCCGCGCGAGTCGAACATCATCCCGTCGGGGGAGTTGAAGAGGTTGCCCTCATTGATGTTGTCCGACCCGGCATAGTCGCCCTGACCCACGATGGGGTTGCCCGCCATCACATAGAGATCCCAGGCGAAGGTGGCGGCGGCATGGTCCTCGCCATCGGGGATCCAGCGAACGACCTGTCCGTAGTTGTTCTCGGCGCGTGGGTTCGGCCCACCCACCGGGGTAGGATCGCCACCGGCGTTCGGGCGAACCCCGCGACGGCTGTTGTTGGTCAGCGCGCAATAGCCCTGAGCGGCGACCGGGTTGACGGCGACCCATTCGGGCCGGTCCATCGTGGTGGCCCCCACGGCCGAGGCCGCCATACGGGTGTGGACGAGTACCTCCATGGCGTCCATGCCGGTGGCTTCGGGGGTCAGCTCGACCCATTCGCCCGTCATGTCGTCATTGAACTTGGCCGCGAACAGCTTGCCGTCGTCCAGCAGGCCCTCGGAGGAGCCGCCTTCGGTGTAGGTGCCGTTGGACACGTACTTGTAGAGGTATTCGCCGCGCTCGTCATCTCCGAGGTAGACCACGACCTGGCCATTCGGTGCGAGTACGGCCGCCGCGTTCTCGTGCTTGAAGCGACCGAGAGCCGTGCGCTTGACGGGCGTCGAAGAGGCGTCCGAGGGGTCGATTTCGACGATGTAGCCGAAGCGGTTGGGCTCGTTCGGCTCTGCCGTGACGTCGAAGCGCGCGTCCTGCTTTTCGTACTGGTAGCGGCTTTCGGCCTCGACCCCGTAGCGCTTGAACGCCGGGGTATCTACAGAGGCCGGATCTGACGCGCCGAAGTATCCGTTGAAGTTTTCTTCGCAGGTCAGATAGGTGCCCCACGGCGTCTTGCCCGAGCCGCAGTTGTTGAGCGTGCCCAGAACCGTGGTGCCCTCCGGATCGGCGGAAGTCTTGAGCATGTCGTGACCGGCCAGCGGACCGGCGATGGTCATCGGCGTGTCGTGATGGATGCGACGATTGTAGGGGCTGTCGACCACGATCTGCCAGCCATCCCCCGTTTCGGCGATTTCCATGACGGTGACGCCCTGGATGTTCTTCAGCAGCTGGACGTCATCAGCGGAATACACCGCATCTTCGGCCAGTTGAGGCAGGTTGGACTCGGGGTTCGCATACTCGTGGTTGACGGCGATGATCTGCCTGCCGTCGATTTCGAAGGCCTCCATCCCGTCGGTGTTTTCACCGAAGACGCGGTCGGAGGATGCGACGGTGATGCCGGTTGCCGGGTCGAAGGCCTCGGCGTCCGAAAAGAGCGCGTCGCCCCAGCGGGCCACGACGTCACAGTCATAACCTTCGGGCACATGGACGGTGCCGTCGGTATAGGCGGGGATTCCCTCGAACGGGAACATGGCGGCCTGCGCGCGCGCGGCGGACGTGGAGCCGAGCAGCGCGCCGACGCCGGTGCCCATGACCGCAGCACCCGACCCGATGGCCAGAACGCCGGTCAGGAAGCCGCGGCGCGACACGGCGCGGTCCACGACATCGTCGAATTCGGTCCGCTCGGGGCGGGGCGAATGCAGTTCGTCCCACTCGTCCCAGCTCAGGTGATCGAGGTCTTTCATCGGTAAATCTCCATGTCGGTGAATGCGCGGAGGCAGCCCCCTGCCACCTCCGTTCCACGCCGTGCTAGGGGGGACGTCTTTCAGTTCGGTGACGGTTGTGTGACGGCCCTGTGACAGGCCGAAGTGTCGCAGGATGTGCGACGGTCGGGTGACCGGATCCGTTACCCGTCTGCTGTCGCCTGGCCAATGTCGGGCCTCTGTTGAGCGTTTGCCGGTCATTGCGGGGCGGGCCCGAGCGTCAGATCAATCTGAGCATACCAGTCAGAATAGGCACGAATTTCGGCATCGCTCAGGTCAGCCGCGAGGGTGGACATGATCTCGTTCACCCGCTTGCCGGAGCGGAAGGCCTTGATCTGGGTTTCAATGTAGATGTTGGTCTCTGCCGCGAGGTTGGGCGCCCCCGGGATCACTGAAATGCCGTCCGCACCGTGGCAGGCGACGCACAGCTCGGGGGCATCGTCGGCAGAGACGCCGGCGGGCAGGGTCGCGGTCGCGGTCCGGGCGGCATACCAGGCAGACACGTCCGCGATCTGTGTGTCCGAAAGGCTGGCGGCCACGACGCTCATCATCTCGTGGACGCGGGTGCCGTCCCTGAACGCCATCAACTGGTCGGACAGGTAGGCCACGGGTTCGCCGCCGATGTGCGGCGCGATGGGAATCTGGGCATAGCCGTCAAGGCCGTGGCAGGTGCGGCACATGCCAGCGACCTTGCGGCCAGCGATCGGATCACCCGCATCCTGCGCCAGGGCCCCCCCGGCGAGCGTCAGCCCGCCGAGGAGGATTGCAAGGGCGCGTCTCATCCGCCGGTATAGCTGATGCGATAGATTGCACCCGCCAGATCGTCGGACACGAGAATCGAGCCGTCGCGCAGTTCTGCGATGGCCGCCGGTCGGCCGAGATACTCGCCGTTTTCATCCAGCCAGCCTTCGGCGAAGGCTTCGGTCGTGGCGACCCCCTCGTCGTCGATGAAGGTCACCATGACGCGGGCGCCGACCGGTTCGGTTCGGTTCCAGGACCCGTGCTGGGCCGAGAAGATGGCGTTCTTGTACTTCGCGGGGAACATGTCGCCGTTGTAGAATTCCATCCCCAGATCCGCCGCGTGGGCCACGGTCAGCGAAGCGGGCATCACGACCTCTACCGGGACCTCCTGCCCCGCATATTCGTTGGTTCGGGTGTCGCCGCCGCCATACCACGGATGGCCGAAATGTTGACCCATGGCCGTCTGGTGGTTGATCTCGCCCGGCGGAATATCGTCGCCCATGCCGTCGACCTGATTGTCCGTCCACCACAGATCGCCGGTGACCGGGTGGAAGTCATGGCCCACCGAGTTGCGCACGCCATAGGTATAGACTTCGCGGCCCGTGCCGTCGGTGTTCATGCGGATGATGCCGCCGATGCCCCATTCGGCGTAGAGGTCCAGCTTTTCCGCTGGAGCCACGTTGAAGGGCTGGCCCAGCGAGATGTAGATCTTGCCGTCCGGCCCTATCTTGCAGACGCGGGCCGAGTGGTTGAACGATTCCTCCGCAGGCGGGATGAGATCACCCTGTGCCACAAGGTTGAAGGCCGCGACGTCCGGGCTTTCGTAGAAGAACTCGGCGGCGGGGAACAGCAGGACGCGGTTCTGCTCCACGATGTAGAGAAAGCCGTCGTCGCTGAAGCAGGGGCCGTTCGGGATGGTGAATGTCAGCGACGGTGCGAAGTCCTTCACCTCGTCCGCGACGCGGTCCTTGTTGCGGTCGGTGACGGCCCAGACCTTGTCCTTGCGGGTGCCGACGATGGTGACGATGCCCTGCGGGCCGACCGCCATGTGGCGTGCGTCAGGGACAATGGCATAGAGTGCAATCTCGAAACCGCGCGGCATCGTGATCCGCTCCAACGTGGCCTTGATGCCATCGGCATAGTCGCCGTCCTGTTCGATGACCTGAAAATCGGTCACGCCGGTGGACTGAAAATTCGACAGCTTTTCGAGGTTGTCCGGCGCTTGCGCGGTTTGGGCCGTAGCGGACAACGACATGGCTGCCAGCAAGACCGTCGAATACGTCAGGATACTCATCGAAACTCCTCCCAGGGTTGATGAGACGTCAGCATCGACATTCAGTTTACCTTGCGTCAACGATTCCTTCGTTAACGGGGGGAGTGTCGCCGATCGATCGTCAGCAGCGTCCTTTGGTCTGCCCCTGACGACCGAGGTGGTCAGGGGCGCCGCCTTCCTGCGATCAGCGGAAGTCGAACGACTTTCCCCGGAACGGTCCGCGCGAATACGTCATGCGATAGGGGAACGATGCGTCGGAGCTTGCCTCGATGGTCGCAACCGATTGGCGTCCGTTCGCCGGATCGAGGACCAGTTGGTTGGCGGAGGTCACGGCCCAGCGACCCGGCTAGACGGTATTGCCGTGGTTGAAGGAATAGCTGCCGTCGCTTCGGAAAGTCGCGACAGAGCCTGCGGCGAACACACGCTCCGAACCCGGCAGAAAACCCGCCATCTGCTGTGCGCCCATCTGTTGCGCCGACAGGGGCAGGGCGGCGAGGCCCGACAGGGCGAGAGACAGGATCACGGACATGGTTTTCATGGGGGGATCTCCTTGAATTTGGGGGCACAGGTTTGTCGGCGACGCCGCCGTTGTCAAACGGTCACGCCCGGTCGTCCTTGGGGCTGCCCATCACGACATACGTGGTCAGGGTTTTGAGCTGCGGGACGATGCCCAGAACATTGGTGTGGAAATGTTTATAGGCGATCAGATCCCGCGCCTCGATCCGCAGCAGATATTCCTTGTCGCCGGTGATGTTGTGGCATTCGCGGACTTCGGGGGCGTGGGCCAGCGCCTGTTCGAACGCGGTCTGGCCGTCGCGGGTGTGGTCGTTGATTCCCACGAGGATGTAGGCGGTAAAACCGATGCCGGCCTTCTCGGGGTCGATGACCGCACGGTAGCCCCGGATCAGGCCGATCGCCTCCATCGCCTGAACACGGCGCAGGGTGGCGGACGGCGAAAGGCCGATGGTATCGGCAAGGGCCTGATTGGTGATCCGCCCGTTTCGGGAGAGTTCACGCAAGATCTTTTCGTCAAAATGGTCATTATGATGCATTGATTGCAAAAATAGTCAGATCGCGACGATTATCGCAAGCACCTTTCGTGATCCGCGCGCCATTCTGCCGGCCATGTCACCCGATCTATTCCTCGGCCTTGTCGCCTTCGCGTTCGTCTCCTCGATCACACCGGGGCCGAACAACCTGATGATCATGGCCTCCGGCGCGAATTTCGGCGTGGTCCGCTCCTTGCCGCATGCCCTCGGCATCTCGCTGGGCTTCGGCGCGATGATCGTTTTGGTCGGCCTCGGGCTGGCACAGGTGTTCACGGCGGTGCCGTGGCTCAAACTCGTCCTCGCCGGCCTGTCCGTGATCTATCTTCTGTGGCTTGCCAAGAAGATCGCGACGGCTGCCGCCCCTGAACGGCGTGCGACGTCCGGGCGGCCCATGACGTTCGTCCAGGCGGCGGCCTTCCAGTGGGTCAATCCGAAGGCCTGGACGATGGCCCTGACGGCGGTGACACTCTACACGGCGGGCGGCCCCTGGGCCGTCGTTCCGGTCGCGGTCGTCTTCACCGCGGTGAACCTTCCATCGATCAGCGTGTGGATGCTGATGGGCGTGCAACTGCGTCGGTTGTTGACGTCGCCCGCGCGTCTGCGGGCGTTCAACTGGACGATGGCGGGTTTGCTCATTGCATCGCTCTGGCCCAGCGTTGCCCCGCTCCTGGGCTAGCAGAGCGTCAGAAAACTTCGATGTCCGCAACCGTCACGAGCGCGTTCCGGTCGAACGTCACCACCAGTTCTGCAAGGTCCGGCCCGTTGCCATCCCTGTCGAACCACAGCCGTCCGGAGGCGCGGTCGAAGATCAGGCGGTCGTCGGCATCCAGCGCCACGAGGCCCGCAACGAAGACATCGGCCGAAACGCGGCCCTTTTCCATGCCGGTAAATTCCATCTGCTTGACCTTGAGGATATCGCCCTCGTCCGCCTCGTTCGTGTTGAAGTCGAGGATGCGGTCCACGTTCCCCTCCCCGATGGCACGATCGAACACGAACGTATCCGCCCCGCCCTGGCCGCGCAGGGTATCGTTGCCGCCCCGGCCCACGATGATGTTGTCGAAGACATTGCCGACGATCAGGTTGTCGAGGTCGTTGCCGATCCCGTTCAGGCCCCGGACGCCCTCGCCGGTGGGATCACGCATGGTTTGCAGGTACAGACGCTCGACGTTCGGGTCCATGGCATAGGCGCGAAAGGCGCGCACTGCATCGACGCCGCCGTCCAGGTCTTCGATGACGTGGTCGCCCGGCGCGCGGATCAGGTAGGTGTCGTTGCCGGGGCCCCCGATCAGCGTGTCGTTGTTCTTGCCACCATCGAGGATGTTGCCGACCTCGTTTCCCCGGATCACGTTGGAGAGACCGTTTCCGACCGCAGCCCGGGCCGCGCCGGAAAGCGTTATGTTCTCGACGTGGCTGCTGCCTGCACGGAAATCGACGGAGGAGATGACGGTATCGATCCCGGCCCATTTGCGCGATTCGATCACCCGGTCGCCCGTATCGTCGACATGGATCACGTCGCTGCCCTGGCCGCCAATGATCAGGTCCGCGCCCGCGCCGCCATCCAGCGTGTCATCTCCCGACCAGCCATTCAGGCTATCGTCGTCCGCGCCGCCGCGCAGCAGATCGTTCGCCTCGCCGCCATGGAGGCTGTCCTGACCTTCGTCGCCGTCGATCGTATCCGCGCCGGCGCCGCCATTGATCGTGTCGTTGCCGGCCTGTCCGGTGAATCTGTCGTCGCCCGCCAGAAGATCGATCCTGTCCGGTCCGGCCGTGCCGATCAGGATGTCGTCGCCCTCGGTCGGGCGAGGTTCATCGGTCTCGAGGACGAAGTGCGCCGCGGTCAGGGGCGTGCCGGTCTGCGATCCATGAAAGACCCGCAGGTGCGTGCCATCGCCAAGCACGAGGCGCGAGACATTCGAGAACTCCTTCGTGATGGCATCCGCGGCGGCCTGTGCCGAGGCGAAGCCCGAGTCGACCAGCGCGATCACCTCGGATGCCAGATCGAAGTCCTGCAGCGTCGCCACGCCACCGCCCGCGACGATGCGGAAAAGATCGGCACCGGCGTCACCATTCAGACGGTCGGACCCAAAGCCCCCGAGCAAGGTGTCATTGCCGTCGCCGCCCGAGATGAAATCGTCTCCGGTCCCACCGTCGACCAGATCTGCGTCGTCCTGGCCGAACAGGCTGTCGTCACCCGCCCCGCCCGACAGGCTGTCGTTTCCGCCGCCGCCCTGTATCTGGTCGCTGTCGTCGTTGCCAAGCAGGCTGTCGTTGCCGGCCTGACCGAACAACGTGTCGTTTCCCGCGCCGCCCATCAGGGTATCGTCGCCTTCGCCGCCCTGTATCTGGTCGCTTCCGCCCAGCCCATCGATCAGGTCGCCCAACTGGCCACCGAAAATCGTGCCGTCGGCCCCTTCGGTGGCCAGAGCAAAGGGCGTTCCCACCGCCTCCAGGCCGTCGATCCGATAGCCGATGTCGGCCAGAAGCGCTTTGTCGAACGTGGTCGGAAGCAACCGCGCACCGCGCGTGATGATCGGGTCCATCAGGACATCGTCGTCCCCGAATCCTTCGGCCACGTGACTGAGGTTGGATTCCAGTGGAATGCCTGCCCCCGCCGAAACGACAAGGGCATTGACCCCGTCGAACAAGCCGCCGAGCCCGATGGCGTCGAAGATCGGCGCGGTCCCGAGACCGAGGACGTGGCCGATTTCGTGCAGCGTCACGGTGATGAAATCGGTCAGCCCCGAAACGGGACCGGCGATGTCATAGGAAAAGTTTCCGTCGATCCGATAAGAGATCGTGCCGACATAGGGCTCGAAATCGGTCGCCGGTCCTTGTCCGCGAAAGTTTTCCGCGATGCGCAGATGCAAGGCATCGCCGACCGGCCCGCCGCCTTCATAGCCGCCGAATGCGAGCGTGTTCCCACCCAATGCTTCGGCCCCGACGAAAATAAGAAGGTCGTCGATTTCTTCGGTCAGGACGACTTCGCGGACGACGCCGCTCAGTGACGGGTCATCGACGGACAGGCGCGTGCCCACGCGGATGTTCTCGAACTCATCCAGCAGGATCGCTTCCCAGATCGCCGCGGCATGTTCCAGCGCGGACCGGCGCTGCGGGTCGTTGAAGAACCCCGTGCTGTCGAAGCGGTAATCGAAGGCGATCGAAAACGTCATGCGGCGGTCCTGGTCAAAGTCTGCGGCACATCGGGGGCAAGCCCAGTGGCCCGATCCCGGACCTAGGGCCTGACGATTTAGAATAAGTCAACGTCGGTCACCGGGATGCATCCGTGGCGCGCGATGTCGCAGGCGCGCGTTCAGTCGAGCGTCACGGTCACTTCGTCCCTCAAGGTCCCGTCAGCGCCGAAAATCAGGATGCGGCCATCGCGGGTCACGACCGCCCACCATCCGGGGCCCTGGGTCACGGCGTGTATCTCGGTGTTCGGGGGCAGGGACAGCGCCTCGGGTATCGGAACCGAGGGCGCACGCAGGCGCGTGACAAGCAAGGCCACGACCGTTAACAGCCCTCCGATCATCACAACCGTCAGCACCGTCACCAGCAGGCGCAGAAACCGCAGATTCGCCGGTTCGGGAACCTCGTCCATGTCGTCAGACACCATCGTCACCTTCGTCATCGCGGCCGATCCGCCACCGCGTCTCGATAAGGCAATCGCCCGTGACGTGCCAGCGGCGGCGCATCTGAGCCGCTCGCGCCTGGCTCGGCTGCTGGAAGAAGGGCGCGTCACCGTCGACGGGCGCGACGCCGGGGCCCGCGACAAGGTGGAGGCAGGCGCGGTGATCGTGGTCGCCGTGCCGGTCGCCGACGACCCGGAAACGCGCGCGGAGGACATCCCGCTCGACATCCTCCATGAAGATGTCGACCTGATCGTCGTCAACAAGCCGGCGGGCATGGTCGTGCATCCGGCGCCCGGTTCTCCGGGCGGGACACTGGTCAACGCGCTGCTCCATCATTTCGGCGGGGCCCTCTCTGGCGTCGGCGGGGAGAAGCGCCCCGGCATCGTGCATCGCATCGACAAGGACACCTCGGGCATTCTGGTCGTGGCGAAATCGGACGCCGCGCACCATGGCCTTGCCGCACAGTTCGAGGCGCATTCGACGGAGCGTCGATATCTGGCGGTCTGTTACGGCGTGCCCGATGCGGGCGACCCGCGCCTGCGCGGCACCAAGGGCGTGAACTGGGAAGCGGGCGACATCCTCAAGATCACCACGCGTCTCGACCGCCACCGCACCGACCGTCAAAAGCAGGCGGTGACCTGGACGGGCGGGCGCCATGCCGTCACCCGGGCGCGGACCCTCGAGGGGTTCGGCGCGGCGGCGCTGGTCGAATGCTGGCTCGAGACCGGGCGGACGCATCAGATCCGGGTGCATCTGGCCCATGCCGGTCATGCATTGATCGGGGACCCGACCTATGGCGGCCACCGTCGCCTGCCGCTGGATCATCCGGGCGTGGACGCCGTGGCAAGCTTTTCCCGCCAGGCGCTGCACGCGGAAACACTCGGCTTCGTTCATCCGATCAGCGGCGAGGAGCTGCGCTTTTCAGCCCCGATCCCGGGTGACATGGAAACGCTTCTGTCGTCTTTGCGGGGCTGACCGTTCCCGGCGTGATCGCTCACGTCTTTGTGCGCCATTGCGAGGCTCAGGCCCCGTTTTCCGCTTGGTTCGTGCGGATGACGCGCTTAAAGTGAACTCAATCGTTCAGTTATCGGCCGGAGTCGGCCTTAACATTCTTGAAAGCGCATCCGGGCATACCCACCTCGAGAGAAAGGGTGTTAAAGCCCTTAACATGGGAGACAGCAACATGGCCACCTACGCCAACCTTCCGGCCCCCTCTCCCGAGCAGGGTCTCAATCGCTATCTGCAGGAAATCCGCAAGTTCCCCATGCTGGAACCGGAACAGGAATACATGCTCGCCAAGCGTTGGGTCGAAGATGAGGATACCGATGCCGCGCACCAGCTCGTGACGTCGCACCTGCGCCTCGCCGCCAAGATTGCCATGGGCTATCGCGGATACGGCCTGCCGCAGGCCGAGGTCATCTCGGAAGCGAACGTGGGCCTGATGCAGGCCGTCAAGAAGTTCGATCCCGAAAAGGGCTTCCGGCTTGCGACCTACGCCATGTGGTGGATCCGCGCCTCGATCCAGGAGTATGTCCTGCGGTCGTGGTCGATGGTGAAGTTGGGCACGACCAGCGCGCAAAAGAAGCTTTTCTTCAACCTGCGCAAGGCCAAGAACCGGATCGGTGCGTTGGAGGAGGGCGATCTGCGCCCCGAAAACGTCGCACGTATCGCCAAGGACCTCGGCGTCACCGAGACCGAGGTGACGTCGATGAACCGGCGCATGTCCGGCGGCGACGCCTCGCTCAACGTGATGGTCGGCTCCGACGGAGAGTCCAGCACGCAATGGCAGGACTGGCTGGCGGATGACGACGCCGATCAGGCCGGGGATTTCGCCGAAAAAGATGAATACGACACGCGCATCGCCCTGATGACCGAGGCCATGGACGTCCTGAACGATCGTGAAAAGGACATCCTGGCCCAGCGTCGCCTGTCGGAAGAGACCGTGACGCTGGAAGACCTGTCCGAGAAGTACAACGTCAGCCGGGAACGGATCCGCCAGATCGAGGTGCGCGCCTTCGAAAAGCTTCAGACG
>JBARXR010000017.1:0-29349 GCA_049647445.1 Jannaschia sp. | reverse complement strand
CGCTTGGGCTGCGCGCGGCCCTGGCGGACGGGCGGCGTGCGGCCCTCATCACCCCTGATCGAACCCTGTCGCGACAGGTCGCCGCTTACCTGGACCGCTGGGGGATCGAACCCGACGACAGCGCCGGGCGACCGCTGCACCAGTCCACTCCCGGCCGCCTGATGCTCCAGACCGCAGCGATGCTGGGACGGCCCGTCGAGGCAGAGGCTTTGGCGATCGTGCTGGCCCATCCGTTGACGCGGGCAGGCGGGGACCGTACCGCGCACCTGCGGCGGGCGCGGGCCTTGGAGGTCGATCTTCTGCGTGAGGGGCCATGCCCCTTTCCGGACCGTGCCAAACTGGAGCACTGGGCAGGACGCGACAGGACACCGGGTCTGATGGACGGCTGGACGGAATGGCTCGCGGCTCTGCTCGACAGGCTGCCCGCGACCCTCGACCCGGCCCCGTTGAGCGTGCATCTGAACACCCATATGGCTCTCTTGAACGATCTGACGGCAACACCCGAGGGGGCAGAAAGCCCGCTCTGGCAGGGCGAGGCGGGGCGGCGGGCGCTTGACGTTGTGAGGTCCCTGGCCGAGGCCGCGCCGGAATCGGGGGATACGCCGATCTCGACAACCGAATTCGCCCGGATCCTGCACGCGGTCCTGTCGGCAGAGGAGGTTCGCGAGAGTTTCTCGCCGCATCCGGACGTGATGATCTGGGGCGCCCTCGAAGCGCGGGTCCGCACGGCTGACCTCGTGATCCTCGGGGGCCTGAATGACGGCGTCTGGCCGGATCAACCGGGGTCCGACCCCTGGCTCAACCGATCCATGCGAGCGGCCTGCGGATTGCGCCTTCCCGACCGGAGCGTCGGCCTGTCGGCGCATGACTTCCAGCAGGCTGCGTCGGGCGCGGAAATCTGGTTGAGCCGTGCCGCACGCGATGCGGAAGCGGAAACCGTTCCATCGCGCTGGCTGAACCGGATCGAAGGATTGCTGCGGGGCCTCGGCGGGGAGGCGGGGGCCGCACTGGATGCAATGGAAGCGCGCGGCGCGCGCTGGCTCGCGATGGCCGCAGCGCTGGACAGTCCAACGGCACCACATGATCCGGCACCGCGCCCGGGGCCCGTCGTGCCGGTGTCCGCACAGCCTCGCAGGCTCTCCGTAACGGCGATCGAAACGCTGATCCGCGATCCATATGCCATCTATGCGCGGCATATTCTCGGCCTGCGCGCACTTGGACCCTTGCGGCAAGGACCAGACGCGCGGCTGCGGGGCACGGTCGTCCATGCGGCGATGGAATCTTTCGCGCGCGAGATGCCCGGAGAGATAACGCCCGAGACCGTGCCGCATCTGCGCGCTCTGCTCGAACGGACCCTTGAACAGGAGGCGCCCTGGCCTGCGATGCGCCGCATCTGGCTTGGCAAGTTCGATCGGGTGACGTCGGATTTTCTGGAGAAGGAAGCGGTTCGGCGAGGATTGGGTCAGCCCCTCTTCCTCGAGGAAGAGGGCCGGCTGGACCTGCCCGGCCTCGACTTCACGCTGACGGCCAAGGCGGACCGGATGGACGACCGCGGGGCCTCGGTTGCGATCTACGATTACAAGACCGGGGCCGCGCCGTCGAAAGACAAGCAGAGGTTTTTCGCCAAGCAACTGCTGCTCGAGGCCGTCATGGTCGAAGAGGGAGCGTTCGCGAGGATCGGCAAACGCCCCGTCGACGAGGTGGCCTACCTACAGATCGGATCGAAATACACGGAGTCGGTGGTGGAAACCAATGCGGAGATCCTGGACCAGATCCGCAGCGGCCTGCGGGACCTGATCCAGCGCTATCGGGACGGCGCACCCTACATGGCCCGACTGGCACCCGACATGATCGAGTTCACGTCGGATTATGAACACCTCTCACGGTACGGCGAGTGGATGGATACCGATACCGCGAGACCGATCCGGGTTGGTGGCCGATGACCGAGACATTCATCCCCGACGACGCGACACGCGCACAGATCGACGCCGCTGATCCGTCCGGGTCCGTCTGGCTGGCCGCGAATGCCGGAAGCGGCAAGACACGGGTGCTGACGGATCGAGTGGCTTGGCTGCTGCTCGAGGGCACCGCGCCGGAGCAGATTCTGTGCCTGACCTACACCCGGGCCGCGGCGGGCGAGATGCAGAACCGGCTGTTCGCGCGCCTCGGATCGTGGGCGATGATGGAGGACACAGGGCTTCGGGCCGAGTTGCACAAGCTGGGCGTTCCAGTGGGCCGGGTTTCGCCGCAAGGCCTGCGCCACGCCCGGACCCTGTTCGCGCGCGCCATCGAAACACCCGGCGGACTGAAGATCCAGACGATCCATGCCTTCTGCGCCTCCCTGCTGCGGCGGTTTCCCCTCGAGGCAGGCGTGTCGCCCGCATTCTCCGAAATGGACGACACCGCACGGGCGCGCCTCCATGCCGACATCCTCGACGAGATGGCCGTGGGCGACGATGCCCCATTGGTCGATGCCATGGCGGCGCGCCTGTCGGACGGAGAGCCGTCGACGTTCCTCGCCGGCGTGGCGAAAGCTTGGCCCGTCGCCACCGAACCGCTGGGAGAGACTACGCTGCGCGCGCGTCTCGGGATCGGCGCGGATACGGACGGATCGATCCGTGCCGAAGCGGTCGGGGCCGACATGCTGGACCTGATGGACGCCTTCATCACGGCTGCCAAGGATGCGCCGGGCACGTCCGTGGACAGACTGGCGTCCAAGCTGCAAGAGGCGCGGATCGCGGATCTTCCGACGCGGTTCGACCTTCTGACAGAGTGCTGCGTGACCAGCGCAGGGGAACGGCGCAAGACCGGCGGTTGGCCCAAGACCGTCAAGGACGGAATCCACGGGCCGCTCGTGGAGCTGTTCAACCTGATGATTGACCGGGTCGAAGACGCTTTGCGGCGGCTCGGGGCGCTGACCTCCCTCGATTTCGCCCTGACGCTGCATGCGTTCGCCCCCGCCTTCGTCAACCGTCTCCACGCTCGCAAGCAGGCGCTTGGCTGGCTCGACTTCGACGATCAGATCGCGCGGGCGCGGCATCTGCTGTCGACATCGGACATGGCGCAATGGGTGTTGTTCAAACTGGACGGCGGGCTGGATCACATTCTGGTGGACGAGGCGCAGGACACGGCACCCGCGCAATGGGACGTGATCGCCGCGCTTGCCGCAGAATTCGGCGCGGGACAGGGCGCACGACCGGACGTCACGCGCACGCTGTTCGTGGTCGGCGACCGAAAGCAGTCGATCTATTCGTTTCAGGGGGCCGATCCCGATGCGTTCGACCGGATGCGAACCGTCTTCGAGGCGCAATTGCCGGACGGCACCGCTCCCCTGCGCGATCACGCGTTGCGGCACAGTTTCCGCTCCTCCCCGGTGATCCTCGATCTCGTCGATGCGACATTCGCCGACGGCGGAGGCATCGGCACTCCGCCCGTCCATCTTGCGTTCAAGCCCGATCTGCCCGGACGCGTGGACCTGTGGCCACCGATCCCGAAGGAAAAAGCCGACTACTCGTCACGTGTCTGGTCGGATCCGATCGACATGCCCGCGCCCAACGACGCGACCGTCCTGCTGGCGGAGCAGGTGGCCGAGACTGTGGCGACGATGATCCGCGACCGCACGCCGATCGTGCACAAGGGCGCGCGGCGCGCGATCACAGAGGGTGATATCCTGATCCTGCTTCAACGGCGAACAGACCTCTTCCATCACGTCATCCACGCCTGCAAGGCGCGCGGCCTGAATCTCGCAGGTGCGGATCGGCTCAAGCTGTTGGGGGATCTCGCTGTCCGCGATCTGATCGCACTTCTGACCTGGGCCGCGACCCCTGAGGACGACCTGTCTCTGGCGACAGTGCTGCGGTCTCCGCTGGGAGATGTGGATGAACAGGGGCTGTTCGGTCTTGCCCATGGACGTGAAAAGCGGCCGCTCTGGTCGGTCGTGCGGGACAGCGGGCGGAACACCGGCTTTCTGGACGACATCCTCAAGGTCGCGGACATCCTGCGGCCCTATGAAATCCTGCAACGGGTGCTGGTGCGTCACGACGGTCGCCGCCGCCTGCTGGCCCGCCTCGGCGCGGAGCGGGAGGAAGCCATCGACGCGCTGCTTGGGCAGGCGCTGGCATACGAGCGGCTGGAAACGCCCAGCCTGGCGGGGTTTCTCGGATGGCTGGGGTCGGCGGACGTCGACCTCAAGCGGGAGGCAAGCCGGGGCAGCATTCGCGTGATGACCGTCCATGGCGCAAAGGGGCTGGAATCGCCCGTCGTGATCTTGCCGGAAACCCAGATGCGAGCACCGAACGGGCCGAAGTGTGTCCGGCGTCTTGCGGACGGAACCCCGGTCTGGCTGCCGAACAAATCCGGCTGGGCACCGGTCTATCGCGACATGGCCGAACAGGCGGCAGACGCCGAAGCGGCGGAGCGGGACCGGCTTTTGTATGTGGCGCTGACGCGGGCGGAAAGCTGGCTGATCGTGGGTGCGGCCGGGGATGTCGGCAAGGAAGTGCGGGACAGCTGGTGGAAACAGGTCGAGGGCGGGATCGATGCCCTCGGACCCAAGACGCTGGATGACGGCACGCGGCGACTGCAGCGCGGGGACTGGTCCCGGATCGACCCCGATGCGACCGCCACGATGCCGGACGCGGGTCCGACCCTGCCAGACTGGGTCCACGACGCTGTTCCCCCACATCGAAAGTCGCCGAAGCCCTTGGCTCCGTCCGGACTGCCGGGAACAAAGGTCTTGCCCGGCGACCCGGTGGGGGACACTCACGCCGCGATGGCGCGGGGGACCGCGATCCATCTGCTGCTGGAGCATTTGCCGCATCTGCCACGGACCGAGTGGGAGGGCGCGATCCCGTCGCTTTTACGGGGCTTGCCGCTCGACGCCGCACCGGAAGCGATCGCCGTACTTGAAGACCCGACACTGGCGGCCGTCTTCGCGCGGGACACGCTGGCGGAGGTGCCGTTCGTGCTACCCCCGAGCGCTGGCCGTCCCGGTCTCGTCGGGACGCTGGACCGGGTGCTCGTGACGCCGAAAAGAGTTACACTCGTCGACTTCAAGTCGAACGGCCTGGTGCCGGACCGCGCGGAGGACACGCCTGTGGGCGTGCTTGCCCAGCTTGGCGCCTACCGCGCGGCGGCGCTGGCGATCTGGCCCGGGCGCACGGTTCGACAGGCGATCCTGTGGACGCGGACACGGTCCCTCATGGATTTGCCTCCCGATCTTGTGACGCTCGCCTGGGATCAGGCCATTGACCCGGGCACGGGCCGTGCCTAGCTTTCGGCCCCGACCCACGATGAACCCTTTCCGATCAGGAGACACCCCATGGCCACCGTAGCCGCCACCGACGCGACATTCGACGAAGTCGTCAAGCAATCCGATATTCCCGTCATCGTCGATTTCTGGGCGGAATGGTGCGGCCCCTGCAAGCAGATCGGTCCGGCGCTCGAAGAATTGTCCGACGAATATGCCGGCAAGATCAAGATCGTGAAAGTCAACGTGGACGAGAACCCCTCAAGTCCCGCCGCGATGGGCGTGCGCGGCATCCCCGCCCTGTTCATGTTCAAGGGTGGTGAAGCGGTCGACCAGAAGATTGGCGCCGCGCCGAAGGCTGCGTTGAAGGATTGGATCGACGGCGCCGTCTGAGCCGGACACCCGGTTCGTTTGACCCGACCCCCGGAGCCAACGGCCTCCGGGGGTTTTTCATGGATGCATGACGCGAACTGTGATGCATGTTGCCAAGGGCATCATCAGCGGAGGGTCCGCATGCACAGCTACGGCGCAACGGTTCGCTGGGAAAGCGGCGGGGCGGATGTCGGCGCAGGGCGCTATTCCCGCGCGCACACATGGAACTTCGATGGTGGACTGACGGTCGCGGCCTCAGCCTCCCCGACGATCGTGCCTGCTCCATGGTCCGACGCAACCGCCGTCGACCCGGAGGAAGCCTTCGTCGCCTCGGTCGCCTCGTGTCACATGCTCTGGTTTCTGGATATCGCGCGGACGGCAGGCTTCATGGCCGATACGTATTCGGACACAGCCCGCGGCCAGATGACGCGGAACCCCGACGGCGACCTGTGGATATCGCGAATCGATCTGTGCCCCGAGGCAACGTGGACAGGGACGACACCCGGACGAAACACCCTCCGCGACCTGCACAATAACGCTCATGAACGGTGCTTTATCGCCAACTCCGTGCGCTCAGAGATCATACTGCACATCCCTTGAGCGGATAAACCGGCGATCCGTCGCCCAAACGGCGCAGCCGCAGGTTCCCCTTGATTTGCGGCGCGCAAAAGACGATTGCAGGGCATGCTACGTTATGACGTTCGACACGACCTTGCGCCTACCGCCTCCGTCTCTCGATCTCCACTGACTGAGCGGAACCGTCACATCCCGTGACGGCAACTTGCAAGGAATACAGATATGGCTTCTGGCACTGTAAAATGGTTCAACTCCACCAAGGGCTTCGGCTTCATTGCTCCCGATGGCGGCTCCAAGGATGTTTTCGTCCACATTTCCGCCGTTGAGCGTGCTGGCCTGACGGGCCTGGCGGACAACCAGAAAGTTAACTTCGACATCGAGCCCGGCCGTGACGGCCGCGAGTCGGCAGTGAACATCACGCTGGCCTGAGGCCCGCGCATCGGTTCTTCGGAACCGTCCGAGATTTGGAAGGGCGTGCCGCAAGGCGCGCCCTTTCCGTTTTTCCGGTACGGGTGTCACCGTCGGGCGCGTATCACCCGTATCACGGACGCTCGCTCCAGCCCGCCGTCCAACTCCGCGACAGGCTGAGTCCACGCGAAAACGACACCGCCCTGCACAGTGACCATTCGGGGAAAGTTCATCGACCCGTATCCTTTGTGCCGCGTCAGGGCCTGCCTGTCATCGCAGGCCTCGTCAGGTCCGACCCGGCAGATGAACATCGTCTCACCGCCATCGACCCATTCGATCCATGCGACCAAAGCCGTGCCATCGCTCTGCTGAAGGACATCGACATGCCCGATCGGATCGCCAAGATCGACGCGAACAGGTGTACCGAACGTCTCCCCCGCGTCCGATGACAGACTTACCTTGACCTCCGGCCTGCCGCCGCCTTCGGTGTACCACGCCAGCACCACGTTCTGGCCAGCGCTGTCGAGGGCGGGACCGTTGACCGGACAGCCCGAAATTTCCCAGCCATCGGGATGCACGACGGTTGGATCCGACCAGATATCGCCGACGCGCCGGGACAAGGCGATGTCTCGTATCTCATCCGCCGCCCGGTCTCGATATGCGACGATGACCGTTCCGTTCGCCGTGGCGGTCACAGCTGTCTGGCAGCAAGTGCAACTGCGCAGGTCCAGAATCGCCTCATCGCGCAGCTCTCCGTCGGGACGGAGCGTTGCGGTACGGACCTGCATGGCATTGCCGAACGCCGTCTTGGCCTCACCTGTCGCGGAGCTGTCGTAGGCACGACCGTCCAGCCAGACCGCCAGCATTTCATCCGTCCCCAACGGCAACAGCGAGACAAAGCCGTGTTCGCGCGGCAGATCGTCATCATGTGGGACGATCACCGGCCCCCAAGTCTGTCCCCGATCGTCGGATATCGAGATGTTTATGTCGTATGCATAGGCACTTGGACCGGTCTCGACCAACCAATGCGCGACCAGGGTTCCATCGCCGAAAGCCGACACAGACGCGAAATCCGCCCAGTTCACAAAAAGGGCATCCGACACGACGACATCATGCGGCGCAGACCACACGTCATCTGCAAGGATCGCCGTGCGAACCGCGAAGCCGCTTTCCGTCGGTTCAGTCCAGCCCATGAGAATGCTGCCGTCAGTCAAGGCAAAAAGGGACGGTTCGCGCGCACCCCCTATCGGCACCGGGGAAATGTCCTCCACCAACGTGAAGACCTGCGCCAAGCCCGGGCTAGGTGCGGAGACAAGGCAAAAGACCACCCAAAAGAACAGGTTAAGGATCATCCCGCGCATACCGCCGCCGCCTTTTTTCGCCGCTCCGAACATGATGACCGCGGCCTTGCTGCGCAAGTGGAATTGCCCTCTTGCAAACAGGAACCCCCGGGCAATCGCTTGCCCGGGGGTGGTTTTTCCAAGAGCTTGGGAGGGAGGTTAGCCCTTGGAGAACTCAGGATATGCTTCCATGCCCAATTCGGACATGTCGAGACCGGCGATCTCGGCTTCCTCGCTGACGCGAATTCCACCGGCAGCCTTGAGGATGAACCACATCACGATGCTCGTGATGAAGACGAACGCGCCGATGGCGGCAAAGCCCAGGATCTGCGTCGCGAACGACGTGTCCGCCGTGTAGACCGGAACGACCAGCGTGCCCCAGAACCCGGCGATCAGGTGGACCGGAATGGCGCCGACCACGTCGTCGATCTTCATCTTGTCCAGCATCGGAACCGCGAAGACCACGATCACGCCGCCGATTGCACCGATCCAGAGCGCGCCGAACAGCGTCGGGTCCAGCGGTCCGGCCGTGATCGACACGAGGCCCGCCAGAGCACCGTTCAGAACCATTGTCAGGTCAACCTTGCCGTACAGGATCTGTGTCAGGATCAGCGCCGCCACGGCACCAGACGAAGCCGCCATGTTGGTGTTTGCGAAGATGCGGCCAACGTCCGTGATATCGCCCACCGTGCCTGCGGCCAGTTGCGACCCGCCGTTGAAGCCGAACCAGCCAAGCCACAGGATAAACGTTCCCAGCGTGGCGAGGGCGAGATTCGAACCGGGCATCGGAACGACACGGCCATCCTTGGCATACTTCCCGATCCGCGGGCCGAGGACGATCGCACCGGCGAGCGCGGCGAAACCACCAGCGGCATGCACGAGCGTGGAGCCTGCGAAGTCGGAGAAGCCGGCTTCGGACAACCAGCCACCGCCCCACTGCCAGGAGGCTTCGATCGGATAGATGAAACCCGTCAGCACGACGACGAAGATCAGGAACGGCCAGAGCTTGATGCGCTCAGCCAGGGTTCCGGACACGATCGACGCGGTCGTGGCGCAGAACATGAGCTGGAAGAAGAAGTCCGAGGCGACGGAGGCGTAGTCCAGGGTTGCATCCGCGGCAGCGAGACCGACCGGCTCAAGCGACGTGATCGCGAAGAACGGGCCGACGTAGCCCGTGATCCACCAGCCATCCCCCGGATACATCAAGTTGAAACCGACGAGCCAGTACATGATGCCCGCGATCGAGAAGAGAGCGATGTTCTTCGTCAGCTGCGTCGTGACGTTCTTCGAGCGGACAAGTCCCGCTTCGAGCATGGCAAAGCCGGCCGCCATCCAGAACACGAGAAAGCCGCCCACAAGGAACAGCAACGTCGTCATGATATAAGGGCCGATCTCGTCAAAGGTCGGCGCGGGCGTGTCCTGCGCAAAGGCCGCGACCGGAAGTGCGGCAAGCGCCATCCCGAGGGCCAGAGTTTTCTTGAGTGTCATGGTCTTGTTCCCCTTGGTCGTCGGTGTTCAGATGGCGTCTTCGTTCAGCTCACCAGTCCGGACACGGACCGCTTGCTGGACGTCGAGGACGAAAATCTTGCCGTCGCCGATCTTGTCGGTCTTGGCGGTGGAGGCGATCGTCTCTACGACCTGATCGGCCATCGAGCTTGGCACGACGATCTCGAGCTTTACCTTGGGCACGAAATTCACGGCATATTCGGCGCCACGATAGATCTCGGTGTGGCCCGACTGGCTACCGAACCCCTTGATTTCGGTCACCATCATGCCGCGTACGCCGAGAGTGGTCAGGGCTTCGCGGACCTCCTCGAGCTTGAACGGCTTGATTGCTGCTATAATCAGTTTCACAGGCTTCCCCTTTTCTGCAGCCCCCAAAACGGGCCCTGATGTGGGCGAGATCACGGGCGCGAAGGGGTATGTGCAACGTCTGGACCGGTTCCCCGCAGACCGATCATGCCTGTGTTTTAGATTTTTTGCACAATTTGGTGGCATTGCCTATTAATTAAGCATGACGGATATGCTGCAATTGCATCGTTTTTGGTCGATGGCGGGTGCACAAGCGACTCGGCACGCGATAGGGTCGAGAAAAAGATGACGGCCCGAGCAGTCTCCGAACCGAAATGAGCAGATCGATGGCAAAACCCGGCAAGTCCCGGTTGGTGGCCGACCGCCGCACCGCTGCGGCGAAGCCTTCGACCAAGACGCCAAGAAAACCGGCCGCGAGGCGCCCGGCGCGCCGCAAGCGCGGGCTTTTGGGCTGGCTGCTCTGGCCTGTCATGTTTCTTATGCGGATCTGCTGGGCGCTCGCGTGGCGCGGGGCCGTCGCGGTCGCGCTGATCCTATTGGCTGCCGTCGCCTACAATTACGCGCGGATTCCCGACATGGCGACGCTCTCGGACGGTCGCGCCCGCGGGTCGGTGACGATGCTTGACCGGTCTGGAGAGGTTTTCGCCTGGCGTGGCGACAACTTCGGGGGGTTGGTGACCACGGACAACGTGTCGCCGCACCTCCGCAACGCTGTCGTCGCCTCCGAGGACAAGCGGTTCTACCGCCATTTCGGCGTCAGCCCGCGCGGCATCGCGGGGGCCATGCGGACAAACATGGCGGCGGGACGCAGCCCGTTTTCCGGCGGAGGAGGATCCACGATCACGCAGCAGGTGGCCAAGCTTTTGTGCCTTGGCAACGATTACGATCCGGCGTCGGGGCTGACGGAAGCCGAGTACGAGGCGGACTGCCGCGCGGGATCGGTCTGGCGCAAGGTCAAGGAAATCCCCTACGCGGTCGCGCTCGAGGTCAAATTCACCAAAGATGAGATCCTGTCGATCTACCTCAACCGCGCCTATCTCGGAGCGGGCGCGCGAGGATTTGCCGCCGCATCCCAACGGTATTTCGGAACGCCTGTCGCTCGGCTGGAGCCTGCGCAGGCGGCGATGCTCTCCGGTCTGCTTCCCGCGCCCAGCTACTACGCGCCGACCTCGAACCTGCAACGCGCGCAGGACCGGGGCGCGACCGTCCTGCGCCTGATGCGCGATCAGGGATATCTGAGCAGTGCAGAGTTCCAGCAGGCACTTGAGAATCCGGCAACCCTGTCGGCGGCGGCGCGACAGGACACCGGCGGCTATTTTGCCGATTGGGTCATGGGCACCGGCCCCGATTTCCTGACCGAAGACACGACCGAAGACGTGATCATGCGCACCACCCTCGACAAGCGGATGCAGCGCGCCGCCGAAGAGGCGTTGACGTTCATTTTCGACACCAAGGTGCGCGCGGGATCTGACGCGCAGGCCGCCATCGTCGTGATGAGCGCGGACGGCGCCGTCCGGGCCATGGTGGGCGGGCGCAACACACGGGGCGCGGGACAGTTCAACCGGGCAACGCAGGCGGTGCGACAGACGGGATCGGCGTTCAAACCCTTCGTTTATGCCGCCGCCCTCGACCTTGGGTGGCGCTTTGACTCGATGATCTTCGACGGCCCGCTGCAGATCAACGTGCCCGGATCGGGCATCTATGCGCCTACGAATTACACGAATGAATTTTATGGCGAAGTGACCCTGACGCAGGCTTTGACCCAGTCGATGAACACCGCTGCCGTTCGCCTGTCCGAGAATGTCGGGCGGGAAATCGTGCGCAAGGTCGCCACCGACTTCGGCATCGAGAGCGACCTTGCAGCAGGTCCGGCACTGGCGCTGGGTGCCTCCGAAAGCACCCTGATCGAGATGACGGGCGCCTACGCCGGCATTCTGAACGGCGGAACGAGCGTCACGCCCTATGGCCTGTCGTCCCTTACCTTGCGCGGCGAACAGGCGGCGCTGCTCGATCACGAGAGCGGTCTGGGCGAACGCGTCATCACCGACGATGCGGCGCGGCAACTGGTCTACATGATGTCGCAAGTCATCGAGCGCGGCACGGGGCAGCGGGCGAAGCTGCCCGGCGGGCGGCCGGCCGCTGGCAAGACCGGCACCACAAGCAGCTATCGAGACGCCTGGTTCGTCGGTTTCACCGGCGACTATGTTGCGGGGGTCTGGATGGGCTATGACGACAATACCCCGCTGACCGGCGTGACGGGAGGCGGCCTGCCTGCGGAAATCTGGCAGGAGGCGATGGCGAGGATCCACGAGGACCTGCCCGTTACGCCGTTGCCGATGATCGACCCCATCCGAGAGGCCCGCCCGGCCCCGCAAGTTGCCGCACCCGCTCCGCAGGCACCTGCCCCGCAACCGCAACGACAGGAACCCGATCTCGCCGAACGCATCCTGATGGACGTCCTGGGCGGGATTTTTCGACGGAATTGATGGAAACAGACTGTCAAGACAGGCAACTGGTACTGGTATCGGAACCGCGGATGTAGGACGATCCCGGACGACGGCGTGCCAACATTTCAAGCCGCGATGCGCGGACAGACTTCATGACCCGGATCCCGGGGGGACGACACACATGAGACGACCGCAGCAGAGCCGGCCCGACATAGGCCAACCTGAACTGACCGAGATCCGGCGCAAGAGCAACGCGCTGTTCGTCGTGGTGTTCGTCTTCTCGATGGTGGTCAACGCCCTCATGCTGACCGGCCCGATCTACATGTTGCAGGTCTATGACCGCGTTCTCGGCTCCCGCTCGGAAGAGACGCTTCTCGCGCTGTCGGTCCTGATCACCTTTCTGTTCGTGATGATGGGCGTGATGGACCATGCCCGCGGCCGCGTCATGGCGCGGGTCGGCGCGCGTTTCCAGTCGGCACTGGACGGGCGCGTGTTCCAGGCCCACCTGCGTCGTGCCGCTGCCTCGCCCGGTGGCGCCGGCAGCCGGAATCCGCTGCGCGACGTGGAGGCGGTGCAACGTCTGCTGTCATCGCCGGTTTTCCTCGCGTTGTTCGACATTCCATGGACCCCGCTCTTCATTCTGGCCATCTTCATCTTCCACCCATGGCTCGGCATTCTGGCCTGCGTGGGCGGTCTCGCCCTGATCGCGCTCGCGCTCGTGAACCAGATGATGACCTCTGGGCCGATGGCGGACGCGAACCAGGCGACGGCCCGGGCGGAGCTGACGGCCCAGCAACTCGCTTCCGAAGCGGAACTGGTCCAAAGCCTCGGGATGCGCGGTGCGGCCTTCGACAGATGGATGGGTGCACGGGGCAAATCACTCGAGAGTTCGGTCGCCTTCTCGGACCGCTCCGGGTTCTTCACGGTGACGACCAAGACCCTGCGCCTGTTCCTCCAGTCCGCGATGCTCGGCCTCGGCGCATACCTCGTTCTGCAGAACGAGATGACAGCCGGTGCGATGATCGCGGGCTCGATCCTGCTGGGCCGTGCCCTCGCACCCATCGAAATGGTCATCGGCCAATGGCAACTCGTGTTTGCGGCGCGCAAGGGCCGGACCGCCGTGGTCGAGCTTCTGGAGACGGTGCCGCCAGAGATACAGCGCACTCCGCTGCCGCGTCCGCAGGCCCTGCTCGTCGCCGAGAATGTCACGATCGTACCGCCCGGAGCGCAGCAAGCGTCGCTTCGCGCGATATCCTTCACGCTCAAACCCGGTCAGGCCATGGGCGTGATCGGTCCGTCTGGTGCCGGCAAGACATCGCTCGCGAAGGCGGTCTGCGGTGTCTGGCTTCCGGCGGGCGGCAAAATGCGTCTCGATAACGCGACGCTGGATCAATACGATCCGGACGTCCTGGGCAGCTACGTCGGCTATCTGCCCCAGACGGTGACCCTGTTCGATGGCACCATCGCGGACAACATCGCGCGTCTTGCCCAGGATCCGGATCCGGACCGGATCGTGGAGGCCGCCAAGAAAGCGGCCGCGCATGAAATGATCCTCGAGCAGCCCGCGGGATACGACACGCCGGTGTCCGCCGTTGGCGGTCGCCTGTCGGGTGGTCAGATCCAGAGGATCGGCCTCGCGCGGGCGATGTATGGCGATCCGGTGATCCTTGTCCTAGACGAGCCTAACTCGAACCTCGACAACGAGGGGACGATGGCGCTGAACAGGGCGATCAAGGGCATGAAGGAACAGGGCAAGGCCGTCATCATCATCGCCCACCGCCCCGCCGCCATCCAGGAATGCGAAATGCTGCTCATGCTGGAACACGGTGTTCGCACGGCCTTCGGCCCGCGCGAGGATGTCCTGCAGAAAATGGTCAAGAACCACGCGGAAATCACCCGCAGCCCCGAACCCGGAGGTGTCTCGTGAACCAGATGCCCGTCACGCCCCCGAAGCCGCGCCTGCCCGCCCTTCCGATCAAGCCGCAGCCGCCCGCCAAGGTGGCCGCTCAATCCTGGTCGGCGCGGCGACAGTTGTTCATCGGGTTTCTCGGTCTGGCCCTGCTGTTCGGTGGCTTCGGCTCCTGGGCGGTGTTCGCCAACATCTCGGGGGCGATCATCTCGTCCGGCCGGATCTCCGTCGACAGCAACCGCCAGGTGGTCCAGCACCCTGACGGCGGCGTTGTGGCCGATATCCTCGTGCGCGAGGGGGACCTCGTGGAACGGGATCAACTTCTCTTGCGTCTTGACCGAACACTGCTGCAATCGGACGCACAGATCCTTCTGGATCAACTGTATGAAATCGGCGCCCGCTCCGCGCGGTTCGAGGCGGAACGCGACGGGCTGCCCGCGATCATCTATCCGGATGAACTCATCGCCGCGGCGACCACGGACGAAGAAGTGGCCGACATGCTCCGGGGCGAGAACAATCTCTACGACGCCCGGAACGAGGCTTTCGGCCGGGAGACCGAGCAGTTGACCCGCCGCAAGGATCAGATCGCGGCACAGGTCGACGGCATCGCAGCCCAGTCCGAGGCGCTCAATCTGCAACTCGGCTTCATCCGTGAGGAATTGGGGGCACAGCAGAGCCTTCTGGAGCGTGGCCTCGCGCAGGCCCCCCGCGTGCTGTCATTGCAGCGGGAGGAGGCCCGCCTCCTCGGTCAGGTTGGAGAATTCCGTGCCGCGGTGGCCGAACTGGAAGGGCGTGCCACCGAAATCGACCTTGAGGTCCTGAAGCTCGAAACTCGTCTGCGCGAACAGGCGATCAGCCAACTGCGTGACCTGCAGTTCCGCGAAGTCGAACTGGCGGAACAGTATCGCTCGATCGTCGAACGGCTGAGCCGGATGGAAATCACCGCCCCGGTGGGTGGTGTGGTTTACGGCCTTGCCGTCTTCGCCGAACGCAGCGTTATCCGTCCTGCCGATCCGGTGCTGTTCATCGTGCCGCAGGATCGCCCGCTCGTGATACAGGTGCAGGTCAGCCCGATCCACATCGACCAGGTCTACCCCGGCCAGCCCGTGACCCTGCGGATGCCGACGTTCGACGCCCGCACGACGCCGGAAATCTTCGGCTCAGTCATCAGGGTCTCGCCTGATGCCTTCACGGACGAAGCCACGGGGGCACCCTATTATCAGGCTGAAATCCTGCCCAACGAAGGGGAAATCGAACGCCTTGGCGGTCAGGTCCTGCTGCCCGGCATGCCGGTCGAAGCCTTTATAAGGACAGACGACCGTTCGCCGCTTGCCTATCTGATCAAGCCGATGGCAGACTATTTCAACCGCGCGTTCCGCGAAGGATAGGCGGCGGCCCTGCCTCGCAAGCGTCGCGCCGGACAGTCGCGGACAGATCACGGGATGTCGCTCACCCGACCCACGCCAGCGATTGGCATTCCGCTTCGCCCGTGCCAGCATATCAAATGTCATGAATTTCCTACCGGAGCCCCGATGTCCTTTACCGTACGACTAGCCGAAATGGGCATCACGCTGCCCGAGGCAACAGCACCCCTGGCGAACTATGTGCCCTTCGTCCGCTCGGGCGACACCCTCTTCGTCTCCGGCCAGATCAGCGCGAATGCGGATGGCATGATGCTCGGAAAGCTCGGAGCGGACGCAACCCTCGAGCAAGGCATCGCGGCAGCGCGGCAATGTGCCATCAGCTTGCTGTCGCAGGTTCGGGCAGCATGTGGCGGTGACCTCGAAAAGCTGGAGCAGGTCGTCAAGCTGACCGGCTTCGTGAACTCGACGCCGGATTTCCTGGATCAGGCGAAGGTCATCAACGGGGCTTCCGATCTCTTTGCCGAGGCTCTCGGAGATGCGGGCAAGCATAGCCGCTCCGCGGTTTCGGCAGCGTCCCTGCCGTTCGGCGTCATGGTCGAGATCGAAGGCATTTTCCGCCTGAAATGACGCGTTTGCCGGACAGCTTCCTCCGGGGGCACATCGCCCATCGCGGGCTCCACGACCGAACGAATGGCCGACCGGAAAACTCGGTCGCGGCCTTCATGGCCGCGCTGGATCTTGGCATTGCGATCGAACTCGATGTCCAACCATCGGCCGACGGCGTTGCGATGGCGTTCCACGACAACAACCTCGACCGCCTCACGCTGGAGGTCGGACCGATCCACCTGCGAACCGCCGCCGACCTGTCGCAGATCCCGCTGCGGGGCGGTCCGGCCGGGATTCCCGCCCTGGGGGACGTTCTGACGCTGATCGGGGGGCGCGTCCCCCTCCTGATCGAGATCAAGGACCGCGACGGAGACATGGGCGCGAACATCGGACCGCTCGAAGACGCGGTCCTTGCGGCACTGGACGGCTATGCCGGAGACGTGGCCTGCATGTCGTTCAATCCGAACTCGGTCGCGCATCTTGCGGCGCGCGCGCCTCGGATACCCCGCGGTCTCGTGACGTCAGCATTTCTACCCGAACACTGGCCCGAACTGACCGAATCCACGCGTCACCGGCTCGCCGGGATCCCGGACGTCGAACGGGTCGGCGCATCCTTCATCAGCCACGAGGTCGGGACGCTGGACATGCCCCGCGTGGCCGAGATCAAGGCGGCGGGCCTTCCAATCCTGTGCTGGACCGTCCGCTCCGCCGCGCAGGAGCGTGAGGCCCGCAAGATCGCCGACGCGGTGACGTTCGAGGGCTACTTGCCGTGACGCCCCCGGGCACCACCTGTAGGCCATGACCGACACGCCCATAGAGATAACCGCCCTGAGTACCCTCGGCGATATCGACGCTGCGGATTGGGACGCCTGCGCCTGCCCCGAGACGGCGGATGGCGGCCCGCCGAACGACCCCTTCACGACACATCGCTTTCTGCACGCTCTGGAGCAAAGCCATTCGGTCGGACCCCGCACCGGATGGCAACCCCAGTACCTCGTGGCCCGTGCGGAGGGTGAAGTGATCGCCTGCGCGCCGCTCTATGCAAAAGGACACAGCCAGGGCGAATACATCTTCGACCACAACTGGGCCCATGCCTGGGAACGGGCGGGCGGCGACTATTATCCCAAGCTGCAACTGGCCGTGCCCTTCACTCCGGCGACGGGACGACGATTCCTGGTCCGTCCCGGGTTCGAGACCGTGGGCTTTCAGGCGTTGGTGCAGGCGGCGGTTCAGATCACGACAGATAACGGGCTGTCATCCCTGCATGTCACCTTCTGCACCGAGGCCGAGCGGGCCGCCGGCGCAACTCTCGGATTGATGGAACGCTCAAGCCAGCAGTTTCACTGGTTCAACAACGCCTACGGCACCTTCGACGATTTCCTCGGCGCCCTCAGTTCCCGCAAACGCAAGAACATCCGCAAGGAGCGCGCCGAGGCGCTGGCCTTCGGCGGCGAGATCAATGCCTATACCGGCGACTCGCTGCAACCGCACCACTGGGATGCCTTCTGGCGGTTCTATCAGGACACCGGCAGGCGCAAATGGGGCAGCCCCTACCTGATGCGCGGATTCTTCGATCTGGTGCAGGAAACCATGCGCGACGACGTGCTGCTGGTCCTGGCGGAGCGCGATGGAATGCCGGTGGCGGGGGCGCTGAATTTCATCGGGCGCGACGTGCTCTATGGTCGATATTGGGGCTGTACGGAGCACCATCCCTCGATGCACTTCGAGTTGTGCTATTACCGCGCCGTCGACTATGCCATCGCCAACGGCCTCAGCCGCGTCGAGGCGGGGGCGCAGGGCGAGCACAAGCTGGCCCGCGGCTATCTGCCCGTCACCTGCCACAGCCTGCACCATATCCCCGACGAGGGGTTTCGCCGCGCCGTCGCACAGTTTCTGCAAGCCGAAGCCGAGGC
This sequence comes from Jannaschia sp., assembly GCA_049647445.1. Taxonomy (GTDB): domain Bacteria; phylum Pseudomonadota; class Alphaproteobacteria; order Rhodobacterales; family Rhodobacteraceae; genus Jannaschia. The sequence continues at coordinate 11,354 of JBARXR010000017.1, read as the reverse complement.
GATAGAGGAAGACATCGAGGTCCTGACCTCTTATGGCCCCTTCAAACGCAACACCGTGGAGGAACAGCAATGACCCCCGAACACTGGACGGAAAAAGACGGCGGGATCGAGCGATCCTTCAAATTCGGGACCTTCTCGGAGGCATGGGCCTTCATGTCGCGCGTCGCGCTTCTGGCCGAGAAGATCGATCATCACCCCGAATGGTCCAACGTCTGGAACAAGGTGGACATCCGCCTTACGACCCATGACGCCGGTGGCCTCACCGACAAGGACACCGCCCTCGCCCAAGCCATAAACGAAGTGATCTGATTTCCCATGAACGAACTTCTTTCGACAGAGATCTATGCCGGGCGCACGCTCGGCGACTTCATTTCCTTCGAATTCCTGGCAGCGTTGCTGGGCGATATCCTCGGCGCGATCGTCGTTCTTTTCATCGGCTTCATCATCTCCGGATGGGTCAGCCGTCGGATCAAGAACGTCGGGGACAAGCATGCGCGGCTCGATTCGACCCTGTTCGATTTTCTGGCCAACATCGTGCGATACGTCGTCATCGGCCTGTCGTTCCTGATCGTCCTGAACACCTTCGGCATTCAGACGACCTCCCTTGTCGCCGTCATCGGTGCGGCCGGCCTTGCGATCGGCCTGGCGTTGCAGGGCACGCTGTCGAACGTGGCCGCGGGCGTCATGCTGATTTTTTTCCGCCCCATAAAGCTGGGTGATTTCGTGACCATAAACGGCGAGAGCGGGACCGTGAAATCGATCAATCTGAACTTCACGGAGCTCGCCAGCATCGGAAACGTCCAGATCATCATCCCGAATTCGGAAGTCTGGGGCAACACGATCACCAATTTCTCCGCCTACGACACGCGGCAGGCCGAATGGACGTTCGGCGTCGGCTACGGGGCCGATCTTCACCTTGTCGAACAGGTCATCCGCGACACGATCATCGCCGATCCCCGGTTTCTGGGCGACCCGGAACCGACCGTGAAGGTCGATGCGCTGGGCGCGTCCTCGGTCGATTTCCTTGTGCGGGCCTGGGTCAAGCGGACCGACTTCTTCGCGTTCTGGAAAGACATGAACCGGGATGTGAAAATCGCGCTGGATGCGGCGGGCGTGGAAATCCCCTTCCCCAATCGCACGGTACATATCGTCAGGGACGACTGACGGCTCCGGGTCTTGTCGCGTCAGTCGACGGCACGCACCCAGCCGTCGGCGAACTTTTCGAACCGGGCGCGCCTCGCCGGGGCGAAGTCCGATCCGAGCGCGTCGGCCGTCCACTGCTCTATCTCGGCACGCGTGCCATCGAGGACCAGCAGGTTAAAGTCGTTCGGTTCGCCGCGCTGCCGGGTCGACAGACCCGTGCCGGCCTGAACGAAAAGCACGCCCTGATGGTCCGTGAAGGGATCGACGTGCCACGTGTGCAGATGACCCGACAGCACGACATCGACCCCGCAATCGGCCAGCTTTCCAAGGGCCCTGCGGGCACCCTTCATGAGGCGCTTGTCGACACCTGGCGCATGTTCCAGCGGATGGTGCATCATGGCGACATGCGTTTGCGCCTGCACGTTGCCCGCGACCGCGTCGCACACGCGTCGCAGCGTGCCCTGCCCAATCCGACCGCGCTGCCAGGCCCAGGTATTGACCGTATTGATGCCGATCACCGTCACCTCGTCGTCGCGCCAGGTCGGCTCCAGATCCTCCGAGATATAGCGGCGGTAGCGGGTCCACGGGGTAAGCAGCCGGACAAAAAGGTTGTCGAGCGGCGTATCATGGTTACCGGGAACGGCGATCCACGGCACGTCGATCAACGACAGGAACGCACGTGCTGCGCGGTACTGTCCCAGACGGGCCCGTTGCGTGAAGTCGCCGGATATTGCCACCAGGTCGGGCGCCAGTCGATTGATCGTCTCGATCAGCGGTCGCATGAGTTCTGGCCGGTCCCGGCCGAAATGCAGGTCGGAGAGGTGAACGATCCGGCGCATCAGTTGGCCTCTGGCGCGATCACGATCAGCGGGTCCGGTCGCATCCGGAACACGAACGGCGATCTCATCTTTTCCCGTTCGCCGTCCCGCGCGATCAGGCGGCGCTTGCTACGCGTCTCGATGTCGATGCTGCTGCCCGCCATATAATCGAAATCCCGCCCTGATGATGTGGACTTCCACGCAAGGCGGAGTGCGAACAGGATCAGCGAGAGCCGCCCCTTGTCGGGCGCGATGAACAACCCGAATTTTCCGGCTTCGACATCTGCAACACCGTCGACATCGAAGAACTCCAGCTGAAAGGCGCTGCGGGCGACGAAGACGATGGGCGTCTGACGCCGGATCGGCCTGCCATCCACGACCACGGTCAGACTGAGGGGCCTATGGAAGCGCATGAACGTGCGCAGGACCGACCAGTGCGCCGCCATTCGGGACCGCCCCCAGCGTTTGTAGATCCCCTCCCGCTGCGCAAGGATCGCCGGGTAGAGACCGATACTGGCGTTGTTGAGAAACATGCGTCCATTCACCTCTCCCACGAATATCTTCCGGGTGCTGCCGCGCACGATCAGGTCGGTCGCCGCCTCGATGTCCTCCGGCAGGTCCAGACCGCGGGCGAAGAAGTTGAAGGTCCCCATCGACAGAAGGCCAAGCGTCAGGCCCGCTTCCTGCACGACTTCCGCCACGGCGCCGATCGTACCGTCGCCACCCGCCGCAACCAGGACGGCAAAGCCATCCGACACCGCGCCCCGGGCGACATCGGCGATGTCCTGCCCCTTGCGCAGAACGCGCATCTCGAACCGGCCGGGATGGCGGGCAACGGCGGCCTCGATCTGCCGGCGGCTTTCACGCTTCGATTTTCCGGATCCGGGGTTCAGGATGATGCAGATGTCGGGGCCCGGCGCCCTTTTGCGTTCGGGTTTCGGGTCGGTCATCGGACGCTCCATTCTCCGGTCACGGGCAGAACGCCTAATCTGCCGATTCGGGTCCGCGTGCAATTCGGCTGGACGCGCTCAGCCCGCCGCGCGCGCGACCATTCCGAACAGGTCGCGCGGATCGTCGGGATCGGCGAGGAGGTCGAGATCGACGAAATGACCCGTCCGCTGCATTTCGTCATGGATGTGCCGCAGGGCGCTGAAGTCCTCGGTCGCAAAGCCCACGCTGTCGAAGAGGGTAATCTGATCCGCCGAGGTTCGGCCACTGACCTGACCGTCGATCACCCGCCACAGTTCGGTGACCGGGTGATCCGGCGACAGCTGCTGGATCTCGCCCTCTTCCCGCGTCTGCGGAGGATATTCGACGAATATGTCGGACCGCATCAGGATGTCGCGGTGCAACTCCGTCTTGCCCGGACAATCGCCGCCTATGGCGTTCAGGTGAACACCGGCACCCACCATGTTGTCGGTCAGGATCGTTGCCTGCTTCTTGTCTGCGGTGCAGGTGGTGATGATCTGCGCCCCGGCAATCGCGTCCTCCGCCGAGGTGCAGGACATGACGCGCAGGCCGGTGGTCGCGAGATTTCGCGCGGCCTTCGCGGTCGCCGCCGGGTCGATATCGTAGAGACGCACTTCCTCTACCCCGAGACAGTGATGGAACCCCAAAGCCTGGAACTCGCATTGCGCGCCATTGCCGATCATCGCCATCACGCGCGCATCCGTCGGAGCGAGATGCCGCGCCGCCACGACCGACATTGCCGCGGTGCGCAAGGCGGTCAACACGGTCATCTCGCAGAACATCACCGGATATCCATTGTCGACACGCGCCAGCACACCGAAAGCCGTGACCGTCTGGAACCCTTTCGCCATGTTGGCTGGGTGTCCGTTGACGTATTTGAAGCCGTAATATTCCCCGTCCGATGTCGGCATCAATTCGATCACGCCTTCTTCGGAATGGGACGGCAGGCGCGCGACCTTGTCGAAGTCTTCCCAACGCAGGAAATCGGCCTCGATCCGGTCGGCGATGGCCGCGATCGTCTGGGCCACGCCCGCCTCGTTGACGATTTTCATCATGTCCGCGACAGACACGAACGGGACCATGGCCAGCTTGGAGGGGTTCAGTGCGGTCACGTCCAACGGCTCCTCGTCGGGCGATCGAGAACCGACTTGCCGAACAGCGAAGCGACGAAGTCCACCATCAGCCGCGCCGTCTTGCCCCGGTCGTCCATGAACGGATTGAGCTCGGCGATGTCCATCGAGGTCACACGGTCGCTGTCGTGCAGGTACTCCATCACCAGATGCGCCTCACGGAAAGTGGCGCCGCCGGGCACCGTGGTGCCGACCGCCGGAGCGATGTCGGGCTCCAGAAAATCCACGTCGAAGCTGACATGCAGGTGTCCGTCCGCCGCCTCGACCCGATCCAGAAACGCGCGAAGGGGCGCGGCGATGCCCGTCTCGTCGATGGTGCGCATGTCGGCGACGTGGATATCCGTTCCGGCCAGGACGCGTTTTTCGTGCGGGTCGACGGACCTGAGGCCGATCATGCAGATATTCTCTGGTTCGACGATGGTCGTGAGGGGCGGAAACTGCGGTGTGAAATCGGCCAGTCCGGTGAAATAGGCGACCGGCGTGCCATGCAGATTGCCGGACTCCGTGCTGGCGAAGTCGTGAATATCGGAATGCGCGTCGAGCCACAGCACGAACAGCTTCTTGCCCGACGCCGTCGCCCGCGCCGCCATCGCCGGAACGGTGCCCGCCGCCATCAGGTGATCGCCGCCCATGAAGATCGGAACGACATCCTGTGCAACGCCGCTTGCCGCCTCCTGCAGGGCAGCGACCCAACCTGCGCACAGGTCCAGGTCGCGGATCGCCGGATTTCCGGTCGGCGGCACGTCCAGCGCCAGCGGGTGGAGGTTGCCCGCATCGGTGACGCTGTGACCCAATTCGGTCAGGGCAAGGCCAAGTCCGGCCGTGCGCAAGGCATCGGGCCCCATGAGGCATCCGCGACGCCACGCGCCGGTCTGGATCGGCGCACCGATCAGGGTGACGGTTCTGGACATGACTTCTCCTTCGGGGTGGACATGCGCAGTCAACACAACTGGACTGGCAAGGTGTAGCGACATAAGTGCTCATTTCGGGCAAGCAGCTTGTCAAAATGCGCATTGGACACGACCGATATGGACGATCTTGACCGCCGTCTTCTCGTGGCGCTCAGCACGGACGGGCGGGCCAGCGTCTCGGCCCTTGCCGCCGCGCTGAACGTAACCCGCGCCACCGTCCGGGCCCGGATCGAACGGTTGACCGCAGCAGGCGAGATCATCGGATATCGCGTTGTCCTGCGGGGCGACCTTGGCGAGCGTCCGGTACGCGGGATCCTGATGGTCGAGATCGAGGGGAAAGGGGCCTCCCGCGTGGCCCGAACCCTTGCGGCAATGCCCGAAGTCAGGGCCGTCCATTCCACCAATGGCCGTTGGGACCTGATCGCAGAACTCGGGGCCGACACGCTGGAAGCGCTGGACGCCACCCTCAACCGGATCCGCCTGATCGACGGCGTATCCCGTTCAGAAACCAGCCTCTACCTGTCCACGCGACGGGGCTGACGGGACCCGAAGGGCTTGACGGGCGGGCTGTCGAATGCCGCAGGCAGCGTCTCGAACAGGCCGCCGTCGCTTCCACCCCACCGTTTCATCCATGGTGCCGGGGCCGCTACGATCCCTCCCGGCGTCCACGCGAAATAGCCACGTGCGCCTTTGGCGGCTATGGGGTCGCACGCCAGCGGATCCCGCAGGAGCAAGCCGACAGGCCCCCCGAACCACGGGCTGTCGCTTGCCCGAATGAAATCGGTCACCGTCACGGCCCCGACGATCGCAGACCGTACCAGACTGTCGGGCGGCGGAACGGTCACCCCGTCTTGTGCCATGCGCCAGACAGCCCAATCATATTCCTTCCGGGTCATGCCGGTCGCGGCATGGATGGCGATACGCCCGGTCGTCATCTCGCCGACCCGGACAGAGTATTCAGATCGATTCTCGATGTCCTTGCCACCGTGGATGATGGCCCAGGCCCAGGGTTGCCGCACCGAAAGCGCCAGATCAGGCAGCATGGCCAATCGTCTCCCGTGCCCGCGAAGGCTTCGGATGGTCGGTACGGGCGGGGGCAGCGCCCCGACCCGCCCTTGCATCACGCCTCGGCCAGCAGCGACTCCCCCGCAGAGACTTCGCACACACCCGGCGCTTCCTCGACGTGCATCACCTTGACCACACCGTCCTCCACCAGCATCGCATACCGCCTCGAACGTCCGATCAGTCCGGCGGGCGGCGCGGTGAAATCCATGCCGATCGCCTTCGTGAACGCGCCATCGGCATCGGCCAGCATGTGAAGTCCCGCCGCCGTCGCCCCGGTCGCTTCGCCCCAGGCCTTCATCACGAACGGATCGTTGACCGAAACGCAGACGATCGTGTCCACGCCCTTGGCGGCAAAGCCATCCTTGGTGCGGATAAAGCTCGGCACATGGGCCGACGAGCAGGTTGGCGTATAGGCGCCCGGCACGGCGAACACGGCGATGGTCTTGCCTTTGCCGATATCGGCAAGGGAGACCTTCTCCGGGCCGCTGTCGCCAATTCGGATCAGATGGGCGTCGGGCAGTGCGTCGCCCTGGGAAATTGCCATGTTGCGGTCCTCGCGTTTGAAGTTTCACATCCGGGGATATAGCTGTCCCGAGGACAAGGGACCAGTGAGGCCGCATCCATGGAGCATATCGCCGTCATCGGCGCGGGGCAGGCCGGTGCGACAGCTGTCGAAACCCTTCGAAAGGAAGGCTTCGACGGTCGCATCACCCTGTGGGGCGACGAGACCGAAATCCCGTATCAGCGGCCGCCGCTCTCCAAATCGTATCTTTTGGGCGAGATGACGCGCGACCGGCTGCACCTGCGGCCCCGGTCCTTCTATGACGACCATGCGATCGAACTGCGCCTCGGCACCCGGATCGACGACGTCAACCCGCGGACTCGCACCCTGGGCCATGGGGCGGGGACGGAAAGCTGGGACGCGTTGATCTTCGCCACCGGGTCCACGCCCCGGCGCCTGCGCGCCGACCTCGGCGGCGATCTGGGCGGTGTTTTCAGCGTCCGCACACTTGCCGGTATCGACGCGATGGAGCCCGCCTTCGTCCCCGGTGCTCGCCTTCTGGTCGTCGGCGGCGGCTACATCGGATTGGAAGCCGCGGCGGTCGCCCGCAAACGCGAGATGGAGGTGGTTCTCCTGGAGGCAGCGGACCGCCTGCTGGCCCGTGTGTCCTGCGCGCAGACCGCTGCCTGGTTCGCCGCCCGCCACCGGGCGGAAGGCGTGGACATTCGCCTCGGCAGCCGGTTGGACCACCTGACCGGCGACGGAGGCGATACGATTACCGGCGCCGTGCTGGCCGACGGCACCCGCATCGACGCGGACGTTGCCGTGGTCGGCATCGGCGTGACGCCCAACACCGCATTGGCGGTGGACTGCGACGTAACCTGCGACAACGGCATCGCGGTGGATGCCTTTGGACGCACCGACGCCTCGGACATCTGGGCAGCGGGCGACTGCTGCTCCTTTCCCTATCGCGGCAGGCGCGTCCGCCTTGAATCCGTGCCCCACGCCATCGACCAGGCGCAGGTTGTCGCGCGCAATATCCTTGGTGCCAATGAAGCCTACGTCGCCAAACCATGGTTCTGGTCCGACCAATACGACGTGAAACTTCAGATCGCGGGCCTGAACGTCGGCTTCGACCGGGTCGTCGTCCGCGATGCAGACAGCCGGTCGCACTGGTATTTCGCGGGCGATACCCTCTTGTCGGTGGACGCCATGAACGACCCGCGCGCCTATATGGTCGGCAAGCGCCTGATCGAAGCGGGACGCTCGCCCGATCCGGTCGCCGTCGCCGATCCCTCGGTCCCGATCATGAGTCTGATGTGAGGATCATCGGCGGCAAGTGGCGGGGCCGACGACTGGCGTCCGTAGGGACCGGCGATGCCGCCGCGCATTTGCGGCCGACGACCGACCGGGTGCGCGAAAGCATCTTCAACCTGATCGTGAATGGCGGCCACGGCGACGTGCTCACGGACGCCCGCGTCCTCGACGTCTTCGCCGGCACCGGGGCCCTCGGGCTGGAGGCCGTCAGCCGCGGGGCCGCGTCCGTTACCTTCATCGAACAGGGTCGCACGGCGCTGGCACTCCTGCGCGAGAACATCGCGCTTCTCGACGCCCCGGCACGGATTCACGCCCGGGACGCGCGCAAACCCGCCCCCGGCACGCCCCACGAGCTGATCTTTCTCGACCCGCCCTATGCGCAGGGCCTCGGCGAACGGGCGATCGCCGCGCTGACCGCGACCGGTTGGATTGCACCCGATGCGCTGATCGTCTGGGAGGACGGCAGGCCCCCGCTCCTCGATGGCCTCACCCAGGTCGACCAGCGCAGGTATGGCGACACGTTGGTCACCCTGGCCCGCGCGCCCGGAGCCATCTTCTTCTGACCGCAAATACCTCGGGGAGCGCGAGGGGTCGACCCATCGCACCCGCCATTCACCCGGCGCGTCGTCAGCCGCCGCTGTGCGCGTCCACGGCCGCCCGCGCATCGCGCACCAGCGCAAGGCCATCAAGACCGCGTTCGTCCATTTCCGCGATCCATTCGAGGGTCACCTCCTCGCCCAGGGCCACGATTTCCGCCGTGACCTGCGGCGACAGTTCCGCGATCTGATTGCCGGACGCGACGATGATCTCCCGGCCCTCCGCATCACCGATGTCATGGGCGCGGCCGGCCCAGGCCGACGCCATCGCCCCCGAATTGGCATCAATCACCGCCCTGAGATCATCGGGCAGCCCCGCGTAGACATCCTTGTTCATCGCCCAGAGAAAGTAGAGGTTGTACAGCGACCGGTCCCCGGCCACGTCGGTATGGCTGTCGGTCAATTCGTCGAGCTTGAGCGATGGCGCCTGCTCCCAGGTGATCACGCCGCCGTCGAGCACACCCTTCGCCAGCGCCTCCGGAAAGGCCGGGACCGGCATTCCCACCGGGTTCGCCCCCAGCTTGCGCAACAGCAACGTCGCCGCCCGCGACGGGCCGCGCAGATCGAGACCCGCGAAATCTGCCACGGTTCCGGGCGCGTCGCCCTTGAGGTGGACCAGACCGCGCCCGTGCATGTGCGCGGCGATCAGGTGAACGTCCCCGAAGTCGTCCATCAGATGCGCTTGCGTGAAATCCCAGGCTGCGCGCGACGCCTCTTCCGCCGATTTCGACGTCATGAACGGCAATTCCAGCGCCTCGGCTTCGGGGAACCGACCGGGCTGATAGCCCGGGATCACCCAGCCGCCGTCGACCGCGCCATCGGCGATCAGGTCGTACATGTTCGTCGCCGATCCGCCCAATTGCATGAAGGGGTAAAGCTCCACCTTTATGCGGCCATCCGATTGCTCTTCGATGGCATCCGCCCAGGGCTGCATGAAGTGCGTCGGATTGGCCGAGGCCGGGTTGACGAAATGCTGGAACCGCAGCGTCACCTCCTGTGCGCTCGCAGGCGCCGCAAGGACGAGGGCTGTCAGGGTCGCGTGGATGATCTTCATGGGATCTTCCCCCATTGGTTGTGGTGGATGTCCTGTCTAACGGCATATCTGGAAGGGCGTTAGGGGAAACCGTGCGACTTATTCTCATGTAGAAGATGAGAGAGGTCTTGTTTCCGGATTCCGCCTATGGGACTCGAGGGCGATGAAGGACATGAGCACACCGACCGATCTTCTGTCACGGGTCTTCGGCTTCGATGCCTTTCGACCCGGTCAGGAAGAGATCGTGGACGCTGTGCTCAGGGGCCGCGACGTTCTGGCGATCATGCCCACCGGCGGCGGCAAATCGCTTTGCTTCCAGCTTCCGGCGCTCTGCCGCGACGGTCTGACGGTCGTCATATCGCCGCTGATCGCCCTGATGCGCGATCAGGTGCGCGCGCTGACGGCAGCCGGGGTTGAGGCCGGGGCGCTGACCTCCGGCAACACCGAGGAAGAGACGGAGGAGGTCTGGCAGGCCATCGAGGCAGGTTGCCTGAAACTGCTCTACATCGCGCCCGAACGTCTCGCGTCCACGGCAACGGAACGGATGCTCAAACGCGCCAATACCACCCTCATCGCCGTGGATGAGGCCCATTGCGTCAGCCAGTGGGGGCATGATTTCCGGCCCGATTACCTGCGCATCGGGGCCTTGCGGGAAACCCTCGGCGTGCCCCTTGCGGCGTTCACCGCCACCGCGGACGCCGAGACGCGCGACGAGATCGTCAGGCGCCTGTTCACGTCCCCGCCCGACCTCTTCCTGCACGGGTTCGATCGCCCCAACATCACCCTTGCGTTCGAGCCGAAGAACAACCCGCGCACGCAGATCCTGTCGTTTGCCGCCGCGCGCAAGGGCCAGTCGGGCATCGTCTACTGCGGCACGCGGTCCAAGACGGAGGGGATCGCCCGCGCCCTGAACGATAACGGTCACCTTGCCTGCCATTACCACGCCGGGATGGACGCCGACGACCGCCGGATCGTCGAGCGGCGCTTTCAGCAGGAGGACGGCCTGATCGTCGTGGCGACGGTCGCCTTCGGCATGGGGATCGACAAGCCCGATATCCGCTGGGTCGCCCACGCGGACCTGCCGAAATCCATCGAAAGCTACTATCAGGAGATCGGCCGCGCGGGCCGGGACGGCGCGCCAGCCGACACGCTGACCCTGTTCGGGGCCGACGACATCCGTTTCCGCCGGACCCAGATCGACGAGGGCAACGCACCGCCCGAGATGCGCCACGCCGACCACGGACGCCTGAACACGCTGCTGGGTCTGGCAGAGGCGCAAGTCTGCCGCAGGGTGACCCTGCTGGGGTATTTCGGCGAAACGACCCAGCCCTGCGGCAACTGCGACCTGTGCTCGAAACCACCGGACCTCTGGGATGCCACGACCGAGGTGCGGATGGCCCTGTCGGCGATGCTGCGCACCGAGGAGCGGTTCGGCATCGGCCACCTGATCGACGTGCTGACGGGGACCGCCACCGACAAGACGGCGCGCTTCGGCCACGACAGCCTGCCGACCTGGGGCGTGGGCCGCGCCACGCCCAAGCACCAATGGCAGGCGATCTTCCGGCAGATCATGGGGCAGGACCTCGTGCGCCCCGATCCGGACCGCCACGGCGCCTTGCGGTTCATGGACGCCGCGCGGCCCGTCTTGCGCGGCGAGACCAGCGTGACCCTGCGCCGCGACTCCGTGACGAAGGCGGAGCGTCGGCCCACCGTCAAGCAGCTGGTCTCTGACGAGGACGCCCCGCTCCTGTCGGCGCTGAAAGCCAGGCGCCGTGCGCTGGCGGAGGCGCAGGGTGTGCCCGCCTATGTCGTCTTCACCGACCGCACCCTGATCGAGATGGCCGAGACCAGGCCCTCCACGCTCGACGCC
>JBARXR010000016.1:0-7537 GCA_049647445.1 Jannaschia sp. | reverse complement strand
CGCGAAGACTGCCATCCCCAGCGCCATCACGCGCCGTCGCCCGAGGCCGCCGGTCGCCGACACCAGAAGCGGCGAGAGAACCGCATAGGCCAGCGCATACGACGTCATCACCCAACCCGCTCGGGCCGGCGAAAGCTCCAGATCGCGCGCCAGCGGTCCAAGCGCGCCGATCACGAGGAACGCGCCCATCCCGATGACGAAGTTCGCTCCCGACAGGACCGGGATCAGGCCCTTGGGCAGCCCGCTCAATTCAGGATGCCCGCAAACCTCATCGCATCCGCGATCCGCGCCCTGCCGCCTTCTGTTGCACCCACCAAGGGCAGGCGCACCTCCTCCGAACAGCGTCCCAGCAACGAGAGCGCGTATTTCGCACCAACCAGCCCTGGCTCCGCGAAAATGGCATGGTGCAACGGCATGAGCCGGTCCTGAATGTCGAGAGCGGTCGCATAGTCGCCCGCCAGCGTCGCCGTCTGCATCTGGCCCAGCAGGCGCGGCGCAACGTTGCAGGTGACCGAGATGCAGCCGACGCCGCCCTGTGCGTTGAAGCCGTGGGCGGTGCCGTCCTCGCCCGAAAGCTGGATGAAACCCTTGCCGCAGGTCAGGCGCTGCGCGCTGACACGGGCCAGGTCGCCGGTCGCGTCCTTGACGCCCACGATGTTGGGCAATCTGGCAAGCTCGCCCATGGTGGCGGGCGACATGTCGACAACCGACCGGCCCGGAATATTGTAGATCATGATCGGCAGACCGACGGCATCCATTGCCTTGAAGTGGGCGATCAGTCCCTCCTGCGTGGGCTTGTTGTAGTAGGGCGTCACCACAAGCGCCGCGTCGGCCCCGGCCTCCTTGGCGTGCTCGACGAGACGGCGCGCCTCGGAGGTGTTGTTCGACCCGGCGCCTGCGATCACGGGAACGCGTCCGGCCGCCCGCTTGACGACCGACGACACGACCGCATCATGTTCGGCATGGCTCAGCGTCGGCGACTCACCGGTGGTTCCGACCGGAACCAGACCTTGCGTCCCTTCGTCGATCTGCCAGTCCACGAGGGCGTCGAGAGCGTCGAAGTCGACTTCGCCGGCCTTGAAGGGCGTCACCAGGGCAACCATGGAGCCTTTGAACATCGACGCATCCTCCTTAGATAGAGCCGGGAAACCGCCCGGAACCTACCCGCCGCCCCGCGCGGCGGCAAGGCGGTGCGCATGAAGAGTGGTGAACCCGGGATCATGCACGGGAATGGCAGGCAGGGATTGGAACCGAGACCGTGATAATACGTATCCTTGCGATGGCGACGATCCTGATGTGGTCCGGAGCGCTGCGCGCCGATCCGAACCTCGAGGTGGCCCTTGCGCAGTGGCGTGCGGGTGAGCCGGAGGCCGCGCGCGACGCGATGGCCAGGATCGACAATCCAGCCGTCGCGGACATCGTGCTCTGGCATATCCTGCGCGGACGTGAAGGCACCTTCCCCGAGGCGGAAGCCTTCCTCGACCGCAACGCCGACTGGCCGGGGCTGCCCTATCTTCGGGAACGGGTCGAAAGCGCGATTCCCGCGACCACCGGTCCCCTGCGCCTGCTGTCGTTTTTCGGCGACGCGGGGCCGCAGACGTCGCGCGGTGTCCTGATGCAGGCAATTGCCCTGCGCGCCACCGACCGTCAGGTCGAGGCGGAAGGCGCCGTGATCGACTTCTGGCTGACGGAACCGATGCCTGCGTCGAGCCATGCGGGTTTCATCGAACTGTTCGGCGATCTTCTCGGCCCCTACCATCCGGCGCGCCTGGACGCACTTGCCTGGGCCGGCGAGATCGCGTCCGCCGAACGTGTCCTGCCGCTGGTCCCGGACGGCCCGGAGACGGCGCTTGCCCGCGCGCGGATCGCGCTGCGCAACGGACAGGCCGGGGTCGATGCCCTGATCGCGTCGGTGCCGGAAGACTGGCGCGAACATCAGGGCCTTGCCTATGAGCGGTTTCGCTGGCGCCTCGACAGGGATCGCAGGGACGAGGCGCTGGAGCTTCTGTTCGCCTATGACGAAAGCGCCGACACGCTGGGCAATCCTGCCGCCTGGGCCGCGCACCGCGAACGGCTGGCACGCGTCCTGATGCAGGATCGGCGTCCCGAGGATGCCTATCGCGTGGCCGCCCGCCATCATCTGCCACCGGGCGGAGAGGATGTCGCGTCGCTTGAATGGCTGGCCGGATACATCGCCCTGCGCTGGCTGGATCAGCCGCAGGTCGCCGCCGAACATTTCCGACGGTTCGATGGGACTGTCGCCTCGCCGATCTCCAAGGGACGAGCCGGGTACTGGCTTGGCCGGGCTCTGGAAGCCGTGGGCGACACGGCAGGCGCGCAGGCGGCCTATGCGGAGGGCGGGCGCTGGCAGACGTCGTTCTACGGACAGCTTGCCGCGGAACGGGGCGGCCTCCCCGCCGATCCGCTCTTGGCCGGAACCGAGGCTTTTCCCGCCCTCGCCCAGACCGCTCTGCCGCGAAGCAGCGTCTTCCAGGCGGCGCTGGCCTTGCAGGAGATCGGAGAGCGTACCCTCGCGGCGCGCTTCTTCTCACACCTCGCGGAGACCCTGCCCCGCGACCAGATCGGCACGCTGATCGACGTGGCCCTCGATCTGGAGGAGCCCTACATCGCCCTTTCGGTCGCCAAGCGCGCGGCGCAGGACGGATACGAATTGCACAAGGGCTATTTTCCCGTCACCGACCTTGCCACGCTGGACAGCCCGGTCCTGCCGGAGCTTGCCCTCTCGATTGCCCGTCGAGAGAGTGAGTTCAACCCGGTTGTCGTCTCGGGCGCGGGCGCGCGCGGGCTCATGCAACTGATGCCCGGCACTGCGGCCGAGATGTCGCGCCGTGTCGGCGAGGAATATGCACAGGCCCGGTTGACGGCGGACCCGCTTTATAATGCGCGTCTCGGGACCGCTTATCTGGCGGAGCTGGAGAATGAGTTCGGCACCTCGCCGATCCTTGTACCCGCCGCCTACAACGCGGGGCCATCCCGTGCCCGGACCTGGTCCCAGCAGTTCGGAGATCCGTCGTCGGCGGACGTCGACGTCATCGACTGGATCGAGGATGTGCCCTTCAGCGAGACCCGCAACTATATCATGCGCGTCAGCGAAAGCCTGTTGCCGTATCGCGCCCGCCTGTCCGGTGACGCGGGCGAGGTATCGCTCGGTCTGTGGTTGCGCGACGGCTATGGCAGCCTGCACGGAGACGGCGGCTAGGACGCCGTCTTGCGTGCCCGCCAAAGGGTGAACAGGCCGGCCGCGATGACGATCCCCGCCCCCAGCACGACGTTCGGACGCACCGTCTCACCGAACACCAGGAGGCCGATGCTGGAGGCGAAGACCAGTTGAAGATAGGCGAACGGCTGAACCACGCTGGCCTCCGCCACCTCGTAGACCCGGATCAGCAGCCAGTGGCCAAGGGCCCCCGTGATGCAGAGCACCAGCATCCAGACCCAGTCAGTCGGCGTCATCGGCTCCCAGAACCAGATACCGATCACGGTCATTGCCACGGCACCCACCGTCCCCGTCCAGAAGAAACTGGTCGCCGTGTTGTCCTTGCGCGAAGCATATCGGGTCAGCAGCCCGTAGAGCGCGAACATCAGGGCAGCGGTCAGCGGGATCAGGGCGGCCGGTGAAAACACCGTGACACCGGGTTGCAGGATGATCAGCACGCCGACGAAACCGATGGCGATGGCCGTCCAGCGGCGCCACCCGACCGTCTCGCCGAGAACCGGACCCGAGAGCGCCGCGACAAGCAGCGGATAGGCGGCGAAGATCGCGTGGCTTTCCACGAGGCCCAGTGCGACGAACGCCAGCACCATGACACAGATCTCGACCGCCAGCAGAAGTCCGCGGAACGCCTGCAACATCGGCTGCGTGGTGGCGGCGGCTGCGCGCAGGCCCCCGGCCCTGCGCTGCGCGACGGCAGTGACGAACGCGGCGAAGAACCAATAGCGGATCATCACGACCATCATGACATTGTATTCGGCGGCAAGATGGCGCGAGATGCCGTCCTGCATGGCAAAGACGAATGTTGTCGCCACCATCAGCGCGATGCCCAATCGGTCTCCGGTCACCGCAAGACTCCCTTCGTCATGTGCCGTTTGCGGGCGTATCCTGGGACGCGTTCGACCGCGAAACCCGCGGCATCGAGGGCACGGCGGACGTGGCCCGCGGCGGTATAGGTGGCGAAGGTACCCCCGGGTGCCGTGTGGCGCGCGACAGCCTCCATCAGGACATCGCCCCAGAGCTCGGGGTTCCGCGCAGGCGAAAAGCCGTCGAGAAACCAGGCGTCCGCCATGCCCTCCCACTCCGGCAGCGTCCGTCGCGCATCGCCCCGGATCACCGTCAGGTCGACCGCGCCGATGCGGATCCGCGACGCGGGCCATTGCCGCAGCAACTCATCTGCGAACCGGGCGATTTTCGGAAACGCGGACAGGGCCCGCGCCATATCAGCAAGGTCCATCGGGAAGGCCTCGAAGGACGCGAACCGGATGCGACCCGGACCGGTCCATGCCTGCGCCACAGCCAATGCGTTCAACCCGGTCCCAAAGCCCAGTTCCGCGATCTGAAACCCGTCCGTCAGGCGCGTGGGCAGGTCGTTGCCGCGCAGGAACACATGCTCTGCCTCTGCCAGTCCCCCGGAGACCGAGAAATACGGATCGTCGAACGCATCGGCCACCGGCACGGCGCCGGACCACGACAGCACCGGTGCCTGCTTTTCGTCGGGGATGTCCTGCCCTATGCCCATGGGCGACTGATGGCGGAGGGCCGGGGAATTGGCAATCGACGCAACCGTTTTCGGAGCCGGGATTTTCGGCCTGTCCTGCGCATGGGCCCTGGTCCGACGCGGGGCCCGGGTCCGGGTCATCGACCCCCATGGCACTGGGGCCGGGGCATCGGGCGGCTTGGTCGGTGCCCTGGCTCCGCATGTGCCCGAGCACTGGAACGACAAGACGGCGTTTCAGCTCGACAGCCTGCTGATGGCGCAGGATTGGTGGTCAGAGGTCGCCCGCGAGGGCGGAGGCGACCCGGGATACGGCCGCACCGGGCGTCTGCAACCGATCGCGGACGACGACGCCATGGCCCGGGCGACGGAGCGTGCGCGCGCAGCCGCGACGCTCTGGCCCGCGTCCGTCCGGTGGGAGATCGTGGATGCGCCAGTCGACTGGGCCCCGGACAGTCCGACCGGAAAGGTCATACAAGACACCCTGAGCGCGCGCCTTCATCCCGCCCGGGCCTGCGAGGCCCTCGCAAAGGCCCTCGAAGCGCGGGGCGCGCGGATCGTTCGGGACGGAGACCCGACAGGCCTGGTCCTTCATGCAACAGGATGGCGCGGGTTGGAGGCGATGACAGACGACCGGGGACGTGCGGCCGGCGGCGGCATCAAGGGTCAGGCCGCGCTGCTGGACCTCGACCGGCGTGGCTTGCCGCAACTCTACCTCGATGGCCTGCATGTCATCCCGCATGCGGATGGGACAACGGCCATCGGTTCGACGTCGGAGCGGGCGTTTGACGCGGCGGATACGGTGGACGGGCAGTTGGACGATGTTCTTGCCCGGGCGCGGGCCGCCCTGCCGGACTTGGCGCAAGCGTCTGTTTTAGAACGCTGGGCAGGGGTTCGGCCGCGGGCGCGGTCCCGCGCGCCGCTGCTTGGACCCTGGCCGGGACGGGACGGGCATTTCATCGCGAACGGTGGCTTCAAGATCGGGTTCGGGATGGCGCCGAAGGTGGCCGAAGTGATGGCGGACCTGATGCTGGAGGGGCGCGACGCCGTGCCGGAGGCGTTCGGGACCGGGGGGCTTGCGCGCTGGACGACTTCGGCCTAGACGGCGCCCCTGCCCGCCCAAATCGCGAGACGGTGGGCCATGTCTCCGACCACCATGTCAAAAACGGTATAGATATCATGATCTTGGCTATCCTCATAATGGGGCTGATCGTCGTCGCGTCCAACATCGGCGTCCAGTTTATTGTCGCCGACGGCTGGCTGACGTGGGGTGCGTTCACGTATCCGCTGGCCTTTCTTGTGACCGATGTGACCAATCGTTTGCTGGGTGCCCAAAAAGCGCGCAGAGTTGTGTTCGCCGGGTTCGGCGTCGGGCTGGTCTGTTCCCTGATCGGGACGCAGATCATTGGCGCGTTCGGGCCGCTTGTGACGCTGCGGATCGCGCTGGCCTCGGGCACCGCGTTTCTTGTCGCGCAACTGATTGATCTGGCGGTCTTTTCGCAGCTTCGCGACCGGGTGTGGTACGCCGCACCGCTGACCTCCTCGATCATCGGGTCGGTTGTCGATACGGCGCTGTTCTTCACGCTTGCCTTTGCCGGTTTCCTTGCGTTTCCAATCGCTTGGGGCGACGTGTCCTGGGCGCAGGAGGCGACGGCGGCAGGACCGCTCTGGGTCGGCCTGGCGCTGGCGGACTGGGGCGTGAAGATCGGCATCGCACTGCTGGCGCTTGTGCCCTTCCGCCTCATCACGCAAAAATTTGCACAATCCCTAGCATAAAAGGGGTTGACCCATACCAGATACGTGCCAACCTCCGACGTATCGGCAATCAACGAAAGGAGGTGACCCAGTGTCTAGAAAGATAGTGGAGAATGCGAGCGGGACAACTTCGGGGGTCCGTGCCTGAGGCAGCCCTTGGGCGTTTAACCCCGAGGTGGATGCGTCTAACCGTCGCCACCTCCTGACCTTTCGGAAGGCCGCCCCACACCTGGAGGCGGCCTTCTTCACATAATGGGGGTACTCCCGGACCCCCATTTCACATTTTGTACAAAACGTTTCGGCCCCAGAATGCCCCTCACCGTGACCCCGCAGATCGAGATCCAGGACTGGGAGCTGACCGAGCAGTTCACCCGCGCGTCCGGCCCCGGCGGGCAGAACGTCAACAAGGTGTCGTCGGCTGTCGAGTTGCGGTTCGAGGCGGAGCGGTCGCCGTCCCTGCCCGGCCCGGTCAAGACGCGGCTCAGGCGGTTGGCGGGACGACGCTGGACCCGTGAGGGCGCGGTGGTGCTTCAGGTGTCCGAAGAACGCTCCCAAGCCCGCAACCGCGAGATCGCGCGCGACCGGCTGGTGGAGTTGATCCGGGCGGCGACGGTGGTGCCCAAGCGACGGGTGAAGACGCGGGTGTCCGCCAACCAGAAGCGCAAGCGGGTGGAGGCGAAGAAGAAGCGCGGGGAAGTTAAGGCGCTCAGGGGTGGGGTGGAGGAGTCGAGCGGGTGATATCATCGTAGGGTGAAAGAAAGTCCGCGCGTCGCCAGGTTTCGACTGAGACACAGCGTGGTCTTGTGCCCTCGCTTCGCTTTCTCGCCATCGTTTGGTCAAACGCGCGCGGGCCCATGGCATAATTGGTTGCGTTGCGTCGTGCTAGTGCATCACGCTTCTATCAGATCCAACAAACCCGTTCGCCTCGATCAC
Source organism: Jannaschia sp. (assembly GCA_049647445.1). Lineage (GTDB taxonomy): Bacteria > Pseudomonadota > Alphaproteobacteria > Rhodobacterales > Rhodobacteraceae > Jannaschia. Next base: position 119 of record JBARXR010000016.1, on the reverse strand, counting down.
TAAGCCCGGCCAATGGCCTGATATATTCTTGATTGATGCATTGATCGCCTCAATATCTTCGGCGAGGCTAGTTTCCGAGACATCTTGAGTGCCGCCGAGAGATACGTGCTCAATGAGCA
>JBARXR010000015.1:0-7103 GCA_049647445.1 Jannaschia sp. | reverse complement strand
GCGGCTGGCTGACGGCGATACGATCGATGATCTGTTGGAGGACTACCCCGAAATCCCGCGAGAAGCCTTCGTCGCGGCCGACATCTACGCGCGCACCCATCCGGAACGTGGACGCCCTGTGGCGGCTGGCCGTCCCTGGGAGGCGGCCGCGTAGTTCTCGCATGAACCTTTTCTTCGACGAATGTGTCTCTCCAAGTGCAGCGGTTCATTTTCGCGATACGACCGCCCATGCGACCTGTCACACGCGCGATATCAACATGTCGGGAGCGACGGACACGGATGTGTTGGCCTATTGCATCGCGTTCGATCACACGCTGATCACTGTAAACGGCAAGGATTTTCGGAAGCTCTGCGGAAAACCAGACCAAATGCATCCGGGTCTGATCATAATTCCATCGGTCTCAAAGGCGCGTCAGATCCTGTCCATCGAGGCCGCACTCGCGTTGATCAGTGAAGAAGCACCACCAGAGACCCCGCAGGACTGGATGGTCAACCGCGTCGTGGAGGTCAATTTCCAAGGTCTTGTAACGCATGCGGAATTGCCAAAGGACGGTACATAGCGGTCACTTGGACTGCTTGCGCTGCGTCGGCGAAGCCTCATCATACCGACGCTTTTGGACGTTGCGGCAGTTCTTCAGTTGAGACGTCTACAGTGGGTTCAGGCGGCGCTTACGCGCCGCCCTCGTGTTTCAGGACTGGGATGCCCAGCTTGCGGGATTTGTCAGCGAGGTTTTCCTGAATGCCAGTGCCGGGGAAGACCAGGACACCAATCGGTAGAACATCCAGCATCGCGTCATTGCGCTTGAACGGGGCTGAGCGGCCATGTTTCGCCCAGTCGGGGCGAAAGGCGACCTGCGGCACCTTTCGGTGATCAGCCCAGCGTGAGGCAATGAGTTCTGTGCCCTTGGGCGAGCCGCCATGCAACAGCACCATGTCCGGGTGCTTGGCATGGACCCGGTCGAGGCGTGCCCAGATCAGATGGTGATCGTTGAAGTCAGCACCGCCTGTGAGGGCCACCTTGGGCCCCTCGGGCAGAAGCAGCTGCGCCTCGGCCCGGCGGCGCGCGGCAAGGAAATCCCGGCTGTCGATCATCGCCGCAGTCAGGTTGCGATGGCTGACGCGCGAGCCGCTCCGGGATGCCAGGGCTTGGCGAGGTGATGCTCGAAACCTTCGGCTGCGAGGTCGCGGAAAAGCTCCAGTCCTGCGCGGCGTTCGAGCATGCTTTGCCCCGCGGCCAAAAGGCGCTCGAGTTCGAGGGACTTCACCTCGGAACCGTCCTGTTCCCGCTGCAGGCGGCGCTGCGCCTGCTCGTTGTCGTCGAGTTGCCGCTCGGTTCGGGCCAGCGCGCGATGGAACAGGTTGACCGTGCCCCAAAGCAGTTCGTCGAGTTCGGGTTCAAGTCGGGTATCGCCCAGCGTGGCAACCAATGCGTCGACGATATCTGTGACGGCGGCGGCGACCTGGTTGCCCTCAGGCAGCGGGCGGGGATCGGGTTCATCCTCATATGGACGCCAGCCATAAAGCTGGAGTTCGGTGAGGACGTGGTCGGTTGGTGAAGAACTATGATGCGGCTCAACGGCTGCGCTTTCGTGCTCTAAGGTCATCTCGGGGCTCCTTTCTCGGGTGAGCCGCGCGACACACGCGGCCTTCGTGGCAGGAACGCGCCCACGGGCGGGAGGGGCGGGCAGCCCGAGCCCTTTGCGAGGGCCTTGATGGCCAAGCCCGGCTATTTTGTTTCGCGATGCAAAGCGCCCCATCTGGGCGCGGCGGAAAATAACTGGAGCGCGGCCATTGCCGGGCCGTCCCGTTTGTGGGTCCCCTGCCCTCTGAGAAGGCCGTGCGCGCCGGCCAGTCCGCGAGGAAGGAGCCGCAGGGAACGAGCACGAAAGGTCATGCGATGAGCGGTACCGCGATTACCGAGCCGTTCCTCCTCTGACGGCCAGAAAACGTGCAGCGTCCTCGGGATGCAGATGAAGCCGCAAACGCTCTTGCAGGGCGACCACGCCGTAGCGTCGCAGATCATCGTTGAAGTCACCTAGCCGCGGGGTGAGGGTCAGCGCTTCGATCCCGGCGTCTTCTGCGCGAGAGCATAGAGTGTCCCTCGCAGCCGCACCGGCCGGATCGCGGTCTCGCAGAACATAGACCCGCCTGAGGCCTTCGGGGAACTGGATGGCAGCGAGGTGTGCCGCCGACAGCCCCGCGAGTGTGGCCATTGCAGGCAGGGCCGAGTGAAAGGACAGCACGGTTTCGATGCCCTCGCCCGCGACGAGGATATCATCAACCGAGCCGAACCGGACCCCATGGCCAAGCATCGTGCCCATAGCTCGCCTCGGTGTCTCGACATCCGCCTTGTCAGTCCCATCCGGTCGCAGCCAGGTGCGATGTGTCCCCGTCTGGTGACCATCCAGATCGGTGATCGCAGCAAGCATTGCCGGAAGCTGAAGCGCGGGCCCGCCGTTCTCGCACCGATAGTAGCACGTTGGATGGAACCGCAAGTTCGGCACCGGATCGAACAGACTGATCCTGCGGCTACGCAGATAGGACTCGGCTGGAGTGCCGCAGATCGGACTGCCCATGGCGAACAAGCGTCGTGCCGCTTCGGTTGAACCGATGGGCACCGGTGCCCGCAATCGGGCCGCAGCCGGCAAGTACGGCTCCGGTGGTGGCAGGCTCAAGAACCGCCGCGCCTCGTTGGCAACATCCTTGAAGTCGTGCAGGCCGCAGCTTTCGCGGATGATGTCCAGCAGATCCCCGTGCAGCCCAGATTGCGCATCGGTCCACTTGCCTGCCGCTCCGCTGCCGTTTGCAGGTCCGGAAAGACGGACATACATGGACCGCCCAGGGGCATTCTGAACATCACCGACAATCCAGTAGTGCCCCTGCCTCCTGCCGTTTGAAAGGTAATGGCGGCACACGGCCTCGGCATTCTCGGCAAGGCGACAAGACAGTTCGGCAGCGGGGCTGTGCATTTGGACCTCCGTTAGGCATAGACAAAAGAAGGGGCCCGCCATTGCTGGCGGACCCCTGTGGTCGGACCTCTTGGAGGGGCCTCGACCTGCTCGAAGGTCACTCGGCAGCAGTCTTGGCGAAGGCGTCCGGGGTGACGGGATCATCTTCGCCCGACACATCAGAATCTCCGATAGCCTGTTCGCCGCCGTCTTCCGCCGTTTGCCCTTCGCCTGCGTTGCTATCCTCGTCCGAAACCGGTTCATCGACGGTGTCAACCAGTTCGAACTCCGCGATATTCTCCTCCGGCAGCGGCGGCGTGCGCAGTGGTTCTGGCAGCCAGCCGGTGCCCGCAAGCAGGTCCTGTGCTGTAGTGACCATCTCTGCCTTCTTGAGGCCTGCGATGCGGTCCGCAGCGTCCTCCCCCTTCGCTTCATGAACGGCTTCGAGGATGCGCGCCTTGGTGATGCGGCCCAGATAGCTGTCGCCGGTTACCACCCAGCCAGCCTTGGCCATGTCGAGCCCGACGGTCCCAGCCAGAACATCCGCATGCGCGATCGCGCGGGGTCGACGCTGGTAGGGGTCGTGGACGGCATTCACGCTCATCGCCACGCAATGGGCGAACAGCGTCTCGCGGCTGCAACTGTCGAACTCGGTCAGCGCCTCCCAGAGGTCCTCCGACGCCTTGGGAAGGTTGCGGGCCCAGGTCTCGTGCCGGTGGTCGATGGCCTGTGCATAGGCCGTGTCGCCAAGGCCCGGCACCTGCGACCCAAAGGCGGCGTTGCGCGGTTCGATCTCGACGCAGCTGTCGAGGCCATAGCGGTAGAACAGCCGAAGCGCCATCGCATGGAGCGCCGCGAGGAAAGCGACCTGCGGGTCCCGCGCCAGTGCATTGCGGAGCGCCAATGTGCGATGCGCCGTCAACTCCATGACAAGGCGGTCTGAGAGGGGCTTGAGGCCATCTTCTTCCTCCTCGTCCTCGGCGGCAGGCGCGACGGTGTCGTCCGCATCCTCGACGATCGGCGCTTCAGCATCAGCGTCACCGGTCTCCTCTGGTTGCTCGACTGGTTCGTCTTCGGGCCGCACATGGCCGCGCTCAACGCGAAGCCGCCCAGAACTGTCGATACTGACGAAGGCACCCGCCAAAGCCAGATCTTCCGCCTCAAACCGGATCGGACGGTCCTGCAACGCTTCCATGGCCGTTTCGATTTCCCCGAGACGTGCGTCGACCTCTTCGGGCAAATCATCCGCGTCGGCATGTTCCGCCTCGAGCGCATCGTATTCGGCTTTCAGTGCCTCATAGTCGGCGGCCTCAACGTCGCTCATCGGTTCCGCTTGGCCATGGACGCGGCGCATGCCGAAGGTGTGCCCATAGGGAAAGTCGATGTCGACCTCGACCCACTTCCAGCCCTCGGCCCGGATGATTTCAGCTTCCTCGGCCAGTTTCTCGCTCACCATGACGTCGAGCAGGCTGGCGTCTTGCAGCCAGCCACCATCGTCCTGCTGGAACAGGTCGCGCAGGATGTCGCCCCCAGCCTCGACGTAGTTGTCCAGCCCAACGAATTGCGCCCGCTTGTCCGAGGCGCGCACGGCGCCTTCGGTCAGCATGCGGCGGATCTCGTAGGGCTGCTTGGAATAGTGCCGCTGCAGCGCCTCCCAAACCTGTTCTTGCCGCGCATGGTTGGGATTGACCGTGAAGGCCATCAGCTGGTCGAGCGTCATTTCCTCCTCGGCGTAGACGTCATGCAACGACGGCGCGACTGCGGCGAGCTTCAGCCGCTGCTTGACCACACTGGCCGAGACGAAGAACGCGGCGGCAATCTCTTCCTCCGTGCGGCCCTTCTCGCGCATCGCCTGGAAGGCGCGGAACTGGTCGAGCGGATGCAGCGGCGCGCGCTGGACGTTCTCGGCCAGGCTGTCTTCTTCCGCGAGGCCATCCATGCGCACGATGCAGGGCACCAGCGCGGTCTTGTTCAGGCGCTTCTGCTTCACCAGCAGTTCCAGCGCCCGGAAACGCCGCCCACCTGCGGGGATCGAATATATGCCGGTCTCGGCCCCATTGTCGTCTAGCACCGGCCGCACCGTGATGGAGCTGAGCAGCGTCCGCCGCGCAATGTCCTCGGCCAACTCTTCGATCGACACGCCCGCTTTGATGTGGCGTACGTTCGACTGGCTGAGCATCAGCTTGTAGAAGGGAATGTCGCGCGAGGCGCTGAGGGTAATTTTCTGTTGCTTTGTCATCGGGATTACTCCGCGACAGGCCAGCCGGGAGCCACTCTCCCGACCTCCAAACCCGTCACGGAAAACCCGGCACCCCTCTTACTCTAAAGCGCCGTGTTCATTGCGCCTATACTGAAACACGCGATTGACTTCCCATTAGAGTGCACAGTTGAAGATCAAACAACTGGAAGCTTGATGCCTCAAAACCCGATCAAGCTGAGCAGCCTCTCGTAGTAATTTTCTCACAGTAGAGAAGTGAGCCGTTCAGCCGCCAGATCTCCAAAGCCCCACTGCATTGTGCCCGTGACGATTATCAGCACCTCGATTGCGACGGCTTGTACACCCAGAAAGCGGTTCAGGGTTTTAGCTTCAACCTCGCGCAACAACAGTCCCACATGGTACTCAGCACTCATAAACATGTCATCGCCGATCTTTCGCAGCGCTGCGCGGCTATCCTCATCAAGCGAAACCTCCTTCCCATCTATTTTTGAGACACGGCTTTCTAGGAAAAGCGAATGAGCCTTACTCTCGATCATCTGTAAACAGATTGCGCGAAACATTAGCGCGTCTGCCAATTTTCGGTGATTGTCTTGTTCGGCGCGCACCGAAATCAAAAACACAACTCCGGCTGCAACACCCAGAGAACCGTATCTTTGAAAAAGAATAGGATCGGCGGATAAAAGAGCATCTATGGAACCAAATACCCATCCGCAAATCAGGAGCAATGCAATTGACGGCCACCTCCTAAAAATAAACGGGCCTCGATCCACCCCTATGCCAACAGCCTTTAGCCTGTCTCGTACGTCATTGCTGATCTGTTGTATTAGCTCCATTGCAGCATTCCTCGCTATTGCCATCGGCCCCTGACAAGTTCGCCTTTTTTACGTGCCTGGTACAGCATAGCTTAAGGAGATGCCAATTAGAGGACAGGTCATAGGGTCACCGAGAACCAAAATGCATCAGAACTTTGCCGCCTCCAGTATGACCTTCGCCTTCCCTTCCATCACCAGCCGCGCATCCTGCTGCGGCTTTGAGCGGGCCACCGCCGTGATCCCCTGCACGAAGTCGAAGACACTCTCGGGCGGGCGGCCTTCTTCGGCCAGCACCGTCTCGACGATCCGCACCGTCTCCGGCTTCGAGAACCCGCGTTTGCGCAGGAAGTCCTGCCGGTCCTCGTCGGTCCGCGCGACGATCTTCTCCTGTGCCGCGCGGATGCCGTCGATGAAGGGCGCCGGCGAGGACTCGGCGAAGCGGCTCAGCGCCGGGGCGGCCTCATGCGCAAACCGGGAGGCGGCGTATTTCGAGTGGCGGATCTTGATCTCCTGGAAATCCTCGACGCCCCAGAGGTTGCGGTTTTGGCAGACCGCGCGCAGGTAGAAGCTGGCGATGCCAAGGGTTTTGGCTCCGACCTCCGAATTCCAGCAATAGAAGCCACGAAAATAGAGGTCCGGCGAGCCGTCGGGCAGCAGCCCCGCCTCAATCGGGTTCAGGTCGTCGACAAGGACGAGGAAGACGTCGCGGTCCGAGGCGTAAAGGGTCGTCGTGTCCTTGGTGATATCCACCCGCGGATTGTAGATGCCAGTCGACCAATCGAGCACGCCGGGTACCTTCCAGCGCGTGTCGCCAGTGCCATTGCCTGCGATGCGTTGAACAGCAGAGACAAGCTCGTGATCGTAGATGCGGCCATAATCGGACCCGGTCACGGCGCGCAGTTCGGTGCGCCCATCTCCGGTTTCCAGGGTTTTGATCTGTTCTGCGCGGTGGTTGGTCAGCCCGTATTGCAAATTGATTCCAGCGAGCGGCGCGGGTAGTTGGCGCAGATAGGCGGCAGGCGCGCCGACGAGGCTCGACAATTGCCCAAAGCTCCAATGCGTTGCCGCGATCGGCTCATCAGCTCCGGGCAGGATCAGACCCAATTTCTCTGGGTTGTCACGATG
>JBARXR010000014.1:0-11030 GCA_049647445.1 Jannaschia sp. | reverse complement strand
GGATGGACGCGCTGATTGCGACGATCCCCGCGGCGGCCGTCGGCAAACCGCACGTGCGGGCGATGGTGCCGCACGGTGTCGATTGCGGGGTCTGGCATCCGGCAGAGGACCGCGCCGCCGCCTGGGCTGCGACGGGCTATCCGGGCACGCGCGGCGTGGCGGCGGTCGGGCGGGTGCGGACGTCGAAAGGGACGGACCGCTTCGTCGAGACCATGCTGCGCGTCTTGCCGAACCACCCGGATGTCACCGCACTGGTGCTGGGGCTGGCGCGCCCGCAGGACGCGGGATTCCAGAAGACGTTGCAGGACAAGGCGCGTGCGGCGGGCCTCGGGGACCGGCTCTTGTTTCCGGGCGAGATGTCTCCGGAGAGGATGCCTGCCCTGATCCGGGCCTGTTCGCTGACGGTGCCGCTGCCGAGGTATGAGCCTTATGGCGTGACGCCGCTGGAGGGGATGGCCTCCGCAGTCCCGTTCGTCGGCTCGCCCACAGGCGATTTTCGCACGTTCACCGGCGGTGGTACGGCTGGCATCGTTGTCGAGGAGGCGACGTTGGTGGCGGATGCCGCCGCCGCGGTGGATGCCTTGCTGTCGGACCCCGCGCGGCTGGAAGCCATGTCGCGCGTCGCGCGGCAGCGGGCCGTGGCGCATCATTCCATCGAGGCCGAAGCCGCAGGGATCGCGGGCGTCTACGAGGCGCTCTGGTCCGAGGGCTGAATCGCGCGGCTTTTCATCGCCCGATAGAATGGCATGGCCGCGGCAAGGAGGTCTTCGCGCGCGACGGCCGGAAGCGGACCTTCGGGGCCTGCGAACCCTGTCGATCTGTGGACGGCGTTGTACCAATGGGCGGCCCAGACGCCATCTGCCGGATGCCCGCCGGCGGGCCAGCAAAGCATTGCCGGATCGAAGGAAATGCCGATTTCGGCGCAGAGTTTCGTCAGCATGTCTTGTGGGTTGTCACGCAGGTCGCCGGTGTCGAGAACCAGCCCGCCGAAACGGTCGTAGAGGCTGGCTTGGGCGGCGAAGGCGATGCCGTCCTCGGTGATCTCCTCCATCTTCTCGCCATAGCTGGCGATCACGCGGGCGGGATGGCGGATGAGATGCAGGTGAACCGCGTCTTCAGCCCAGGAGAGGGGCATACCGGCGACCATGTGGTGCGCCATATGCTTTTGATAGGAGTGTATTTTCGGGGTCTTCGCACAGAGTGCTGCAACCGCCTCCGGGTCGTCGGACTGGCTGGCGAGAATGGCGTCGCGCATCGGGTGATGCAAGCCGGTGGCGGCCAGGTAGGCAGCATAGAACGGCTCGTCCATGACCTCGAAATCGGGTCGGTTTCCGAAGGCGTACATCATCGCGGTAGAGAGGTTCCGGGGGCCGGACCAGGCGACGATTTTCATGTGGAAACCATGGGTGAGGAACGGGTGATCTGAGGGTGATCTACGTCTGACGTCAGTGGGCGCACCGTCAAGGGCGAATTTACGGCGAATGGTGCGGCGCGCCGCCGACGACACCACACCGGCCTGCGTTCCAGTGGACTTCGGCCGGGCGAACATCCTAAGAGCTTGGCCATGGTCCATCCCCCGAAGAAATCCGCAGCCATGAGCCGGCGCACCCCCGATTTCGCCATCAACCTGCTGATCCGGACAGCCCTGCTGGTGGTGCGTCCCTTTCCGCTGAGCTGGCGCGTGCGGGCGGTCCGGGCGTTGACCGGATGGATCGTGATGATCGTGCCTGCGCTGGCCCGCCGCGTGGATGACAACCTTGCGCTGGTCTATCCCGACATGACGCCCGGGGACCGGCGCGCCCTGACGCGGCGCACCGCACGGACCGCCGGTGCCACCCTGACGGAGATCCTGTTCAATACGGAATACGGGGCGCGCGCGCGGGCCTTCGCGATCGCCGGACCGGGTCTCGAAGTCTTGCAGGCTGCGCAGGCGGAGGGGCGTGGCGCGCTGCTGATATCGGGACATTTCGGCCAGTGGGAGGCGATCCGTCATGCCCTTGGCGGGCGCGGGATCGACGTCGGCGCGGTGTACCGGCCCAACAACAACATCTTCTACGATCCGCTGTTCCGGCGGGCATTGGAAGCGGGCGGCACACCGATCATTCCCAAGAGCGGCGCAGGCAACCGGGCCCTGCTGCGGCATGTCCGGGAGGGAGGCGTTCTGGCGATGCTTGCGGACCAATACCAGCAGACCGGCGCTGCGCTGGAATTCATGGGCCAGGCCGCCTGCACAACGTTGTCCCCTGCCGATCTGGCGCTGCGCTATGATCTGCCGCTGATCCCCGCGTTCGGCACGCGCAGGGACGATGCGTGGACGGTGGACATCATATTGGAAGCGCCGATCCCGCCCGGCTCGCCGGAGCGGATGATGCAGGACTTCAACACCCGTCTGGCCGCGCGGGTGCAACAGGATCCAAGCCAGTGGTACTGGTTCCACCAGCGCTGGCGACCCCACAAGAACGCCGAAGTCTGGCCCCCGGAAGGCTGGACGGGTCTGGCTTCGACCGGGTCGGGCTCCGCATGAGCGCCCGGACGACAATCGTCACCGTCACCTACAACAGTGCGGCCGTCGTGGGCCAGATGCTGCGGTCCCTGCCAACGGACGCGGTGGTCGTGGTGGTCGACAACGCCAGCACCGATGACACCTGCGCCCGCGTCGAGGCCGATCTGCCGCCGCATGGCAGGCTTGTCGCGGCACTGCGGAACGAGGGGTTCGGGCGGGCCTGCAATCGGGGTGCCATGGGGGCGGAGACGGAGTTCCTGCTGTTCCTGAACCCGGATGCCCGACTTGAGCCCGGGGCGCTGGAGGCCCTGGAAGAGGAGGCGGATCGCAGGCCCGACCTCGGGGCGGCGAACCCGTCGATCGAGACGGCAAACGGGCGTGCGCGCCTCAAGATGACGTCCGTCCTGCCGGTCGAGCGGATGCCGCGACCCGCGCCGGAGACCGCAGGCCGGATGCCCGTCCTGTCCGGCGGCGTCCTGTTCGTGCGCCGCGCCGCCTTCGAGGCGGTCGGGGGCTTCGATCCCGCGATCTTCCTGTATCACGAGGATCACGAGTTGTGCTGGCGGTTGGCGCAGGCGGGCCATGAGCTGTGGCATCTGCCGCAGGCCCGGGCCGTGCACATCATGGGAACGGGCACGGCGCGGTCGCCGGAGGCGGCACGCTGGAAGGGGTTTCACATGGCGCGGTCGCGATACTACGTGGTCGAGAAGGCGACACCGGGCCAAGGCTTCCGTCGCAGTTTCTGGCCCGCGCTGCTTTCGCTTCTCTCTCCGGTGAATTTCCTGTCTAACCGGCGGCGACAAAAGAGCATTGGGCAGATATCGGGCGCCGTGTCGGCGCGCAAGGACGGTGGGGTTTACAGACCGCAATGACGATCATTCGCGACTTCTTTCGCAGGCGCAGGGTCGGGCGTCACTTGCGCGACCACGGCCCGGTCTTCGAATTTCACGGCCTGACGGTGCGCGGCCCGGACGCGATGGACATCGCGCTGGCGAACGCCCTGATGAAGTCGAAATACGAGGTCGAGGAGGCGGATTTCGTCCGCACGCACCTGCCGTCTGATCGGCCCGTGATCGAGCTCGGCGGGTCCCTCGGGGCGATCTCGGCGCTGATCGGCAGTCGGCTGGAGCCGGGCGTGCCGCATCTGGTGGTGGAGGCGAACCCCGAACTCGTCGCGATCTGTCAGGAAAACGCGTCGCAGAATGGCGCCCGGCCGGACACCCGCGTCATCGGGGCCGCGTTGTCGTACGGCGGAACGGACGTGTCTTTCACAATCGGGGCCAACCAGCACGTCAGCCGCCTGACGAGCACGCCCGGCAAGGTCCAGCAAGGCCGCCGCGTGACGGTGGCGACGATCACCCTGGCCGCCCTCCATGCGCAGCTCGGCGCGCCGGACGGCTATAGCCTCGTCTGCGATATCGAAGGCGCGGAAGCCGAGATGGTGGCCCGGGACGCGGCGGTGCTGCGTCAGGCGGGGTTCATCCTGCTGGAAACGCATCCCCGGTTCTATGGTGGCGGGCCGGAGGAGGCCAAGGCCTTGTGCGCCGGGATCGAGGCACTGGGATTCGAGACGCTGGCGGCGTCCGGTGACGTGGTGGTGTTCCGTCGCCTCTAGCGGTGCGCCGCATTCAGCGCGGCGATTTCGGGATGCGCCCCGAGCCAGGCTGCGATCTGCGCCAGAGGGGCCTCCGGCCCGGTGCCGGCCACGACGGCGCGCACGACCTCCAGATCGGCAGGATGATCGACCGTCAGCCGCAGTCCGGAGGTATCCGCGTCCTGCGCCACCAGATTTGCGCGCACGAGTCCCGCCGCGTCGGTGCGCATCCACGGCGTGACGTGCTCGCGGTCGTAGGCGCTCGTGGCGATGGCGACGGCCCGCACCAGCGCATCCTTCGTGAATATCTCGCAGTCGAGGCCATGGGCGAAGCTGCGCGGCTCCACGTTGCTGGCATAGTCGGCGCCGGTGCTGGCCCGCAGATCTATCAGGGCATCGATCACGTCCGGATCGGCCAGCGGGCAGTCGCCCGTCAGCCGGACCAGGACATCGGCCCCGGTGAGCGCCTGAACCTCGCCGAACCGGCCCAGAACGTCGTCGAGCGGGCCGCGGTAGACTTCCAGCCCATGCGCTTCGGCCGCGGTGGCCAGCGGCGTGTCGCTGTCCTCAATGGAGGTGGCGAGGATCACGCGGTCCAGACGTCGCGCCCGTGCCACGCGGCGCGCCATGAACACGACCATCGGCAGTCCGTCCAGATCGGCGATGACCTTGCCGGGGAACCGGCTGCTCGACATGCGGGCCTGAATCACGGCGACGGTCTGCATGGCGGTCCTTTCCAGAGGCGCTGCGCTAGAAGCGGGCCCGCACCGCGATGCCCGCGGCGGCGAGGGCATCCTTGGCTTCGGCGGGCGTGGCTTCGGTGAAGTGGAACAGGCTGGCGGCCGCCACGGCGCTGGCATTGGCCTGAAGCACGGCATCGACCATGTGCTGGTAGTTGCCGGCCCCGCCGGACGCGATCACGGGGATCGACACCGCTTGCGCCACGGCGGCGATCAGCGGCAGGTCGTATCCCTGATAGGTGCCGTCGCGGGGGATCGAGGTCAGCAGGATCTCGCCCGCGCCCCGATCCTCCATCTGCCGCGCCCAGGTGACCGCGTCCTGTCCGGTGTCGCGGGTTCCCGCATGGCTGAAGCACCGCCATCGGTCGGATCGATCGGGAACGGGGGCCACGTCGATGCTGGCGATGACGCATTGGCTGCCGTGGCGTTTGGCGATCTCGGTCACGAGCGCGGGGGTGTCGTAGGACGCGGTGTTCAGGCTGACCTTGTCGGCCCCGGCGCGCAACAGGCGCTGGACCTGATCGCCGGAGCGCACGCCGCCGCCGAACGTCAGCGGCACGAAGCAATCGCTGCCGTAGTCGTTGATCGACTCGTAGTCCGGCTGGGCATCCCCGGCGTGGCCGAGAATATCGAGCAGGATCAGTTCATCGACCTCGCGCTGGTTGTAGACCTTGATCGCGGGCAGGACCGGGCCGACGCGCCGCCAACTGTCGAACGCCTCGCCCTTCACGAGGCCGAAGCCCTTCCAGAGCAGCGTGGGAATGACACGGGTCTTCAGCACCCCGCCGCCTCCAGGAAGTTGCGCAGGATGCGGAACCCCGCGCGGGAGCTTTTCTCGGGGTGGAACTGCGTGCCCCAGATGTTGTCGCGTCCCACGGCGGCGACCAGCGGCACGCCGTAGTCGGTCGTGGCGAGGATCGAAGCGGGGTCTTCGGGAACGAAGGTATAGCTGTGGACGAAGTAGGTGTCGGTGCCTTCGGGGATGCCCGCGAACAGGGCGGCGCCTTGCGGTGTGGGAGACAGCGCGTTCCAGCCCACATGCGGAACGCGTTCGGTGCAGGCGCGGTCGCGCAAGTGCACGACGGTGCCCGCGACAAGACCGAGGCCGGGCGTGGGGGCCCCGGCCGGAGCGCCCTCGACCCCGCTTTGTGCCAGAAGCTGCATTCCGACGCACACGCCCAGCAGAGGACGCTTGTGGTCCACCGCGAACGCCGAGATCGCCGGAAGCCAGCCACCGGCCTGCAGAAGCTCCATGCAATCGGTGAAGGCGCCGACGCCGGGCAGGACCGCGGCATCGCAGCCGTCGAGCCGGGCCGGATCGTCGATCAGGCCGGCTTCGGCCCCGATCTGTTCGAAGGCACGTTGAAGCGACCCGAGATTGCCGACCCCGTAGTCAACGATCCCGATCCGGCTCATGGGTTGTCGGCGTTGATCTTGGTCAGGTTGCCGCGTGCGTCCTTGACAAGCCCGCCGTTCGCGTCGCGCTTGAAGATCTGCTTGTTGGTGAAGCGGTCGCAGACCTTGATGAACTGATCGACCGTCAGGTCCAGCGGTTCCAGGATGTCCGAAAGGGATTTGCCCAGGTATGTCCAGGGAAATTGCCCGTCCATCCGCGCCACCGCATCCAGACCGTCCTGCCGCGAAAGGCGTCCGCGCCGGATGTGCAGGCAGGCGAGATCCGTCGCCCGCCCGAACCCGAATTTCAGGAACTTGAAATAATCGTGGATGCCGGTCTGGTGGTTGTCGAGGTTTTCGTAGGTGACCATCGAGCCCTCGACCGCGGTGGGATACGACTGGAAGCCGTTGGCCCCCGCGATCAGGGCGTTCGACAGGCCGTCCCACGGGATGTAGTGCCCGAGGAACAGGCCGGTCACACCGACGCGGGCGAGGTCGTCGTCTGACGGGTAGCGATAGTTGACGAGGTGACGCGCCTCGATCCCCTCCTGCCCGATCAGGTCGGTCACGCGCATCCCCAGAAGGCCGCCGAATTCTTCCAGCCAGCGCCGGTTGAGGACGTTGTTGCCCGCGGCGGCCGCCGGACCCCCGTATTCGTTCTGGGAATTCTCTCCCCAGACGATCAGCGGCACGTTGAACTGCACGGCGGCGCGCACGGGGATCGTGAAGATGCCGACGTGTTCCGGCCAGGATATGTCGCCCACCTGCAGCAGGCCGATCCGGTTCAGCGTGGCGCGGATGCGGGGGTTGGGCGAAACCTCGATGTAGTCGACGCCGAGGCGTTTGAGGTTCTCGATATTTGCCCGCCCGATAGCCGAGAGGTCACAGGTGCTGGAGGTCACGCAGAGCGGGTTGAGGCCCATCTGGAGCATGCGCACGACCTGGTAGGTGCTGTCCTTGCCGCCCGATACCGGAACGATGCAGTCCCAGTTGTCCCCGTCGGGGCGGCGGTAGCGGGCGAGGATCTGTTCCAGCTCGGTGGCGCGGGCGGCCCAGTCCACGTCCTTGCGGCCTTCGAAACTCCGGCAGGCGTTGCAGACACCATCCGCGTCGAGGCGAAGGTCGGGCTTGGTGTCGGGCATGACACAGCGGGTGCAATAGGTCAGCATCAGCTCTTTTCCATCAGGAACCAGGTGATGTCGTCCTGCGGAAACACAGGATCGCGGCGGTAGGCGAAGCCATAGTCGACCAGCCGCATCCGCGGATGTCGATCCATGATCTCGCCCGCGAAATCACGCTTGAACAGCCGGTCGCTGTGGCCCCGGTAGGGGATCGCGACGGGACTGGGGTTGTAGTATTCCGCCACAAGCAGATAGCGCCCCGTCGCCGCCACCAGCTTGTCGTAGACGAGCGGCAGGATGTCGGGGTTCAGATGGATCAGCACGCCCTTGATGAGGGCGAGATCGCGCGGCGCGTCGGTTTCCGCGTCGAGGATGCTGCCGTGGGTGACGTTGCCGGGACCGATCAGCGTTGCGAGGGCATCGGCGGCATCCGCGTTGATTTCGATCCCGTGGCAGGCGATTTCGGGATACAGCAGCCGAAGCGCCTTGAGGTTCATGCCGATGTTGGCGCCGAACTCGATGCAACTTCCCAGGTCGCGCGCCATCGCCAGCGCCTTGCCGAAGAACGCGAGGTTCGAGGCGAGAAGGCGATCACCCTGATTGCGCTGGATGTAGTCGGTGCCGAAATCGCCGGCCCAG
The DNA here is from genome assembly GCA_049647445.1 of Jannaschia sp. Classification (GTDB taxonomy): domain Bacteria; phylum Pseudomonadota; class Alphaproteobacteria; order Rhodobacterales; family Rhodobacteraceae; genus Jannaschia. The sequence continues at coordinate 3,038 of JBARXR010000014.1, read as the reverse complement.
AAAGCCTCCTGATCGGTTTTATAGGTGCTCACGGCGACGTTCCTTCGGGGCAGCGGATCGGGTTGGTCCCTCTTATTCAGACTTCCCCCGCGCGGCAACGCCAAGATATTTCAGGCACCGGCGCGTGCGATGGCATGTTCTGGACAGCCGGGCCCCCATTCTTTAGCGACGCTGCACGTGGACACAGGGGCGCTGCGATGGGCAAGACAAAAGACCGGCGTGTGTTTCTCGTGGGATTCCGCACCTTCGAACTGGAGGCGATCCAGGCCGAGGGGCTGGACGTGCGGGCGCTGGTACATGTCATGGGCCGCCGGGAACCGGTGCGCGATCTCGGGGTGGAACGGCATGAGCATTTCGGCGTGGTGCGCTGCGAGATGGACCCGCCGCGCGGCAGTGTCCTGCCGGAGGATCTCAAGACGCCGCTGTTCGACGCGGCCTTCAACCTGTTTCGTCGCCACTACAACCGCATCGCCTTCACGCGGCAGCATGTGCTGCGCAGTTGGACCCATTCCGACAACCTGTTCTTCCTGTCGGCGCAATTCTTCCACGACCTGCTGAAGCGTCACAGGATCACGACCGTGATTTTCTCGAACTTCCCCCATGAGGGGTCGTTCATCGTCCTGTATCATCTGGCCAAGCTGCTGGATCTCGAGATCCTGATCACGTCGCAGACCAATTTCCCGCACAAGATGTGGATCGTGAAATCGATCGAGGACCTCGGCTTTTTCGAAACCGTTTCGGGCGAGGGAGAGGTCCTGCCGACGCCGGACGCGCCCGAAACGCCTTTCTACATGAAGCGTTCGGGCAAATATCGGCTGGCCCTGCATGTCGGATCGCGGGTCGTGTCGGAGCATCTCAAGATGCTGGGCAAGATCCTGACGCTTCAGTTCTGGTGGAATCCCCACGCCATCGACCGCAACATGAATCGCCTGTCGCAGGCCCGCGACCGGTTCCGCATCGGAGAGCCGAGCCCCGCGGACGTGCGGGACGTCGATCTGGATGTGCCGTTCATCTACTTCCCGATGCATCTGCAGCCGGAGATGACGACCGACACCTGGGGCAATGAATACGGTGATCAGCTGCGCGCGCTCGAGGCGCTGTCGGCGGCGGCACCGGAGGGGATGCTGATCTATGCGAAGGAGAACCCCGTCCAGACCAGCTTCATGCGCGAGGAAAGCTTCTATCGTCGCCTGCGGTGTCTCGGGAACGTGCGCTACGTCTCGTATCAGGTTCCCAGTTTCGACCTGATCCGCAAGTCGGCCTGCGTGGCGACGATCACCGGCACCGCAGGCTGGGAAGCGGCGTTGCTGATGAAGGGCGTGATCCATTTCGGGGTCACCTGGTACAGCAGCCTGCCGGGGGTCTACTTGTGGAAAGGTCCCGAAACTCTGGACCGCGCGCTGGCGTTCAGGGGGGACAGGGCCAGCTTGAGAACTGCGTTCGAGGCGATCTGCCGCAAGATGTACACCGGCGTCGTCGATCCGGCCTATGCCGACATCATTCCCGATTTCGACGAGAAGGGCGAGGCGCGGAAAGCGGCCGCCTCCATCGCACGGGTCCTGCGCGAGACCTAGTCCAGCGCCTCCCACGACAGGGCCGTGCCGCGTCGAAGCGCCGTCCTTGCGCGCCGCCCCAGCACCGCGTCGTAGTGTTTGGGCGCCAGCCCGAAGCCCGGACGAATGGAGCGGATGTTGTCCGCGGACAGGATGCCGCCCGCCGGGATGTCGGCCACGACATAGAGCGAGCGGCGGAATTGCGCGTTGCCCTGTTCGCTGGATTTCAGGCCATAATCGACGCGCCCCCGGGCCTCCCATGCGGTGCGCGCGCCCTGGACGAGGTGGGCGAGTTCCGGAGGCTCCAGCGAGAAACTGTCATCGGGGCCACCGCCCGCGCGGTCCATGGTAACGTGCTTTTCGATCATCACCGCCCCGAGACCCACGGATGTGATCGCGGCGGTGTTGTCGAGCGTGTGATCCGACAGGCCCGTCATTACGCCGAAGCGCGCGGCCATGTCCGGCAGCGTCGCGAGGTTGTAGTCGGACGCGGGGGCGGGATAACCGGACACGCAGTGCAGAAGGACCACGTCCCGCGCGCCCGCCTGCCGGGCACAATCGAGCGCTTCGCCGATTTCCCGGTCGTCGGCCATGCCGGTGGACATGATCATCGGCTTTCCCGTCCGCGCGACGCGTCGGATCAGCGGCAGATCGACAAGTTCGAAGGACGCGATCTTGTAGGCCGGGGCGCCCAACTCCTCCAGCAGGTCGACCGCCGTGTGATCGAACGGGCTTGAAAACAGCGTCACGCCCAGGTCCCGGGCCTTGTCGAACAGCGGCTTGTGCCAGTCCCAGGGCGTATGCGCGCCTTCGTAGAGGTCATACAGGCGTTGGCCGTCCCAGAGGCCGCCCTTGATGGTGAACTCCGGGCCGTCGTGGTCGATCGTGATCGTGTCGGGGCGATAGGTCTGGATCTTGATGGCATCGACGCCTGCGGATTTCGCGGCCTCCATGATCTGGAACGCGCGGCCGATGTCACCGTTATGGTTGGCCGAGATCTCGGCGATGACATAGGGTGGCGTGTCGGGGCCGACGGTCCGGTCATTGATCTGCATCGTTCTGCCTCCTGCGCTCCTGTTCCAACTCTGCCCACCCCGGCGAAACGAAGCTGTCGGTGCCGGTTCGCACGTAGCCCGCCCCCGAGAACAGGCGTTGCGAGGCGCTGTTGTCGGGATGCACATGGGCCACGATATGGCGCGTCGGATGGGTCAGGCGCAACAGGGCGAGGACGGCGTGCGCACGGCCTCGCCCCCGGACCGCGCCGGTCAAGAGGATCGAAACCTCCCACGCCGGGTCGACATTCGATGGGCCGGGATCGAGGCGGACGAAGCCGCAGGGCGCACCGCCATGCTCGACCATGTAGAAGGGTGCACCCGGCGCGGCGCGCAGGCGCTTGTCGAACCACGCGGCATGGGCGGCGAGGCTGGGGACCTCGGGTGTGCGGGCGAACCGGCGTGCGCCGGGCTCGGCCTGAAAGGCGTGGAG
>JBARXR010000013.1:0-5660 GCA_049647445.1 Jannaschia sp. | reverse complement strand
GTTGTAGGTCAGGGCAAGCGATCCGTCAGGACGGCGCGTCATCTCGACCCCGTCCGGCAGGACGACATCGCCCGCGGGATTTTCCGGCACGATGACCATCGTCTTGCCGTCCAGCCGGTTCAGCAGGTTCTCGGTCCGGTCGCGGATCACCAGTTCGCCGTTCGCGATGATCGCGATCTCGTCGCACATTTCCTGCGCTTCCTCGAGGTAGTGGGTCGTCAGGATGATCGTCATCCCGCGTTCCTCGTTCAGGCGGCGCACGTTGCGCCACAGCATCTGGCGCAGTTCGATGTCGACGCCCGCCGTCGGCTCATCGAGGACGAGGATCTGCGGATGGTGCACCAAGGCCTTGGCCAGCAGCAACCGGCGCCGCATTCCCCCGGAAAGCGTGCGCGCATAGGCATCCGCCTTGTCGGCGAGACCGACCAGTTCGAGGATTTCCGCGGTCCGCCGGTCCTTTTTCGGAACGCCATAGAGTCCGGCCTGAACCTCCAGGGCATCGGCGGGCGAGAAGAACGGATCGAGGTTCAGCTCCTGCGGCATGACGCCGATGGCCGCCCGTGACTGGCGCGGGTTCACGTCCTGATCGAAGCCCCAGATGCGGACCTTGCCCGCCGTCTTCCGCACAAGGCCCGCGAGAATGTTGATAGTCGTGGACTTCCCTGCCCCGTTCGGCCCCAGAAGGCCGAAGATGCTGCCAGTCGGAACGGTCAGGTCGAGACCTTTCAGCGCCTCCTTGGCCGAGGATTTTCCGGACCCGCCATAGACCTTTCGAAGTCCCTCGATCGCGATCGCGTCGGACATTGCAGTATCCCCTCGACTGTCAGACCCCGGCACCTAGGCGTCGGACCGGGGCAAGGCAAGCTGCGTGCCCGCAGTCCGACCTGTGCGCCCTGTCCCATGCGTCCCTTGCGGCGCACCGCGCGCTTGCGCCATAAGACCGCCAATCCGACCCGTTTCCCGAGGCTATGCCATGACCCCCCCGACCTCGAACGACACGCCGCCCGAAACCGAGACCGTCACCTCCCTCCGCGTTGCCTGCGACGGCGGCGAGGGGGCGCTTGGTCATCCGCGCGTGTGGCTGTCCATCGATCCGAACATCGGATGGGTCGAATGCGGCTATTGCGACAAGCGGTTCGTGCTGGAAGGCGACGGGCATTAGGGCACTCCGCTGGGGTCTGATCGTTCCCGTCATCGCTGTCGCATGGTTCATCGCGGGCCTTGCTGGCGCGCTTGTCACATCGGACGGCGAGGCGCCGGGGCAGGAGACGGCGGTCCTGCTGATCGGCAGCGCGATCCACTACGATTTCCTTTTGCCCGCCACGCCAGAGGTCCGCGCGGCTTTCGCGTTTGCAGAGACGGCAGGCGTGCCGGTGTCGAACCCGGCTGTGGACTGGGTCCTTGCGGGCTGGGGCGCGCGCGATTTCTACACGTCGACGGGCAGCTATTCCGACATGCGTCCGGGCCCGGTCTGGCGAGCGATGACCGGCGATGCGTCCGTCCTGCGGGTGGAGGTGCTGGGGCCGATCGATCCCACCGGGCTGACGCGGGTCCCCCTGTCGGAGCGGCAATTCACCCGACTTCTTGGCGCGATCGCGGCCACGCGAACGGGCGCGCGGCTTGCCGATGCGGGCTTTACCGCCACGGACGGTTTCTTCGAAGCACGGGGCCGGTTCAGTATCCTGCGCACCTGCAACACCTGGATCGGCGAAATGCTGCGCGCCGCCGGACTGCGTTTCGGCCGCTGGACGCCGACACCGCAGGCAGTGCGCCTTGCTCTTGCGCGTCTCGAAGCGAACTGACGTCGCGGAAACGGTATTTTGCCGCCTGCCCGCCCTGTCACGAGGAGACGCGGACGTGAAAGGTGCTATATTCGGGTGATGACACGCGAAAGACATACGCCCTGGCCGGAAGGCGGCCTCAGGCCCTACGACCGGGTCGAACTTCTCAGCGATGCGTTCGTCCATATCGCCGCGCTGGTCCTGGCACTTGCGGCTGTACCCGTTCTCATCACGCTCAGTGCCCTCTGGCGCGGTGACGTCGCGGGAGTTGCCGGCGTCACGGTCTATGGCGTCACCCTGATCGGGATGCTGTCGGCCTCGCTGGCCTATAACCATGTCTACCGCCCCGAGTGGTCGGAAGCGCTGCGCAAGCTCGACATGTCGGCCATCTATCTCAAGATCGCGGGAACAGTGACGCCCTTCGCCCTGTTGTCCGGCACCGGGGCCACGTTCCTCGTGGTCATGTGGACATCGGCCGTGCTGGCGACGGCCACGGTTTTCCTGCGCAAGCGCCGGTCCAGCACCTTCAGCGTCGGCATCGGCCTGGCAATGGGCTGGGCCGTGCTGGTTGCCGGAGGCGAGGTCATCGCCACGACGACCTGGCCCGTCTTCGGCCTGATGGTGGCGGGCGGACTTTTGTATTCGCTGGGGACGCCCTTTCTGCTGATGGAACGGATGCGGTTTCACAACACGATCTGGCACGGCTTCGTGGTGGTCGCCTCGGCCGTCTTTTTCGTGGCCGTCACCTGGCACCTCGCGGCAACGCGCCTGACCTGACGCATGTTGGGGAATGCCCGACACGTCAGGAGGATTTTCCTCTGGAACAATCCGGCGCCGCAGTGGTGCGCCCATGCCATTCATGCCAAGACAGCCGGGACGGTTGAGAGGGAAGAGACATGGCATTCGGCAAGGGTCACCACCTGCACCTGATCGACGGATCGGCGTTCATCTTTCGCGCGTTCCACGCCTTGCCGCCGCTCACGCGCAAGTCGGACGGGTTGCCCATCGGGGCGGTCTCGGGCTTTTGCAACATGCTCGACCGTTACGTCGAGAACAACTCGGGCGCGGATGCGGCGACCCATGTCGCGGTGATCTTCGACAAGGGATCGCACACCTTCCGCAACGATCTGTACGATTTGTACAAGGCCAACCGCGATGCCATGCCCGAAGACCTGCGCCCGCAGATCCCCCTGACGCGCGAGGCGACGCTCGCGTTCAACATCGCCTGCGAGGAGATCGAGGGGTTCGAGGCCGACGATATCATCGCGACTCTTTCCTGCCGGGCGCGGGACGCCGGCGGGCGCGTCACGATCCTGTCGTCGGACAAGGACCTCATGCAGTTGGTCGGGCGCGGGGTCGAGATGCTGGACCCGATGAAGAACAAGCGCATCGACGACGACGGGGTGTTCGAGAAATTCGGCGTGGCCCCCAACCGTGTGGTGGACGTTCAGGCACTGGCCGGGGATTCGGTCGACAACGTGCCGGGCGCGCCGGGCATCGGCATCAAGACCGCGGCGCAGCTCATTCAGGAATACGGCTCGCTGGAAGAGCTTCTGGACCGCGCGGAGGAGATCAAGCAGCCGAAGCGGCGCGAAACCCTGATCGAGCATCGCGCCCAGATCGAACTCAGCAAGAAGCTGGTGCAACTCGACTGCGACATGGACCTTCCGTTCACGCTCGACGATCTGGAAATCCGTGCCGCCAAGCCCGACGCGCTGCTGGATTTCCTCAACCGAATGGAATTCCGCACCCTGACGCGACGGATCGCGGACCGCCTGGGCAAGGAGCCGCCCGCGATGGTCGAGACCGCGCCGCAGGCCGACGCGCCCGAAGCCCCGAAGGACGTGCCCATCGATGCCGCCGCCTATGAGGTCGTGCGGGACGAAACGGCGCTGCAGGTCTGGCTCGACAGGATCGCGCGGGCCGGAGAGGTCGCTATCGATACGGAAACAACCTCCCTTGACGAGATGCGCGCCGACCTCGTCGGCATATCCTTGGCCACCGAACCCGGTGTCGCGTGCTACATCCCGCTGATGCACCGCACGGGGGGCGGCGACCTTTTCGACGGCGATGCGCTGGCCGAAGGGCAGATGCCCAAGGCCCGTGCGCTGGAGATGCTGAAACCGATGCTGGAGGACGGGTCGATCCTCAAGATCGGCCAGAACATGAAATACGACTTCAAGATCTTCGCGCTGGAGGGGATCACGGTCGCGCCGATCGATGACACAATGCTGCTGTCGTATGCCCAGCATGCGGGCCTGCACAATCACGGCATGGATGCGCTGGCGGACCGCTACCTGAACCACCAGCCGATCCCGATCAAGACCCTGATCGGGACGGGCAAGGCCCAGGTCACCTTCGACCGGGTCGAGATCGACAAGGCCGCGCCCTATGCCGCGGAAGACGCCGATGTGACGCTGCGCCTGCACCGTCTGTTCAAGCCGCGTCTGCATACCGCCCGGGTCACGCAGGTCTACGAGACGCTTGAGCGGCCCCTCGTGCCCGTTCTGGCCCGGATGGAGATGGCGGGCATCAAGGTCGACCGACAGGTCCTGTCGCGTATGTCCGGGGCCTTTGCACAGAAGATGGCGGGCCTCGAGGAAGAGATCCACGCCAAGGCGGGCCGCCCCTTCAATGTCGGATCGCCCAAGCAGCTGGGCGAGATCCTGTTCGACGAGTTGGGCCTGCCCGGTGGCAAGAAGGGCAAGACCGGGGCCTATTCTACGGGTGCCGACATTCTTGAGGATCTGGCGACGGAGCACGAACTGCCCGGCCTGATCCTCGACTGGCGGCAAATATCCAAACTGAAATCGACCTATACGGACGCGCTTCAGGAACATATCAACCCCGACACGGGCCGGGTCCACACGTCCTATTCCATCGCGGGCGCGAACACCGGGCGGCTCGCGTCCACGGATCCGAACCTGCAGAACATTCCCGTGCGCACCGAAGAGGGCCGCCGCATCCGCGAGGCGTTCGTGGCCCCGGAAGGCCGCGTGATCGTGTCTCTGGACTACTCGCAGATCGAGTTGCGCATCCTGGCCCACATCGCCGGAATCGACGCGCTCAAGCAGGCGTTCAAGGACGGGCAGGACATCCATGCGATCACGGCCAGCCAGATGTTCGGCGTGCCGCTGGACCAGATGACACCGGATGTGCGGCGGCAGGCGAAGGCCATCAACTTCGGCGTGATCTATGGGATCAGCGGCTTTGGCCTCGCGCGCAACCTCCGGATCCCCCGGGCCGAGGCACAGGCCTTCATCGACACCTATTTCGAACGCTTCCCCGGCATCCGCGACTACATGGACGAGACGGTGAAATTCGCCAAGGAACACGGGCGGGTCGAGACCCTGTTCGGACGCCGCATCCACACGCCCGATATCAACGCCAGCGGACCGGGCGCGGGGTTCGCCAAACGCGCCGCGATCAACGCGCCCATTCAAGGCACCGCCGCCGACGTCATCCGCCGCGCCATGGTGCGGATGGACGCCGCGATTTCCGACCTCGACGCGAAGATGCTGCTGCAGGTCCACGACGAATTGCTGTTCGAGGTGGCGGAAGCCGACGTCGACGCCCTGATCGCGCGCGCCCGCGACGTGATGGAGGGGGCGAACATGCCGGTCGTCGATCTGTCGGTGCATCTGGCGGTGGACGCGGGCCGGGGGCCGACCTGGGCGGAAGCGCATTGATGAACCGGACGGAAACCGCGATCACGCCACCGATCCTCGGCGTTGAGGTCGCCTTGATCGAATTTGATCCGCTGACCGACGTTGGGCGCGCCGTTCTCGCCCGGTTCATGGACCTGACCCCCGAAGCGTCGGAGCAGAGTTTCCGCCACGTCTACGCCCAGTACCGCGATTTCGATGCGGCGGTCGGTGA
>JBARXR010000012.1:0-3785 GCA_049647445.1 Jannaschia sp. | reverse complement strand
GGGCTGGTGGGGTTCGGCCGTCTGGGCAAGGAAATGGCCCGTTTCGGCGCCGCGTTCCGGATGGACGTGGTGGCCTGGTCCCGCAGCCTGACCGATGCACAGGCGGCCGAACACGGCGCGACCCGCGCCGCAAGCCTGGACGATCTTCTGACGACAAGTGATTTCGTGTCGGTCCATCTGCCGCAGACGGCGGAGACGGTCGGCCTGATCGACGCCCGCGCGCTGGCGGCGATGAAGGCCTCCGCCTATCTGGTCAACACGGCGCGCGGCCCCATCGTGGACGAAGCCGCCCTGATCGATGCCCTGACGCGCGGAACGATCCGTGGCGCGGCCCTCGATGTCTACGACACCGAGCCGCTGCCGGCGGAGCATCCGTTCCGGACACTCGGCAACGTCGTCGCCGTCCCGCATCTGGGCTATGTCACGGAAGAAACCTACCGAAGCTATTTCACCGGCGTCGTCGAGGCGATTTCGGGCTGGCTCGACGGTGCGCCGGTGCGTGTCCTCACCGCCTGAGGCCGGCCGCCCTTAGTGACCGCCGGCAAAGTCGGGTTTCGGCATGTCGAACAGGTCCGTGGTCACCTGGTAATCCCAGTATCCGCACCGCGCCAGGGTGCCGGCCTTGACCATGTCGAACTTGCCGTCGGTCAGGAAAGCGTCGTCGATGTGGATGCCGACCACCTCTCCTATGGCCATCAGCCGCGCGCCCGGATCGCCGTTCAGATCGGGCAGGGGCACCATTTGCGTCATCTTGCATTCGAGGGCCGCGGGGCTTTCCCCGACGCGGGGCGGCGCGACCAGCGAGGACTTGACCGGCGAGAGGCCGGAGATCGTGAACTCGTCGACGTCGGGCGCCAGATCGCGGGACGTCTCGTTCATGCGCCGGGCAAGGTCGAGCGTCGCGAGGTTGATGACGAATTCGCCGGTCTGCTCGATGTTCCGAATGCTGTCCTTGATCCCCTCGGACGACAGGATGACCATCGGCGGGCGACCGGCGACCGCGTTGTAGAAGCTGTAGGGCGCAAGATTGACCAGACCGTCCGCCGACACCGTCGAGACCCAGCCGATGGGCCTCGGGGCGACGATGGCACGAAACGGATCGTGGGGGAGGGCATGACCGTCCCGCGGCTTGTAGAACATCGAACCGGCTTTCCTTGATTGATCCGCCAGACCTTACCGTGACGGCAGGGGGCCGCACGTCGCCGGTGCGATAAGAACGTTTGCGAAATACGGAACCTCGGATGCCAATCTTGCGACAGCCGGAAGCGTCGGTCGGATTTCCGGATCGCACAGCGGGCAAATCGGAATGGTAAGGTACAGATTTACAACAGGAAAATAATCCATCTGCCGGTCCGGTGCAAAGGCCTGACGCTGGGGCCGCCGCGCACCCTGTTCGACCCATCCCGCCATGGCCCGATGGGTCGAACAGGTGGCACGTTGACCCCCGTGCCGGAACGGGACGACAGTTTGCCGAGGGATGGAACCGTCCGGTGGCCCCGCCGGATACCGGGAGGAAGAGATGAAAAAATTTGTACTCGCCGCGGGTCTTGCGGCGACGCTGGCCGGCGGCGCGGTCGCCGATGACCTCAGGATGATCGTCAGCTGGCCCGAGACCAACACCATGGCCTACATGCCGGGTGCGAAATTCAAGGAGAACCTCGAGGCGCAGGGCGTCGATCTTTCGGTCGAGATCAGCGGCCCGGAAGCGGTGCCGCCGTTCGAGCAGATCACGCCCACGACCGCCGGTGTCTTCGATCTTATCTATACCTATCCGGCCTATCACTCGAAGGCCCTGACGGTCGTGACGAACGCGATGGAGCCTGACATGGCGAAAATCCGGTCGTCGGGCGTGTTCGACTACATCGACGCCTATTTCCAGCGAGAGCACAATCTCAAGCTGTTGGCGAACGTCGCCGTGGGATCGTCCGGATACCATTGTTACCTGCGGGAGCCTTTGTCGGATGCCGGCGACTGGAGCGGGCGCAAGATCCGTGGAGTCTCGACCTATGTGCCGGTCATCGAAAGTCTCGGCGGCGCGGCGGTGAACACGCCCATGGGCGAGGTCTATGCCGGTATCGAACGCGGCGTGGTCGACGGTGCCTGCGCGCCCCAGTCGGTCTTTCGCGCGACCAAGCATTTCGAAGTCGCTCCCTATCGGACCGAGCCGACGTTCGGACAGCTCGTCTCCTACATCGCCATGAACCTCGATACGTGGAACGGCCTGTCGGATGCGCAGAAGGCCGGTGTCGAGGCGGCGGCGATCCAGACCGAGGCCGATACGATCAGCATCGGAAATGAGGCCATCGTCGACGATCTTGCGGCCCTGGAGGCCGAGGGCGTTTCGGTGACGACCTTCCCGGACGCGCAATATGACACGGTCCGGACCTCGTATTACGATGGTGTCTGGGGGCTGGCGTCGGAATGCTGCGGGGAGGAGACGGCGGCGGAGTTGCGTGCGCTGGCGGTCGATGCCGGCCTGACGAACTAGGACGCCCCTGAATGGCGGTCTTCGCCAGCCGTCTCGTGGCGTTCCACGACGGCCTCACGCGGTTCGGTTTCGCGCTGGCGCAACTGTGCCTTCTGGCGATCGTCTTTTCATATTGCTATGAGACGGTTGCCAGATACTTCTTCAATGCCCCGACCTGGTGGTCCAACGAGATCGTCGCCTACGCGCTATGCATCGGGACCTTCCTCAGCCTGCCGGAAGTCACCCGGCGCGGTGGACATATCTCGATCACCTTTCTGACCGATCTGTTGCCGCCCGGGCCGCGATCCTGGGTCACGCGGGCGCTTTCAATCCTTGCCGGGGGCGTCTGCCTCTGGGTCGGGTGGATCCTCCTCGACATGAACCTGACCCAGTTCGTCCGCGAAGAGATGCTGGTCCGGGTGAAACCGATCCCCAAGGTCTGGATATCGGTCTGGATCACCTACGGCTTCCTGAGCGCCGGCCTGCATTTCCTGCGCCACGCCGCATCGGCGCGCGACACCCCCGGACAGGTCGTGCTCTGATGGAATGGTGGATGTTCCTGTCGGGAAGCCTGTCCCTGCTGCTCGTGATGTTCCTGACCGGCGCGCCTCTGTTCATCGGGTTCCTGCTCGTCAACATCGGCACCGTTCTCCTCCTGATCGGACCACGCGGGTTCATCCTCGTTGGAAACTCGATCTTCGACAGCGCGAACGTCGGGACCTTGTCGGCGATCCCGCTGTTCATCCTGATGGGCGAAATCCTGACCCGCTCGGGATCGGTCGAAAACCTGTTTCGCGCGATGGACGGGCTGATCGGCCGGGTGCCGGGTCGCCAGTACGTCCTGACGGTCGCGATCTCGGTCGTCTTCGGGGCCCTCTCAGGGGCCGCCATGGCGGTCGCGGCGATGCTCGGACGCTCGCTCTATCCGACGATGCAGGCCCGCAACTACGACACGGGCCTGTCAATCGGCACGATCCTCGCGGGCGCGTCGCTTGCGCCGATCATCCCGCCCAGCGTCCTGATCGTGGTGATCGCCACGCTCGCCGACGTCTCCATCGGCGGTTTGCTGATCGCGGGCATCGGTCCGGGCCTCGTCGCGGCCGTGCTGATCCTGATCTACATCGTCCTCGCGGTCCGGCGCTTGCCCGAGGGCGCACCGGGCCCGGCGGACGCAGCCCCGGCAGAGCGTCTCGGCCCCCTGCGGGCCATCCTGCTGCTCTGCCCCTTCTCGATCATCATCTTTTCCGTGATGGGCCTGATCCTCCTCGGCATCGCCACCCCGTCGGAGGCGGCCGCCACCGGCGTCGTCGGCAGCGTG
>JBARXR010000011.1:0-2522 GCA_049647445.1 Jannaschia sp. | reverse complement strand
TCGTCTCGGTGATCCCCGCCATCATCAACCCCAACTCGCGCTGGTCTGTCTCGGACGGCAACCGCTCACCCATGATGCGGCCATCGAACATGACGGCGATGCGGTCGGACAGGGCCATGATCTCGTCGAGTTCGACGGACACGAGGAGGATCGCCTTGCCCTGATCGCGCAGGGCGATGATCTGCTGATGGATGAATTCGATCGCTCCGATGTCCACCCCGCGCGTCGGTTGCCCGATCAACAGAAGATCGGGGTTCCGCTCGATCTCGCGGGCCAGCACGATCTTCTGCTGGTTGCCGCCGGAAAAGTTCTTGGCCGCCAGTGTCGGGTCGGGCGGGCGCACGTCGAACCGGCCCATCTTTTCCGCGCAGTCTCGGCGCAAGGCGGCGTTATCCATGAACAGGCCTGCATTGAAGCGATCGTCGTGATGATATCCGAAGCCCACGTTCTCCCACGCGCGATAGTCCATGATCAGGCCCTCGCGCTGGCGGTCTTCCGGCACGTGGGCGATGCCGCGCGCGCGCCGCGTCCGGGCGTCGGACGCACTGCCCGTCAGGTCGATCTCCTGCCCGTTCATGCGGATCGTGCCCGTCCCGTGGGCGTATCCGCCCAGAACCTCCAGCAATTCGGATTGCCCGTTGCCCGCGACCCCCGCGATGCCCAGCACCTCGCCCGCGCGGATATCGAGGTCGATGCCGCGCAGGCGCTCGACCTTCTGCTCGTCCACGACCCGCAGGCCGCGAACCTCGAGCACGACATCACCGGGCGTCGCGGGACGCTTGTCCACGCGCAGCAGCACCTTGCGCCCGACCATCAGCTCCGCCAGTTCTTCGGGCGACGTATCGGCAGTCCTGACCGTCGCCGTCATCTCGCCGCGCCGCATTACGGAAACGGTATCGGTGATCTCCATGATTTCACGCAGCTTGTGGGTGATCAGGATGATCGTCTTGCCCTCGGCCTTCAGCCCCTCGAGGATGCGGAACAGGTGATCCGCCTCGGCGGGGGTAAGCACACCCGTCGGTTCATCGAGGATCAGGATATCCGCCTCGCGGTAGAGGGCCTTGAGGATCTCGACACGCTGCTGCTGTCCCACGCCCAGATCCTCGATCACCGCGTCGGGATCCACGTCCATCTCGTAATCGTCGGCCAGTTTCTTCAGCAGCTTCCGCGCCTTTGCCAGCGAGGGTCGCAACAGCGCCCCGTCCTCGGCTCCGAGGATGATATTCTCCAGCACCGTGAAATTCTCGACCAGCTTGAAGTGCTGGAACACCATGCCGATGCCCGCGTCGATGGCGGCCTGGCTGTCGGGGATCGGGGTGAGCCTGCCGCTGATGTAGACCTCGCCCGCGTCGGCCTTGTAGAACCCGTAGAGGATGGACATCAGCGTGGATTTGCCTGCGCCGTTCTCGCCGATGATGCCGTGGATCGTGCCACGGCGCACCTGGATCGAGATGTCCTTGTTGGCCTGCACCGGCCCGAACGCCTTGGAGATGCCGCGCAGCTCGATGGCCAATTCGTCGTTCATGTCTTCCCCCGGTGCCCGGTCATGGAACGGGGCCCGTTGCGGGCCCCGTCCGATATCGCGTCCGTCGAGCCTTAGAATGCGGGGCAGGAATTGTCCGACAGGTAGTCGTGCACCACGATGTCACCGGCGATGATCTTGGCCTTCGCGTCTTCCACGGCGGCGACCATCTCGGGCGAAACCAGCTCGGCGTTGTTGTCGTCGAGCGCGAAGCCCACACCCTCGTTGCCCAGACCCATCACGGAAATACCCGTTTCGAGTTCACCGGCCACGGCCTGCGAGAAACTGTCGTAGACGGCATTGTCCACGCGCTTGATCATCGAGGTCAGAACCTCGCCGGGGTGCAGATAGTTCTGGTTGCTGTCCACGCCGATCGACAGGATGTCGGCATCGGCCGCGGCCTGCAGCACGCCGATGCCCGTCCCGCCAGCGGCGGCGAACACCACGTCGGAGCCTTGGGAAATCTGGCTGCGCGTCAACTCGGCACCCTTGACCGGATCGTTCCAAGCGGTCGGCGTCGTGCCGGTCATGTTGACGATCACGTTCATGTCCGGGTTCACGGCCTTGGCCCCTTGGGCATACCCGCAGGCGAACTTGGAGATCAGCGGGACGTCCATTCCGCCGACGAAGGACACTGTGCCGGTCTCGGAAGCCATGGCCGCCATCATCCCGACAAGATACGACCCCTCCTGCTCCGAGAAGACGATGGATTTTACGTTCGGCTGGTCCACGACCATGTCCACGATCACGAAATCCGTATCGGGATAGTCGGGGGCCACGACTTCCAGCGTCGACGCGTTGGCAAAGCCCAGCACAACGACCGGGTTTGCGCCGCGCTCGGCCATGCGGCGCATGGTCTGTTCGCGCTGCGCCTCGTTTGCAAGCTCGGTTTCCGCGTATTCGCCACCGGTTTCCTCGACCCAGCGCTGCGCCCCGTTATAGGCGCTCTCGTTGAACGATTTATCGAACTTGCCGCCAAGATCGATGATCAGGCCGGGGC
>JBARXR010000010.1:0-2672 GCA_049647445.1 Jannaschia sp. | reverse complement strand
GCCTTACCGTTGACCTGCAAGCTAAGGCTGTCGAGCACCTCTGGGGCGATCGCCCGCACAATCCGCAAATGCAGCCGCAGATCTGACTCGGCCTTGAGCGGCAGATAGAGGGTAGAAGTCGTCCCCGGCCCTGTCCAGCGAAACGGGGTGCAGTTGGGTTCGAGTCCTTCGCGGCTATACCAGTTGGCTCCGGCCACGGGACGACGCACCGAGAAGTTGAGCGTCGAGCTAAAGGTTGCTTGTTGGGAGTGGCGATCGCCATAGTGTCGAATCAGTGCAGACGTTAAATCCAGGGATTTTTCGGGGGAACTATTTGGAGAAGGATGGCCTAACCCGCGCTGTTCCAGATCCGCCACCATCGCCCCAAACTGGGCTTCAAACAGCCGAGTTGCCTCGGCATAGAGAGCCAAATCAACCCGGTTCAGTCCTTCTAGAAGACTTATCGTTTCCTCATCCAAATCGTCGCGCCGCATCCGTTTTGCTGACTGATTCAGCCGTCGCGGTGGACGAATCGGGTACCAGCCAAAGCGATAAGACAGCAGCGCCGTTGCTTCTTCAAACCGCTCCACCACACCGACCACCGCACAGGCCCGCAGTCGTTCCATCGAAATATCGAGGAGTTCGTCGTCAGGAATTCCCAGAGGAGTTCCGGCAATACCTCGCTTGATGAGCGGAATGTTGCCGTGCATTCGGTCGGCCTTCCAGTCGAAGGCCAGATTACGCGCCTGGAGATTATTCAGCGTCACATTCGCCACCTCGTCCCGCGCAAAATCGGCGAAGGTCATCTGATTGTCGTTGACCCGATGGTGCAAAAAGTTGTTGGGCACGCGCCGCACGTCTTCATAGTGAGAGATGCAGCGCTCGATGGGGTCGCGCAACACCGTCACGTAGCGGAGGGGGCGATCGACAAAATGCTGCAAGCTGTAGCCCAAATGTCCTCGAAAGAATCGATAGGTCTGAAACGCTTCTCTCGGAAGCTGAATCAGCTCTGAAATAAACCGCACGGGGCAAATGTCTTCGACCTCAAAGCGATCATCCATGTTGACGTAGAGCGTCGTTCCTGCAGTTTTGGGGATGTGGAGAAAATACAGCGGCGACTCCAGATCTCGATCGAAACCTCGATCGAACTCGGACGAGGCGATCGCCTCGTCCGAGGTAGAAGAATGAAGAAACGGCTCCTGAGATGAGGCTGTCATAGTCGATGGAACACCACGGTTTTGCAGGATCTGTTATGGGGCATGGCTATGCCGCTTGAATCACCAATGACTGTAATGATCAATCGTATCAGGCAAGCTGAAACATTCTGGAATCAAAGATTAGGGTGAACAGCTAAACGGGAGGCGATCGCCCATTCCATTCACACCGCATGAGCGATCGCCTACTTCAAGGAACCTATGAGGATAGTGTGTTTCCAGAAATTTATCGGTAGGTCGTAGGAGTTGCAATGGGAACGCTTCTGTGGTTAGTGTTCCTGAGTACGGCGCTGCTGATCATCTATCAACCACAGATCCAAGTCATCCATCGTCTGAAAATCTAGCAGCGCCTCCCCCAAGGTTTCTAGCGCATCAAGCGACAATTGGTTTACCTGCTCAACCACAGAGACAGGTAATTCACCCACTCGTCGAGTCAGGAGCCGGAGAATGAGCGATCGCGCCTCACGCTCCCGACCTTCTTCACGGCCTTCTTCACGGCCTTCTTCACGGCCTTCTTCACGACCTTGCTGATAGACTCGCGTTTGCTTCAGTTCACTCAAGCCAAACATTGCTTCTACCTCCTGCCAACTCAAGTGCGGAAACTTGTACACAATAATCGTCTCAATCATCTCTATTATCACCGATGCTGACAACCGAGATGGAGTGGCTATGACTTGCTCGACAAGCTGCTGCGCTTTGTCCACTGCCGTCTGCTGCGGCTCGACAATCAAACGCACTAGCTTTAATTCCATCGATTCATCCTCTGCCTCCGCCAGCTCATCAAGATAGACGCGCTGAACTTGCGGTAGCGCTAACAAGGGCTCATAAGCTCCTGCATCTCTCGGTTCACAGGCGCGGCTGCCATACATCACCACCACTTGCCAATGTCGAACGGTGGGATTCTGGCGCAAGAAGGTCATCACTTCGGTGAATAGTCGAGCATAGAGCTGTTCGTCGCGCTGAAACTGCACCTCAACAATATAAACGGGAGTTTCAACGGTGATGAAATCCGGCCAGAAGACGCCATCAAGCCGAAATGCGGTCTGCTTCACTTCGACAGAGCGAAACTCGTATGACACAGAGGACGGAATGGGAGTGTTGATTAGCTCAAACAGTAGGGATGGAGCCGTTTGAAACAGCCAGTAGAATAAGGAATCGGTTTGCACCCGTGGTTATCCTTTGATGAATCAGGTTCTATTCTACGGGTTAGGCGATCGCCCATCTGACGCCTATCGCCCATTCCATTCACACCGCATGAGCGATCGCCTACTTCGAGGAACTGATGAGGATAGTGTGTTCTCAGAAATCTATCGGTAGGGTCGTAGGAATTGCTGTAGGGAACGCACTCTACAGGGTGCATCCCAGTTTGGGCATGAGTAGAAGTACTTAGATGATCTTGCGAAACTAGAGGTGCGAAAATAAGGGCATTCTGTCATGGAGGGATTGAGATGGAGAACCTATCGCCCGAGGCACAAGCTC
>JBARXR010000009.1:0-11228 GCA_049647445.1 Jannaschia sp. | reverse complement strand
TCGCGGAAGATGGCGCGGTCCACATCGGACCAGTCGTAGACCGTAACGCCCATCTCGGGCAGCATGGCCAGCGCCTCGCCATTCTCGACGAGGGTCATCATCATCAGGTCCATCGCCATCGCCTTTTCAGCCGTGGTGATGATCGCGCGGTGCGCTTCGGGCATCGCCTCCCAGACGTCGGTGCGGCAAGCGAGGTGGTCCGAGGACATCGAGTGGAACCCGGGAAAGGTCGTGTGCTTGGCAATGTCGTAGATGCCCAGTCCGACGTTGTTGGCCAGAGAGGAGGCGTCCGCTCCATCAATGATCCCGGTTTCGAGCGCGGTAAAGATTTCGGTGAAGTCCATCACTACCGGCGATGCGCCGAGCTTGGCAAAAATTTCCGACTCCATGCCCGGAGGGGATCTGAACTTGAACCCCTGCAGGTCTTCCGGACCATTCAGCGGCCGGGTGGAATTGAGCGACTCCTGCCCGCCGATGTGGGCGCCGACGAAGGTCATGCCCTGCGCGTTGTAAAGATCGTTGATCTGTTTACGCCCATCGCCGATCTCGATCCAGGCCTGATATTGGAGCGGCGTGTCGTAGCCCCCCATCGTGTCTGCCACGAACTGGAATGCAGGGTTCTTGCCGGTCTGATAGCTGCCGTTCGTCATATCGCAGTCGAGGATGCCGGACGCAGCCGCGTCGAATGTCTCGGCAGATTTCACCACTGACGCGGAGTAGAACATCTCGATGGCGATATCGCCGCCCGACATCGTATGGACGTTCTCCACAAAGTCGGCGATGGCGCGGCCGGATGTCGACTCGGGCGACTGATGGTTCTGTATCCGCAGTGAGGTCGTCTGGGCCGACGCTGCCGTCGTCGCCAGCAAAAGCGTCGCGATGGCGGTCAAAGTTGCCGCTGGTTTCAATATTGTTCTCATGGTCAATTCCTCCCTTGGGTGATTGCCTGCATCCACCTATCCGGCGGATCTGGCACCGGACGACAGGTTGCCGCCCATCTCGTCTTCGACGTAGACCTCTATGATCTGGCGAAATGTGGTTTCGGCGCGGAAGCCGAGTTCATGCGCCCGCGCGGCATCGAAATCTTGCGGCCAGCCGGCCACGATGCGCGCGATACCGGCGTCCGGTTCGCGACGGATCAAGGCGACGGCAGCATCACCGGCCACGGCGCGCAGGGCCTCGACCTGGTCGCCGACGGTGGCGGACATGCCTGGCATCGTCAGGTTGCGACGTGTCCCCAGCGAAGCCGTGTCAATCGCTGCGGCATGTTCGATGAACCCGACCGCCGATCGCGGGCTGGCATGCCAGTGGCGCACATCGTCAGAGACCGGAAGCACGGCCTCCAGTCCGTTGAGCGGCTCGCGCAGGATGCCCGAGAAGAAGCCTGAAGCCGCCTTGTTCGGCTTGCCCGGGCGAATGCAGATCGTCGGAAAGCGGATCCCGACCCCGTCGAGAAATCCGCGCCGCGAATAGTCGTCAAGCAGCAGCTCGCCCATGACCTTCTGCGCGCCGTAGCTGGTCAGCGGCGTCAGGTGGAAGTCGTCGGGGATGCGGTCCGGGAACGGGGCACCGAAGACGGCCAGCGACGAGGCATAGACCACGCGCGGGACATAGCCGTCGATCAGCCGGATCGCGTCGAAGAGGGCGCGTGTCCCGTCGAGGTTGATGCGGTAGCCCTTCTCGAAGTCCACCTCTGCCTCGCCCGAGACGATGGCGGCAAGGTGGACCACGATATCGGGGCGCGGGGCGACGAGGGCGGCTGCGGCCCCCTCTGCCGATAGGTCGGTCACTACGGTCTCACGCTGGCCGGCGAATGTGGCGGCGGCGGTCGGCTCGACCACATCGGCCAGCGTCAGACGGGTGACATGTTGCCCGCCGATGGCCCCGGTCGTCGCGACCTTCTCGGCCAGTTTCGCGCCGATCATGCCGGCCGCGCCGATGATGAGAAGATGCATGTCAGTTCCTCTGTGCGTGTCGCGTCACGATGCGCGCGACCGCATGGCCATCGAGCGCCAGCGTGCCGTCCAGATCGTCGAGTTGGTCCATGAACGTCGGCGTGCGCGCCGCCTCTGCGAACCCTGCCGCGTCGAGTACGGCCACCCGCGCGCCGTCCGGTGCGCTGACCTCGACTTTCTCCGCGCCCATGTTCGCAACCCAGATCTCGTCATCCGTGGCGAGACCCGAGACCGGTGCCGACCTGGCCAGCCCCAGATCGTGCATCGTCGCCCCGCGCAGCCGCGCAAGTCCGCGTAGCACATGGAAGATCGGAAACAGCCCGCCCGCGCCCTCGTACCAGGGTTGCGGCCAGGACGCGGGGGCCGAGAGCACGCCGAACGGCCCGGTGAGCCCCCCCAACGTGATGGCCGCAGCCCCGCCGCGCGCGAAATCACCGATATAGGCCAGCGCCCAGGCCGCCCCCATCAGACCACGCTGCCGGGGATCGTTGAGGTTCATCGCCTGGCGGATATTGCCGGGGTTTTCCTTGGCCGCCGCGCCGTAGGGGTTGTCGCGGATGCCGATGGCCGAGGGGCCGATGATCCAAGGGATCTCGCCCGCGATTTCGGCTACGGATTTGACGATGGCGGGATGCGCCTCGCGTGTCTCCATCACCGAGCGGTCATCGCCCGCGTGGACAATCGGCGTGGTGGTGAAGGTGACGAAATCGAGGTGTTCTACCGGGGGCCGCTTGCGGTTGAGTTCGGTGAAGTAGGAGAACATGCCGCCACCAATCCTGGCCTTTGGAAAAGCCGCGCGCGCCGCATCGTAAAGCGTCGCCGCATCAGGTGCGTCTGGCCATTCCGAGCCGGGCAGCGTGCATTTAAGGTCGGGTGCGGGCGATATCATCACCACCGGCAAGGGGGCGTCGAGGCCAGTCACCACGCGTCCCAAATCCGCCACTTCCGCCATCGCGTCGTCCGTATCCGTCGCAGCGACCACGGCTTCCAGCCAGGGCTCGGCGTTCAGGTTCCGCGCGACGGCGAGCATGTCCGAAAGCGTCTCGCGCCCGTGCCCCGACCGGGGATCGTGGTGCAGCACCAGATGGGCAAGGCCCAAGGGACGCAGCGACTCGACCAAGTCGGTGGCGGTGCGCGTCTCCTCCGGTCGAAACCCGGCCCCGAGCGGCGGCATCGCGCCAAGCGCCGTCCCGGGGTTGAGCGTTACCGCGCCGAGCGCCGGTTTGTTCGGCGCACCGCCGGACACCGTAATCGTGATGGTCTGATCGACGCCCTCGCGCGGCTCGATCCGATAGGGCCACGGCCGCGCCAACGGCCGAACGTAGGTCTTGTAGGAGGCATCGGTCCAGTTGCGCTGGTCCTCCATCTCGTAGGTGTCGCCCTCCATCAGCACCCGCACCCTCGCCCCGCCAGGTGTGCGATGGGTCAGGGCGCGCAGGTCCATCATGGGTTGCACCGGGTCTATGATCTCCGGGAATGTCCCCTCGACGGTCTCGCCGCCGGTGTGCTCGATGGTCACGGGCGATCCGGCCACACCGTCGATCGGGTGCAGGATGACGAAGCCCGTCCGGTTGGTGCGAAAACCCTCCCCGGTCCGACCGGTTCCGTGGAAGATGAGCGTGCCGTCCGCACGTCCCTCGATCCGTGCCCGGTAGGAAAACACCTGCTCCGCATCCCGGGTAACGGCCCGCAGTCGGACCTCGAACCGGTCCTCGCTCTCGTCGATCTCCAGGTCGGAAATGTCCGGGTTGTAGGTGCCCCAGTCGGGGTCGCGCACGATGAAGGACACCGCGCGCAGCACTTCCTCGCCCTGCCAGCGGATGTAGCGCAGGTTGCCCGCCTCCAGCTCCGCGCTGAGCGGTCCGGCGGTCAGGATCGTCGGGTCGGGCACGGCCTCCTCGGTGCCGTAGAGAGCGATTGCGCGGGACGGATTATCAGTCATATGCGGCTCCTTCACGCGCGAGCCGAGCGCGACGAAATCAGCCGTTCAGCCAAGAGCGCGATGATGATGATCGATCCGATGGCGGAGCCTTGCCAGAACGGCGAGACGCCCATCAGGTTCAGGCCGTTGCGGATCATCACCATGATGAGCACACCTAAGAGCGTGCCGACCACCGACCCGCGCCCGCCGTAAAGGCTGGCCCCGCCAATCACGACGGCTGCGATGGCGTCCAGTTCCAACCCGTTTCCTGCCATCGGGTCCGCGGACATCACCTGCGCCAGGCTGAACGTCACTGCCACTGCCGCCAGCGCGCCGGACACGACGTAGGGCAGGATCGCGTAAAGCAGCGTCGACAGCCCCGCCGCCCGCGCCGCCTCCACGTTGGAGCCGATGGCATAGATCGTGCGCCCGCCCTTGGTGTAGCTGAGGTAGGCCCAGGCGGCGATATAGAGTAGGATCAGGAAGAGAACGTTGGCCGGAATGCCGAGGAAACTGGAATAGACGATCGCGTCCAGATCCGGCGGTAGACCCGAGATGCTGCGCTGCCCCGAGAAGATGAACGACAGGCTGCGGCCGATCGCCATGACGCCCAGGGTGACCACGAAGGGGGCCAGCCCGAAGACCGCGATCAGGACCCCCGAAAAAAGCCCGATCCCCGCGCCGGCCGCCACTGCCAATGGAATGGCGAGCGGGATCGGCATCGTCTGCAGTAGTTGCGCCAGAAGGATGCCGGTCAAGCCGAACACCGCGCCCACCGACAGGTCGATTCCCCCGGTCAGGATCACGAATGTCATGCCGACCGCGACGATGCCGATGACCACCGACTGGTCCAGAATGTTGAAGATGTTCCGTTCGGTCAGAAAGAACGGCGACGACAGGGCCAGCACCATGCCCAGAAGCAGCGCCAAGCCCAGCATCCGAAACTCGAGGCTGCGCAGGATGGTCGCGGCCAAGCCCGGCGGCTTGGGCACGCTTTCGGCTTCGATCGAGGTCGTGTCAGCCATTCTCGTCCTCCGTCCGCATCAGTCCCCCGACCTGCGCCGCGATGTCCTGCCGGTCGGGCAGCGTCGCGCCCTCGGGCAATGTCATCCCGATCCAGCCGAGGTCGTGGCCACGCTTGTCGGTCATCTGCACCAGCAGCGTATGCAACTCGCCGTCGGCCACGAAGTCGTGCGACCTGGAGGTGAGCGCCGTCGGGATGCGGGTCTCGGACGCCAGCGCGGCCTCGCCGGGGACCAACCCCGACAGCCGTGTACCGGCCTGCGCCAGGCAGATCGTCTCGTCTTTGTCCAGGAGCGTCCAGTAGGCATCGCCGCCGTGCGCTTCCGCGAGCTTTCTAAGCAGCCGCTGGTTGCGCGCGGTCGAGGTGCGGGGCGCGGCCATCAGCGTAAGCTTCTCCTCGGTCAGGCGGTCGCGGGGCAGGTCCGCGATGGTTTGCCCGTCCGAGACGACGACGATCCGCTCGCAGATACCAAGGAGCTCCTCGAAATCCGAGGAGATCACGATAACGGCGAGGCCATCGTCCGCAGCCGCCTGCAAGAGTTTGTAGACTTGCGACCGGGTGCCGATATCGACGCCCTTTGTCGGCTCGTCGAGGATCAGGATGTCCGGCTCTGTCAACAGCCAGCGGGCGATGATGATCTTCTGTTGCATCCCGCCGGAATAATTCAGCAGGCTGGTGTCAAGACGGTCGGCCGGCAGGCCAAGGTCGGCCACAAGCCGCGCCGCAGCCTCGGCCCGACGTCCGTATCCGCGCCCGAATCCGCGCTGCTGCCCCATGGCGGCCAGCATCAGGTTTTCGCGCACCGACAAGTCCGGCACGATGTTCTGCGCGCGCCGGTCCTCGGCCACGAAGCCCATCCCGGCGCGTACCGCATCGGCGGGGCGGCGCAGCTTCACCGGCTCGCCGCGGACAAGGATCTCGCCCGCTTGGCGCGCGCGCAGACCCCAGATCGCCTCCAGAGCCTCCGATCGGCCCGCCCCGACCAGACCTCCGAGGCCCAGGATCTCGCCCGCCCGCACCGAAAAACTCATGTCCCGGACCCAAGGCAGCGCCTTCAGTCCCCGCACCTCGAAAACAGGATCGCCGGTCGGGCCGGATTGCGCCTTGCGGGTCGAATAGATCGCGCCGATGTCCCGGCCGACCATGTGCTGAATGATGTCGCCTTGGGTCAAGGTGCCGGTGGCCACGTCCTCGGCCACCACGTGGCCCTCGCGCAGGATCGTGACGCGGTCGGTGATCGCAAAAACCTCCTCCAGCCGGTGCGAGACGAAGGCCAGCGCCCGCCCGCCGTCGCGCAGGCGGGCCATGATGTCGAAAAGGCGGTCCACCTCGGTGGCCGAGAGGGAAGCCGTTGGCTCGTCGAAGATGACCAGCCGCGCATCCAGCGCCAGCGCCTTGGCGATCTCGACCAATTGCCGCTGTGCCGCCGAAAGCGACCGGACCTCCGCGTCGAGTGGCAGCACATGGTCATGGCCAAGGCCGGATAGCAGTTCCTGGGCACGGACCCGCATCGCCTTGAACGACAGCCGTCCGGGGGATGCCAGATCCGGCAGAAAGATATTCTCGAGGACCGACAGGTCCGGCGCGAGGGAGGTCTCCTGCGCGACCAGCGCGATGCCCCGGCGCAAGGCATCCCGCGCCCGCGTGAGCACAAGGGGCGCATCGTCGAAGGTGACGTCCCCGCCCGTCGGCTGGATGTGGCCGGACACGATGCGCGACAGGGTGGATTTGCCCGCCCCGTTGGCCCCCAAGAGGCCCACCACCTCGCCCGGACGCAGCGTCAGCGCCGCATCGACCAGCGCCTTGGTCTTGCCGAACGTCTTGGAGACGCCGCGCGCCGTCAGCAACGGGGCCGCTCTCAGGGTATCGGTTTGTATGTCGCGCATCATCAGGCCCGGCGGTGCCGGGGCCCGCCATCGGCGCGCCCCGGCTGGTCCGGTCACTCCATCTCGTTGGCGAAGACGGTTTCCTTGATCGTCGGCAACATCTCCTCGATGTTCGCGCTGGTCACGATCAGGATCGGCACCGTGATCTCCTTGTCTGGGGTGCCACCGCCCAGATGTTCGACCATCGCCTCGGCGGAGCGCACGCCCATAAGGTAGGGCTGCTGCATGCCGGACACGACAAGCTCACCCGACTGCAGCAGCGGCACGAACTCCGGGATGCCGTCGAAGGCGCCGACCAGAACTTCGCCGTCCATCCGCGCCGCCTTGATGGCGCGCAGCGCACCCAGCGTCGGGCCGTCGGTCTGCACGAACATCGCCGTCATGTCCGGGTTCGCCGTGATCATGTCTTGCGTGAACTTGAAGGTTTCGTCCGCCGTATAGGCCTGCATCTGCTGCAATCCCGCGTCGCCGGTGATGCCGGCCTCGGTCACGGCGTCCTTGAACCCCTTGGTCCGCGCCTGGCCGTTCAGGCGTGCCTGACTGATGCCGACGATGCCGACGGTGCCCCCTTCTTTCCCGGCGTCCTTCATGGCGGCGGCCAGCGCCTCGCCCACGCCATTGGCTCCTTCGTAGTTGTTCGACCCGATTACCGAGACGAATTCGCCCGAGTCCGTGCCGATGTCGGCGATCACCACGGGGATGCCCGCGTCCTGCGCCAGTTGCAGAACCGCCGGTGCAGTCGAGCTGTCGGTCGGTGACAGGATGATGCCGGCGACGCCGCGCGCGATGGCGTCCTGCGCGTTTTGCAGCTGCGTCTGCGGATCATTGGTGCTGTCGAGCGCTGCAAAGCCATAGCCCTGCTCCTCGGCCACTGATTTCACGCCTTCCGACACATAGCGCCAGAACGCGAGGTCGAGGCCCGGTGTCATGTAGACCAGTTCGCCCTTGTCTTGCGCCATCGCGGGCGCGGTCAGTCCAAGCGTGGCAGCGGCGAGCGCGGCGGATGCCATGAGTGTCAGGTGTCTGCGGGTAGTCATTTCGGGTCTCCTCCCAGTTGGTAATCGCGACCTGCGTCGGCCAAAAGCTGACGGGTCGTCTCGTAGATTCGGCGCTCATGGGTGCCGAAAGCTTGCGCCACCGCGTCCTCATCTCGCGCGCGGAGCGCGGCGAGGATGGCGCGGTGATCTTCGATGCTGCGCCCGATGGCACCGGCGCGCGCGACGGCGCGGCGCCGATGCCCCATCAGATGCGAATAGAGCGTCGTCGCGAGATCACTCAGCACGGCATTGCCGCAGGCGCGGTAGACGATCGTGTGAAACTCCCGGTCCGAGATCAGGAAGCGGACCGGATCACCGATGGCGCGAACCTGCCCCTCGATCAGGGCGTCAAGGCGGACCAGTGCATCGGCCTCGATCCGGCGGGCTGCCAGTCGGGCCACCCGGCTCTCCACCAGCAGGCGCGACTCGTGCATGTCATCGAGGCCGTAAGCCGCCACCGGCGCACGCGGAAGCACCGACAGCGCCATGTCACCAAGCTCGTCGGAAGCTACAGTCGTGCGCGCGCCTTGCACGACGGCCAGAACGCCCCTGGTCGACAGGATCAACAGGGCACCGCGCAGCGTCTCGCGGCTGACGCCCATGGCGGCCGCAAGGTCGCGTTCGGCCGGCAGGGGGTCGCCCACCGCAAGCACACCCGACGCAATCAGCGCGGCCAGCTTCTCGGCGACGGTATCCTTCATGGAATGCCGCGACACCTGCCCCAGACCGGGGCCGGAATCGGCCAGCAGGGTCGTGACGTCCATTCGGGTCCTCCCTCCCGTCTGTAGTCGCGTGGGCCAGTCGCGGATCGCGCAATGGCCTGCTGGTCTGAACAGTAGACCACCTATCTATTCTGTCAATCACTTTGCCGGGCGGGTCTGTCCACAGGGGGCCGTGTCTGCTATCGGCCACGGGGCCGGACGCGACGAGGGTGAGGAATCGAAATGGACGACGGACAGAGGGTTCCCTCCGAGGAGACGCGCGCTCTTGCCGGGGCCGAGACGCGCGCCCTGATGGGCGACGTCTCGCGCCGCCCGGTACGGGAGTTGATCGCGGAGAAGCTGGCCGCGCTGATCTCCTCCGGCGTACTCGCACCGGGCGACGAACTTCCTGGCGAACGCGAACTGGCCAATTCTCTGTCCGTCAGTCGCGAGACGGTGCGCGCCGCGATCGGCATCCTGGCCGCCCATGGCATCCTTCGGGTGGCGCACGGCGCGCGGACGTCTGTCGCCACGGCCGACGTCTCTTCCCTCTCGCTCGGGGCACCGACGTTCGGTTTTGACGGGCCCTATGATCTGGCAACGGTGCACCGCGCCCGGCTGTTGATCGAGCGGGACCTGGCCGCGACCGCCGCCCTGCGGATCAGTTCCCGCGATCTGGACAGGCTCGAGGCGTCCATCACCGCGCAGCGCGCCTGCGACGGCGACCCGGTCCGATTCCTCCTCTCGGACCGGGATTTCCACGCGACGCTCTACCGCGCCGGCGACAATCCCGTCCTCTCCGACATGGCGATGGCACTCTACAATCACCTGCTCGATCACCGGCGGCGCATCGTCGCGCAACCGGGTGCCGTGGCCGAGAGCGTGGCTGACCACACGGCGATCCTGAAGGCCTTGCGCGCGGCCGACCCGGAGGAGACGGTCAAGGCTGTCACGACCCATGCCACCCGCATCTTCGTCACCACCAGCGCCTTTCTGGCCGCCCGCGCCTGACGAAAAAGGGGCACCCGAAGGTGCCCCCTGTCCCTCCCGATCCGTCAGATCACTCCGGCGCGTTCGGCAGAGATGCCATGAAGGCGGCCAGTTCGTCGGCATAGTAGGCCGCGTTGAAAGTGGTGCCATGACCCGTCGTCTCGGCGCTTTCGGGCACGATGACCAGTTGCGCATCCGCGATCTTGGCCATGTTCTCCGCAACCATCGGCAATTCCACCGGGTTGCGCTCATCGTCCTGCGACAGGACGACCAGCACCTTCGCCGTGATGTCCCCCAGTTTCGGAGTGGGGTCGAAGTTGCGCGAGGCGTTCCACATGTACATCGTGTCGTTCGCGTCGCCGACCTTCTGGCCGGCCTTGCGCTCATCCACATAGGCACTGGCCATCTCATTCGTCGCGCCGAGTTCCTGCAGACGCAGGTTGCCGCCGGACGTGGCAAGCCCGAACCAGGTGGACATGTATCGCAGCATCGGCGGCTGTTCGACGTAGTTGCCCTCCATCCATGCCGGATCGTCGCGCACGGCGTCGATCACCATGCGGCGCATCATCCAGTTCCGCCCGGCCATCGGCCCGGGAAGCGAGGCGATCGGCACCCCGCCGTCCATGAAATCGGGATATTCCGTCAGCCACGTCCAGGTCAGCATCCCGCCCATGGAGAAGCCGATCTTGAGGTGAAGTCTATCGATGCCAAGCCCGTCTTCGAGCAGAATCTTCTGCGCGTTGACCATGTCGAGCAGAGTCTGCTCAGGGAAGTCCGCGCGCATCCCGTCGGACGGTTTGGACGAGCCGCCCGATCCGATCGCATCGACAAGGATCAGATAGTATTTCGACGCATCCAGCGGCTGTCCCTCGCCATAGAGATTGTCCGCGAATGCCTCGCCCAGCATCGAGCTTCCGCTCGACGTGGTCCCATGGGTGACCAGAACGGCCGGGTTCGCCGGATCGCCGATGGTCATGTAGGCCACGGTCATTTCCGGCAGCACCTCGCCTGTTTCGAATGTGAAGTTCTCGATGACATAGGTTCCCGGCACCGGTTCGGGATATCCTGTCCCCTGAGCCTGAGCCTGAGCCGTTGGTGCCGCGAGGCAGGCACAGATTGCCGCCAGTCGTATGATCTTCATGATGTCTCCTCCCTTAGGCCGGTCCAACTGATATACTGGTCTGGCCACAATACCAGTTAGCTGCTCAGGGTTTCCTGAGTCTGTCAACATCGGAAAGCAAGTTGCCGCATTTCGGTGCCAACGGCGCGCGGTCGTACGAGGCCCGCGTTCTCGTCGCAGTCGTGGAGGACCGATTGCTCCTCTGCGTCAACGGCGCAAACCGTTGGAACGTCCGATCCAGGCGGCCCCCAATCCCATCGGATCAGTTAGGTTAGGCCATGCCGTACAATGCGGCACGGTTCCGCTTCGATGACGGTTTTTCGACGCGGGCCATTGCGCGCGTTATCGGCCGGGATTGACCTTTGCCGGTGTAGGCAAACCGCAGAGGGAGGAAGCCGCGGGGGCCGGGTCGTGGTCTCTGGAGAAAGAGCGCGATCCGCGGACATGGTCAGATAGTCCTTCCAACGGATAGCCACAGTGTTGGCGCCAGAACCTGTCCAAGGACTGGGGAATAGCTCAGACGATCTGCGCAATCAGCTTGCGGCGCGGGTTCAGAACGTTGCGATCCGGGTGCGGGTCACGTCCGCGCTGACC
>JBARXR010000008.1:0-7945 GCA_049647445.1 Jannaschia sp. | reverse complement strand
CG
The DNA here is from genome assembly GCA_049647445.1 of Jannaschia sp. GTDB lineage: Bacteria > Pseudomonadota > Alphaproteobacteria > Rhodobacterales > Rhodobacteraceae > Jannaschia. Next base: position 7,943 of record JBARXR010000008.1, on the reverse strand, counting down.
AATGTCGTTTTCGTGACTGCGTTCCAGTTGCCGACATCATGCGGCGGGTCAATCGGGCGCCATGCCTGATGATCGGAATGGGCTTGGCCCACACGTTCACACCGGTCGTGGACCCGTGACGGCTTGTCCCGTCGTCATCTGGTCACGTGTGCCGCAATCGTTACGATCCAGTGGTCTAGGACCAGTCGGTCGCCGTGAGCCCGAGTTTCTTGATGCGCGAATAGAGGGTCGTGGGGCGCATTCCGAGCAGGGCAGCCGCGCCATCGGGCCCGGAGACGCGCCCACCGGTTCGTTGCAGGCAGGCAATCGTGTTGGTGACGCGGATCTGTTCGATATCCGCCTCACTCAGGATCGTGGAGACACCGCGCACCACCGGCGTGGCCCCCGGGTTGATCTCGATGAGCAGTTTGTCACCCTGCGACACGATGATCCCGCGTTCGATGACATTGGCGAGTTCGCGCACGTTTCCCGGCCAATCGTATTGCTGCAACCTGCGCATCGTGCCTGCAGTGATGATCGGGACTTTACGGCTGAGCCGCTTGCAGGCGACCTCCAGTAAATGTGCGGCAAGCAGCGGAATGTCGTCGATGCGGTCCCGAAGGGGGGTGCTGTGGATCGGAAAGACGTTCAGAAAAAGCACAAGTTCCTGGCGCAAACGCCCCGCTTGGACCTCGCGCTCCAGGTTTCGGCTGGTCGAGGCGATGACCCGCAAGTCCAGACTGCGCGGACGGTCATCGCCCAGACGCGTAACGGCCTTGTTCTGAAGGGCATCCAGCAGCTGGCCCTGTTGCTCGAGGGGTAAGTCCGCGATTTCATCCAGATGCAGCGTCCCGCCGTGGGCGAGCTCCAGTTTTCCCGGTCTGTCACGCAGTGCGCCGGTAAATGCCCCGCGAATGTGGCCGAAAAGCTCGCTTTCCATCATGTCGGGGGACACGGAGCCGCAATTGAAATGCACCAGCGGCCGGCGACGGCGATCGCTGTCATTGTGGATAGCCGAGGCGATCATCGCCTTGCCGGTTCCGCTTTCGCCACTGATCAGAACGTTCGCGTGGGTGCGAGACACCATCTCGACCCGTGCAAGAATGTGCCGGATCGCTGGCGACTGGCCAACGATCTCATGGTGGGCACGTTCGATGCTGATCGCTTCCTGCAGATAGGCGTTTTCCTGTTCCAGCCGGTCGCGCAGCGCCGCCACCTGATCCATCGCCTGGCGCAGTTTGCGCTCGCTCTCCCAGCGTTCGGTGATATCGCGAAAAATCACGACGGCCCCGGCAAGCACGCGACCTTCGTAGATCGGCGTCGAGACGTATTCGACGCGGATCGGCCGGCCATCCTTGCGCCAGAAGACTTCATCTTCGATCCGATTGACCTGTTCGAAGCGAAACGACTGATAGATCGGACATTCGTTCGACGGATAGGCTTCGCCGCTCAGGTGGTGGTGATGGATCCTGGAATTGATATCCTGACCGAGAAGGTATTGATCCGTCCAACCCAGCATTTCTTGTGCCGCGAGGTTGACGAAGGTTGTCTTGCCATCCGCGTTGACCCCGTAAATCCCTTCGCCGGCAGCGTTCAGGATCAACTGGTTCTGACGCTCCAGCTCGGAAAAGAAAACCTGCGCGCGCTGCCATTCCAGAATGCCCGCCCCATAGATCTGCGCGGCTTGCGCAGCCTCGGCGCGCCGCTCCACGGCCGCCAGATCGATTATATGCAGAAGCACGCAATTCGTTCGGTGATCGTCGATGACACGACCGTTCAGCTCACAGTCCAGAGCCGTTCCCCGGCGCGTCTGCAAATCGATGCGACGGGTCCAGGCCGATCCCCGGCAAAGAACCTCCTCGATGAACAGGATCATCTGGACCATGTCGCTGACGATCAGGTCCGCGAATCGCCCCCCGACCAGCGCCGCGTCCTCGACCAGCTGGCAGGCCTCCGGTGTCGCGGCAAGAACGCGGTCGGTATCGAGGTTCAGGATCAGCGTGGCACCAAAGGCGCCTGCCAACAGGGAATCATTCGGTTCAACATCGAGTGTCATTGCCGGAGGAGAGCCTGTGGGCAGGAAACCTTCAATACGAATTTTCGTAAGTTACGAAAAACCGTAAATCCACAAGGTGGATCGAACCGTGTAAGTATCTGTATAAATTAAATTTAAAATCAGTTCCTGCGATCTGCCTTCCCCATGTCATTCTCAGTGGCCGTGCACAAAGCTGATGTCAGATCAGTCAGGAGCGATGTGATGACTTTGAAGAGCCTCGGAAATCCCTTTTCTGCGAAAACCGATCTGCGTCATGGTGCGGATTGCGGCTGCGCCGGTTGTGTCGTCAGCGCGGTCGAAGGCGAAGATCGCGCGGACCTGTCGACCAGCGAAGGCATGCTGGAGCGTGCCGTCGAAAGTGCGATCGTCCGGTCCGTCTTCGGCCAGAGCGACGTGGGTCGCCGGTCTTTCATGGGCATGATGGGCGGCACGACCATCGCCGCCGCGCTGGCATCCGTATTCCCGATGGATGCCGCAAAGGCAGCGATCCTGGACAATCTTGGCCCCCCCGAGAAGACGGACCTCAACATCGGATTCGTTCCGATCACTTGCGCGACGCCTATCATCATGGCGCAGCCTCTCGGATTTTACGAACGCTACGGACTGAACGCGCAGGTCATCAAGACCGCGGGCTGGGCCGTGGCGCGCGACAAGTCGTTGAACGGCGAATATGACGCCAGCCACATGCTGACCCCGATGCCGCTGGCGATGACATTGGGCGCAGGCTCCATCGCCGAGCCGTACATCATGCCGGCCGTCGAAAACATCAACGGTCAGGCAATCGTGCTGTCGAACGAGCACCTCGACAAACGCGATCCCGCGCAGTGGAAGGGCTTCACCTTCGGGGTGCCGTTCGAATATTCGATGCACAACTTCCTGCTGCGCTACTACGTCGCCGAATTCGGCCTCGACCCGGACGTCGATATCCAGATCCGTGTCGTGCCGCCCCCGGAGATGGTGGCCAACCTTCGTGCCGGAAACCTGGACGGGTACCTGTCACCCGACCCGTTCAACCAGCGCGCCGTCTACGAAGGCATCGGCTTTATCCACATCCTGACGAAGGAGATCTGGGAAGGTCACCCGTGCTGCGCCTTCGCCGCGCCGCTGTCTTTCGCGACCGAATTGCCGAACACCTATGGTGCGTTGCTGAAGTCCATCGTGGACGCGACGCAATATGCGTCCCTTGCGGAAAACCGGAAGGAAATCTCCGAGGCGATCGCCCCCACGAATTACCTGAACCAACCGGTGACGGTGATCGAACAGGTACTGACCGGGACCTATGCGGACGGTCTGGGCGAAGTGAAACAGGTTCCCGACCGGATCGATTTCGATCCGTTCCCCTGGCACTCGATGGGGGTCTGGATCCTGACCCAGATGAAGCGATGGGGCTATATCGAGAACGACATCGATTACCGCGCCGTGGCCGAACAGGTGTACCTGGCGGCTGACTGCAAGAAGGTGATGGAAGACCTGGGCTACACGGCCCCGGACATCACCTACAAATCGCATACCATAATGGGCAAGACCTTCGATCCGGCAACGCCCGAAGCCTACGTCGACAGCTTTGCGATCAAGAAGGGATAACCGGTGGTCTTGTCCCTCAACCAACGCGCGGCCCTGCTGTCGGTGCTGATGCTGCTCGTCGGCCTGCTGGTCTGGGAGGCCGCGATACCGGCGCAGCAGGCGGTGGGGGAGTTGACAGAGTACGAACGCCTAACTGGTGGCGGGGCGCCCAAGGCGGGCGTTCCGCCCCCAAGCCAAGTCATCGTGAAGGCCTGGGAACAGTTGAGCAATCCTTTCTATGACGCCGGCCCCAACGACAAGGGGATCGGCATCCAGATCGGATATTCGATCTATCGCGTACTTACGGGATATGTCCTGGCAGCAGTCTTCGCGGTCCCGCTCGGGTTCCTGATCGGAATGTCGCCGCTGGCGTACAAGGCGTTGAACCCGTTCATCCAGGTGTTGAGGCCGATTTCCCCTTTGGCATGGATGCCGCTGGCGCTTTTCATCATCCAGGATTCCGAGGCATCCGCGATTTTCGTCATCTTCATATGTTCGATCTGGCCGATGCTGATCAACACGGCCTTCGGCGTCGCCGGCGTGCGGCAGGACTGGGTCAACGTCGCCCGGACGCACGAACTGGGGGCATTGAAGACGGCGTTCACGGTTATCTTGCCCGCCGCCGCGCCGACGATCCTTACTGGAATGCGAATATCGATCGGTATTGCCTGGCTCGTCATCGTCGCGGCCGAGATGCTCGTCGGCGGAACCGGCATCGGATATTACGTCTGGAACGAATGGAACAACCTCGACCTGACCTCCGTGATTTTCTCGATCCTGATGATCGGCGTCGTCGGCATGGCGCTTGATGCCACCCTTGGCATGGTCCAGCGCCGCTTTGCCTACGTCGAATAGGAGTTTTTCATGAAGCCTTTTCTCAGCATAGAAAACCTGACGCAGCGCTATCCCGATGGCGCGGGCGGGGAGTTGACGGTGTTCGAGAATGCGAACTTCGGCGTCGAGACAGGCGAATTTGTCGTTATACTTGGCCACTCCGGCTGTGGAAAATCCACGATCATGAACATTCTGGCGGGCTTGGCAGACCCGACCGAAGGCGTCGTGATCATGGACGGGCAGGAGGTCAAGGGACCAAGCCTCGACCGCGGCGTCGTGTTTCAGAACTACTCCCTGCTGCCATGGCTTTCGACGCTGAAGAACGTGACGTTCGGCGTTGCTGCCCGCCACCCGAACTGGACACGGGCGCAGGTTCTGGAGCATTCGACAAAGTTTCTCGCGATGGTCGGCCTCGAGGGCGACGTGATCCACAGAAAGCCCAGCCAGCTTTCGGGTGGGATGCGACAGCGTGTCTCGATCGCACGGGCCTTCGCAAATCACCCCAAGCTTTTGTTGCTCGACGAACCTTTCGGCGCCCTTGATGCTCTGACCCGCGGCACGATCCAGGACGAACTCCTGAAGATTTGGGGCGGGACCGAGCAGACCGTTTTCATGATCACCCATGACATCGACGAAGCGATCCTGCTGGCTGACCGGATCCTGCTGATGACGAACGGGCCGTTTGCGCGTGTCGCGGAGTCTGTGGAAATCACGATCCCGCGCCCCCGGAGCCGCACCGAGATCGTGGAGCATCCGAACTACTACGCGATCCGCAATCATCTTGTGCATTTTCTGGGAACCCGGTCGAAAGAACTGTCCGGCAAGCGCATGTCGGACGGTCCGAGCCACCCGGAGACGGTCCGCATCGATAAGACGGAACCCGGGGACGATCCCGAGAAAACACGACCTGCCTTGCGGGCGGTCAACAGCTGACGACAGGAGGAGCAACCATGAAAGACCTGACGATGACCGACATGATGACCAAGGAAGACGTGACCGCGATGATCCTGTCCGCCAAGCGGCAGGCAGGTCTGACATGGGAAGGTATTGCCGAGAAAATCGGCATGTCGCCAATCTGGACGCATTCGGCCGCGATGGGAATGAACGCCTTTCCGCCCGAGAAGGCGAAGCTGATGGTCGCAGTCATGGGCCTGCCGCAGGAAGCCGAGATCGTGCTCGCTGAAAGCCCGACGAAGATCTGGGAACAGGCCGTGCCGACCGATCCGTGCATCTACCGCTTCTATGAGATCGTGGGCGTTTACGGCCCGACCCTCAAGGCGATCATTCAGGAGAAATTCGGCGACGGCATCATGTCCGCGATCGATTTCGACATGTCCGTCACCCGGGTCGAGCACCCGAAGGGCGACCGCGTCAAGGTCGAGATGACGGGCAAGTTCCTGGGCTACAACAACTGGTAGGACGCTGTGGACCGATGTGGGCTTGTCTCGCGTTTCGACGGTCCGGCTGCGCGACTGAATGGCGGATCGAACGCTGAACGGGACCCGAGACACATGACACTTTCCAACGCCCGCAAAGGTAGACCATGACACGTCCCCCGACGCCGCCGTTCAGCCACGACGATGCCGTGATGAAAGTCAGGATGGCCGAAAATGCATGGAACATGCGCGACCCGGCCAAGGTCGCCCTTGCGTATACGCCCGATACACGCTGGCGAAATCGTTCAGAGTTCATCAACGGTCGGGCCGAGGTAGAGCGCTTTCTGGTCCGCAAGTGGGCATCCGAGACCGGCTACCGATTGATAAAGGAGCTTTGGGCGCACGACGGAAACCGGATCGCGGTGCGGTTCTGCTATGAATTCCACGATGCCGAAGGGCAGTGGTTCCGGGCGCATGGAAATGAGAACTGGCTCTTCGATCCGGAGGGATACATGGCGGAGCGCCATGCCTCTATCAACGACGTCCCCATAGCGGAGGCCGACCGGCTGTTTCGTTGGCCAGAGGGGCCGCGCCCAGACGACCATCCGGGGCTGTCCGACCTGGGCTTGTAAGCAGACACCGTCGTCAGAGCGGGATCTCACGCGCTGTTTCAGGATCGCGCCGTGCGCAGCGAGGCGCCGCCGAACTGCCGCCCGTCACGTGACCTTCATCCTGAAGTCGGGCCGTGCGGCGGCTGATCTTCGTGTTAGTTCATGGTCATGGACATCGTAGTCATCACGACCGTCATCGCATCGCTCTTCCTCGTGATAGGCGTGGCCGAGCCGCTCGCGGCGCGGCTGCGCCTTCCCTACAGTGTGATCCTCGCTGTCCTTGGCGTGATGATCGGTCTGGGGGCCATCTTCTTTCTGCGCACGGAGTTGACCGATGCGCTGAATCCCGTGGCCGAAGCGATCCTCGAGCTTCCGATCCGGTCGAATGTCTTTCTGTACGTCTTCCTGCCGACGCTGCTGTTTCAGGCAACGCTGGGCATGAACCTGCGTCGGATGCTGGACGATTGGGTCCCGATCCTCGTGCTTGCGGTCGTGGCCGTCGTCGTGGCGACCGTGACCGTCGGGTATGCCCTGGCCTGGGCAAGCCCGATCCCCCTCGCTGTCTGCCTCCTGATCGGGGCGATCGTTTCCACGACCGACCCGTCCGCCGTGGTCTCCATCTTCCGATCGATCTCGGCGCCGCGCAGGTTGGCGCGGATCATCGAAGGGGAAAGCCTTCTGAACGATGCCGCGGCCATCGCGATCTTCGGCTTGTTCATGGGGTTCGTGATGCTGGGCGTCCCGGACCCGAGCCTTGTAGATGCCCTTGCCCGGTTCCCCATTCTCATCGCCGGAGGGGCGCTTGTCGGCTGGCTCGCGGCGCGCATGGCTGTGTGGGTCATGGCGATGTTCGGTCGGCACGAACTGGCGCAGTTGTCGATCTCCGTTGCCTTGCCGTATCTTGCCTATGTCGGCGCCGAACAGAGCATCGGTGCCTCCGGCGTGATCGCGGTCGTGGCCGCTGGCCTGACGCTGAACCTGACCGGACCCGGCCGCCTTCCGCCCGCAGCGTGGAAAAACCTGCGCGAACTCTGGGATGTTCTGGCCCATTGGGCCGGCGCACTGATCTTCATTCTTGCCGCGCTCCTGATCCCGCGACTTCTGGAAGAAGTCCGGTTCGGCGACGTCGCGCTGGTGGGGGTCGTGGTGCTGGCCGCAATTGCCGCGCGGGCGATCATCCTGTTCGGTCTGCTTCCGCTTCTCACGTTGCTGCGGCTGTCACCCTCGATCGAACGACCATACCGGGCGGCGATCCTCTGGGGCGGCCTGCGGGGCGCGGTCACGCTGGCACTCGCCCTGGCCGTGACGGAGAGTTTTCGGGTTCCGGCTGAAACCAAGCGGCTTGTGGGCATTCTCGCGACGGGCTTCACGCTCTTCACGCTGATCGTGCAGGGCACGACGCTCCGGGTCGTGATCCGATGGCTGGGGCTGGACCGCCTCTCACCCATCGACGATGCACTGTCTCGCCAGGTGGTCGCCGTGGCGCTGCAGACCGTGCGGGAAGACGTGGCGCGGACCACCGAG
>JBARXR010000007.1:0-4164 GCA_049647445.1 Jannaschia sp. | reverse complement strand
CGTCTGCGCCCAGCACAGCCCGAACCCCATCCGGATCGCCGCGTCGATCTGCTCCGTCGTCGCCGTGCCGTCGCGGATGAGGGCAAGCGCCTCGCGCCAGACCGCCCCCTGCAATCGGCTCGCCACCTGACCACCGGTTTCTTCGGCCGCCAGGACCAGCGGATACAACCCCAGCCCGCGCAAGATCTCCGCCGCGCGGTCCGTCCCTCTGCCCGCCAGCTCCACCAGCGGCAACAGATAGAGCGGATCGGCCGGCCGCGTCACGATGACCCGTGCGCCTTCCGGATTGAGGTCTGGGGGACTGAGCCCGGATGTCGATGATCCGATCACGGCGTGCGCCGGGGCCAATGCGGAAACTTGCCGCAGAACGGCCAGCTTCAGGTCCAGCCGCTCCGGCACGCTTTCCTGAACCCAGTCCGCGTCCGCCACGGCCTCTGCCAAGGACCCCACGAACCGCAAGGCCCCTTCGTGCGGCAGGCTTCGGTCATAGAGCATCGGCAGACTGCGCCGCGCGCGCGCCAGCACCGCGTCCACCGCCGCCTCCGCGCCCGGCGCCGGGTCGACAACATCCACAGTCCAGCCGTTGAGCAGGAACCGTGCGGCCCAACCGCCCCCGATCACGCCCCCTCCGATGATCGCAGCTTTCATACCCCTCGTTCCTTCTCACATTTCCCGGGGGCGAGGGGGGGGGTGGATCCCCCCACACCTGCGCGGGCGCCCGACAGCTTGCCCGAGACCGCTTCGCCAAACCCCGGTCACCGGCCCGCACCGGCCCCGACCGCCATCCCCCGTCACCACCACGCTAAAGCCCGACCCGCCAAAGACCACCCCGTTTCCGCCCGCCCGTGCAAATGCGCCGGGGAAATCGCCCCCGATCCAGAAAGGCCCGTTGCAGCCATTCCATGCACGGGCCATCCTGCACCGGCCACGCCGACCCCATCGAAAGAATGCCCATGACCGCCCGCCTCATCCAGATCGACATCGACGACCGTGGCCTGCCGACCCCCACGCCCGAGATCGAACAGGAACGCGCGGTGGCGATATTCGATTTGCTCGAGGACAATTCCTTCGCTCTTCAGGCCGAAGGCGCGCCCGCCGGTCCCTACAAGCTCCATCTCGCGATCCGCGAGCGGCGGCTGGTGTTCGACATCTCGACCGAGACGGCCAAGGCCAATGAGTTCCACCTGTCGCTCGGACCGTTTCGGCAAGTGGTCAAGGACTACTGGCAGATCTGCGAGGCCTATTTCGATGCGGTCAAGAAACTGCCGCCCTCCCAGATCGAGGCCATCGACATGGCCCGGCGCGGCATCCACAACGAAGGCGCGCGCATCCTGCAGGAGCGGCTGGAGGGCAAGGCCGCCATCGACACCGACACCTCCCGGCGGCTCTTCACGCTGATCTGCGTCCTGCACTTCGGGTCCTGACGGATGGATCTGCCCCAGTCGGTCCTGTTCTGCTGCGACCACAACGCCGTCCGGTCCCCCATGGCCGAGGGGTTGATGAAGAAACTTCACGGCATGGACATCTATGTCCAGTCGGCTGGCGTGAAGAACGACCTGGAGATCGACGGTTTTGCCATCGCCGTCTGCAAGGAGATCGGGATCGAACTCTCGCGCCACCGCGCGCGGTCCTTCGACGAGATGCGCGAATGGGGCGACGACCTAGAAGGCTTCGACCTCATCGTGGCCCTCTCCCCGGCCTCCCAGCGGCGCGCGCTGGAACTCGCCCGGCATGCGCACATCGACGTCGAATACTGGCCCATCCTCGACCCCACCGGCCTGGGCGAAGGCCGCGACGCAAAACTCGCCAGCTACCGCCAGACCCGCGACCAGATCATGGGGAAGCTGAAGGAGCGGTTCGGCTAGCCACTGACCTTTCCCGTCACCTGCGCGTCGCTGATCGGGCACGGGTCGGATCAAGATGAAGCCGAAACCTGCCGGGACCCGACCATCCTTCCATTTTTTAAAAAACGCGCGTTTGGCGGGAAAACGGAGGGCAAAATCCGGGCTGTCCCGATTTCGTACAAAACGTGAAAACGCTACCCCGAACCGACCCCAGACCGTACAAAACCGGGGCGACCCGGGCGCGGCGCATTGCCCCTTGAACATTTCGGCAATCGGGACCATCTAACCGCATCCTGCCACGGAGCCCCGTGGCGCAACTTCTGGAGAGACCATGGCCAAGGAAGAACTTCTCGAATTCCCCGGCGTCGTCAAGGAACTCCTGCCGAACGCGACATTCCGGGTCGAACTCGAGAACGGCCATGAGATCATCGCGCATACGGCGGGCAAGATGCGCAAGAACCGCATCCGCGTTCTGGCAGGCGACAAGGTGCAGGTCGAAATGACCCCCTACGACCTGACCAAGGGCCGCATCAACTACCGCTTCAAGTAATTGTTTATACTGGGCTCCGGCTCTCCCCGGCGGTTGGAGCTGTTGGCCCAGCTGGGTCTTGTGCCCGATGCCGTGCGACCTCCGGATGTCGACGAGACGCCGCTCGGGGCAGAGCTTCCGCGGGTCTATTGTGAGCGGATCACGGCGGCGAAAGTGGCCGCAGTCGAGGCCGCCGCGTCTGACATCGTGCTCTGCGCCGACACCACGGTTGCCTTGGGTCGCCGCATCCTGGGAAAACCCGAATCCGAAGGGCAAGCCGCTGAATTCCTGCACCTTTTGTCCGGTCGTCGCCACCGCGTCATCACCGCCATCGGCGTTCGTGCAGACGACAGGACGTGGCACAGGACGGTCGTCTCCACCGTCAAGTTCAAGCGTCTGTCGGATCTTGAAGTGAACGGCTATCTATCCACCGGGAATTGGCACGGAAAAGCAGGGGGTTACGCGATACAGGGTCCAGCCGGGGCTTTCGTGTCGTGGATGGAGGGCAGTTTTTCCGCCGTGGTCGGCCTGCCCCTGCACGAGACGGCCAACCTCCTTCAAACCGCTGGCCTAAAGGTCTGGACATGAACGATAATCAGATCATCCTCGGCCAACATGATGGCCGGTCGGCCGCCGCGTGGATGGTCGCGGGGCGGTTGCACGATCTGCTGATCGACGCCCCCGGAGACATTCCCGCTCCGGGATCCGTGTTTCGCGCCGTTTGCGACCGGCCCGTAAAGGGACAAGGCGGCATGTTCGTCAACCTTGGCAATGGGTTGACAGGTTGGCACCGCAACGCAAAGGGCCTTGTTCCCGGTCAGGAATTGCTCGTGCAGGTCACTGGCCACGCGGAAGCGGGCAAGGCAGTGCCCGTCACCGACCGTGTTCTCTTCAAGTCACGATACTGCATCGTCACGCCGGGTGCGCCCGGCCTGAACGTCGCCCGCTCCCTCCGGGACGATGACGAGCGCGACCGCTTGCTCGAGATCGCGCATGACGTCCTGCCCGAAGATCGTGGCACGTCCGGCGTTATCCTGCGGACCGCCGCCGAAGCGGTCGCGGCGGACGTTCTGGAAGCAGATCTCGCCGACACATGGGCCGTCGCGCAACAGGTGCTGGGCGATCCTGGAAAGGGCGCGGAACATTTGCTTGATGGTCCTGACGCACATACGCTCGCGTGGCGCGACTGGCCCTTCGCCGAAGTGATTGAGGACTGGGATATCGTTCTGGATCAATTGGATGCGCTGCGCCAACCTGAAGTTGTGGCTGGCGCCGCGACGTTCTATATCGAACCCACGCGCGCGCTGGTTGCTGTCGATGTCAACACGCCCGAAGGCGGCAGCGCGGGCGGCTTTCGCGCCAATCTGGCGCTGGCAAAAGAATTGCCCCGCCAGTTGCGTCTGCGCGGCCTTGGCGGGCAAATCGTGCTGGATCTGGCGCCGATGCCGAAGAAGGATCGAAAGGGGTGGGAAGCGGCGTTGCGCAGTGCCCTGCGCGACGACTCCGTCGAGACCTCGCTGATCGGCTGGACCCCGCTGGGGCACTTCGAACTGACGCGTCGCCGCGAACGTCGCCCGTTGGAGGACCTGCTATGAGCTGCCCGATCTGTGACAAGCCCGCCGAAGCAAAATACCGCCCGTTCTGCTCGGCCCGCTGTGCCGACATCGATCTGGGGAAATGGCTGACCGGGGTTTACGCAATTCCGTCCACGGACCCGGAAGACGCCGAGCGCGCCATCGACGAAGCCACCGAGGCCTTGGAGCGCCGCTCCAAACCACATTGAGATCTTTT
>JBARXR010000006.1:0-2014 GCA_049647445.1 Jannaschia sp. | reverse complement strand
GTGCTGCCCGCATCTGCACGCCGCCCGCGCCAAGCGCCGTGAGCCCGGTCAGCGCACCGACGCCCAGAAAGCCGCGCCGCGTCACAGGGCCACCGGATCGCGGCCGAGCACCTGCTTGTGGGTGCCGATCAGCCCCATGTCGTAGGGCGTCGTCAGGTAGACTTCGTTGATCCAGTTCGTGTAGAGAAGGTGGCCATGGCTGCGCCAGCGGTTCGACGGCTGCCTCGTCAGATCGTCGTCGGGATAGTAATTGCCCGGAATGTTGATCGGCGTGCCGTTGGCGACGTCACGGTCATATTCCTTTTTCAGCGTGTCGCTGTCGTACTCGAAATGATTGAAGATATGGACGGCGCGGTGCGCGGGATCCTCGATCAGGCAGGGCCCGGTCTCGTCGGACCCAAGCAGCACACGCATTCCAGCCGCTTCGATTGCCTCCCGGCGCACTTCGGTCCAGCGGCTCACTGGGATGACGCATTCGTCCGAGAAGCCGCGCAGCAGCGGCGACGCCGGGTCCTCGTTGAACACGCGGAAACAGCCGAAGTGCTTGGCCGGCAGAAGGTGCTTGGGCACCCCGTGAAAGTGCCAGATCATCGCCATCCCGCCCCAGCAGACGCCGAAGGTCGAATGCACGTTGGTCTGGGTCCAGTCCATGATCTCCCGCAACTCCTCCCAATAGGTCACCTCCTCGAAGGGCAGATGCTCGATGGGTGAGCCGGTGATGATGAGGCCGTCGAACTTCTGGTCCTTCACCTCCTGAAAGGAACGATAGAACGTCTCCATGTGTTCAGGCGCGGTGTGGCGGCTCTGATGCTCGGTCATGCGGATCAGGGTCAGGTCGATCTGCAGGGGCGTCGCCCCGATCAGGCGCGCAAACTGCGTTTCGGTCGTGATCTTCATCGGCATCAGATTCAGCAGACCGATGCGCAGGGGACGTATTTCCTGCCGCTTCGCATCGGTCTCGGACATGACCATGACGCCCTCGGATCCCAGCACGTCGTAGGCAGGAAGGTCGCGGGGCAGGGTGATGGGCATGGGCGCGGGCTTTCTTCGTCGTCGGGAAGCGTCAGTTAGGCGGTCGGGCTTGCCCTGCCAAGAGCCGCGCCCACAAGCGCGATCACGTCGGCGGCATCCCGGACCGTGGACACGTCGGCTGCGGTGACCGTCACCCCCCAGTTGCGGGCCATCGCGGCATAGCGCGGGTGCCGTTCCGTGATCGCCGCGGCATAGGCATGGATGGCGAAGGCATTCGGGTCGACCTTGTCGGGCTGAGTGCCTGTCCGGTCCAGGTAATCGCGCCATTGCGCGGCGAGAAACGCGGGGCGATAGCACATGGGCTTCGGGTCGCGGCTGAACCGTTCGATCAGGGTCGCGGTGTGGTCCGGTGTGCCTTCGATCCAGACCATCAGCGAATTGGCGTGCAGCGCGCCGAGCGCGGGATCGGCGCGGTCGTCGGGGTCCACCACTTCGCAGATTGATCCGCCGGTGTCGCAGACGAACTGGTCATAACCGTAGATGTCGCGCGCGCGTTCGATGAAATGCGGCGTGTCGAGCAGGGCGTTGACCTCGGCCCTCTGGTGCAGCTCCTGCCGCCGCTCGTACTCGGCCATCGGCAGGCCACCGCGCGCCGGATCGCCCGGCTGGCCCAGATAGGTGGACAGGGGGGCGAGGTTCTCGAAGGCGATGTTCGACCCGATGTAGATACTGTCGGAGCGCAGAAGCTTGCGCAGGAACGGCACCCGCATGGCCTCGCGCTTGAGGTTGTCGTTGATGTGCTCGCCCATGTAGGCGGTGCCGATGCGATAATCGATCGAGTAGTGGAACCAGTCTCCCGCCTCACGCATCAGCTGCGCCATATGCGTCTTTCCCAGCCCGGACATTCCGAAGAACGTCACGCGGCGATCGGGGGCGCTGAGCCAGTCACGTTCGGTGCGATAGATCATCCCGGTGGGGTAGTCGCGCGCCCCGCCTTCGTCAATCGCGCCCGCACCCGGCGCCAAAGCCGACCGTCGATCAC
>JBARXR010000005.1:0-2934 GCA_049647445.1 Jannaschia sp. | reverse complement strand
ATCCTGTTCCGTCACGGGGGCGGCATCCTTCACCGTACGGCCTTCGTAAAGCAGCTGGCTCCCCGCACCGACGACGATCTCACCGTCCTGCACACCGGCATTCAGCAGGACGGTTGCCGTCTCGTGTCGCAGGACCTGCACCTGCCGCAGGTGCACCTTGAAAGTGTCCGGGTCGACCACCCACACCGCGAGGCCGGTCGCGGTAGCGGTCAATGCCGAAGACGGCAGGGCGACGACGGGGCTGTCGGTATATGCGACGTTGGTGCGCACGGCTGCACCGATGGCGATGTCCGGGGGCGGATCGATCACGCTGATCTTGACCTGCACGGTTCCGGTTGCACTGTCGATCACGGGCAGTATCTCGCGCACCTTGCCCTCGAAAGCCGGGGCCGTGCCCTCCAGCAGTTCAAGACTGACGGTGCCGGGGTTTCGCGGAACCGACAGGCGCACCTCCGGCACCCCGATCACCGCATCGAACGCGCCACCGATCGCGAGCCCGACCACGCCTTGCGCCGCCGCGACGACCTGGCCAACCTCGGCGTCGCGCGACGTGACGATCCCGTCCGCCGGTGCGCGAAGGACGGTGTCCTCAAGGTCCTTGCGTGCCAAGTCGAGTTCCGCCTGCGCTTCGGCCACCGTTGCCTCGGCAGAGATCAACACATTTTCGGCCGTGTCCCGGACCGTGCGGGTCGTGCTGCCGCGCGCCAGCAGCGCGTCCTGACGGTTGAAGTCGCTTTGCGCCTGCGCGAGCGAGGCCGTGGCAGAGGTCAACCCCGCTTCCTTTGCACGCAGCGCCTGTTCCTGGGCCACGCTTTCGATCCGGGCCAGTTCCATGCCCGCCTCGACCCGGTCGCCTTCAATGACGGAAATCGAGCTGACCCGCCCAGCGCTCGGGAACGACGCAGTGAGCGTATTGCGGGCCGCGATATAGCCGGTCAGCGAAAACGCATGGATATCCGGACGCAGCTCGGCCTGGATCAGGCGCACGACAAGGGCCGGCTCGTCCGGCGCCCCGTCGTCCGATGCGGTTTGCGCCGCGGCAGCGTTCATGCAGAGCAGCAGCGCCAGGATCAGAGTCGGCAAGACCTGACAAGAACAGCGCAGGGAAACGGCCGATTTCCCGGATCGTTGCGCGGGCCTCCGCCTTGCCGCCATCATTTCAGGCGACTTGATCGTTGATCGGCTGAACGACGTGATGCGGCGCAGGCGCTAAGACCGGTTGCGGAATGGACATCGGCAGGACTGATAGGCCGCATGCGGATATCTCGATTACCGGACCACACGGGATCTGCGGTACCGCACGTTGACTGCTGCCGCCGTGTCATCGTCTCATTCAGCCTTCTCTTCCGATTATCTAAAACCAGCTTGCGGACGTGGGGGACGCCCGTTCGGTGTCTGAGACGTCCAATATTGCAAAAGCGCTCTTTGGGTGGACTGGCAGGGTCATTTGCCTCGTGGCTCATATTCTGCTGCATTTGTGGTCAAGCGCCGATCATGGGCAGGCGACGCGGAGTTTCGCCTGTGAACGATCGCCAGGCATTCGCCACGGCCGGTGCAATGGGCGGTGTTCCGATCTCGCCCACACCGCTGGGCATCTCACCGCTCGGAAGGATATCGACCATGATCTGCGGCATGTCCGCCAAGGCCAGAACGCGGTAGCTGTCGAAGTTGCGTTCGCGCACGGTGCCGCCGGGTTCGAGCGTGAGTTGCTCGTAAAGGGCTGCACCCAGGCCAAAGCCGATGGCCCCCTCGATCTGCGCGCGAATGATGTCCGGGGTCACGGCAACACCGCAATCGATGGCGCACCAGACGCGGGTGACATGGGGCATGCCATCGCGGTTTTCGACCTCGGCGATCTGCGCCACGTAGCTGCCGAACGATTTATGCAAGGCCACGCCAAGACGGCGATCGCCGGTGCCCGGGCCGCTCCACGCCGCCATGTCCGCGACACGCTCCAGCACGGCGCGGTCCCGGGCACGGTCCGGCGCAATCAGATCAAGCCGTCCCTGCACGGAATCGCGCCCGGCCGCCGCCAGCAACTCGTCCAGAAAGGTCTCTGTCGCGTAGGCCGTGTGGGTGTGACCCACCGCGCGCCACCAAAGCACCGGCACCGGTGTGATCATCTGCGCCCAGGATATTCTGCGCGACGGGATCCCGTAAGGCAGATCGACGGAACCCTCGACGGCCATTCGGTCCACGCCGTTGATCATTACGCCCTGTTCGAACATCGTCCCGAAAGCGATCGACTGGTTGGCGATCGTGTTGTCCCATCCGGTGATGTTGCCCGCCGCGTCAAGGCCCGCACGCAGCCGGTGCACGGTGAACGGACGGTAGTAGCCTTGGGTCATGTCATCCTCGCGGGTCCACTGCAGCTTGTACGTTCCAGGCCCGCCCGCTGCCGCGACTGCGGCAAGCTCGGCCTCGAATTGCGCGCTGGCTGTTGCACGGCGCCCGAAACTGCCACCCGCGTACATGGTGTGGACCGCCACCGCATCTTGCGGCACGCCGAGCGCTGCGGAGAACACGGGACCGGCGACAGTCGGGACCTGGATCGCCGACCAGATATCAACGCGCTCCGGCGTCCATTCCACGACACCATCCAGCGGTTCCAGTGCGGCATGGGCGAGGTAGGGAAAGACGTATTCCGCCTCGAAGGTCCGTGCGGCTCCGCCCAGGGCAGCCTCGACATCGCCGGTGTCCTCGGAGACGGTTGCGGGTGCGCGTGCGGCGGCGGTGAACTCGGCCTCGATCTCTTCGGATGACCGTGTTTCGGCTTCACTGTTGTCCCATTCCACGGTCAATGCGTCTCGCCCGCGCAGCGCAGCGTAGGTATCTTGCGCGTAGACGGCAACGCCCGAGGGTATTTCGCGCACCGCAGTCACACCCGGGATGTTGAGCGCCTCTGCCGCATCGAAGGTCGCGACCTTCGCGCCG
>JBARXR010000004.1:0-31463 GCA_049647445.1 Jannaschia sp. | reverse complement strand
CGCCCCTCGCTCGACGCGTTGACGCAGGCGGTTCTGATTGAATATCCAAGATATTTCGATCCGGTGATCGGCACGGCCTGCCCGCCCGAAATCGCGGTCCATCGCCTTGCCCACGGTCCCAGCCCACGCCCGGGATCGGCCAACCGGCTGTTGGCCAAGGCGCAGGGTGCGCTGGCCAATCATCCGTGGCTCTGGCGTTAGCGGTCGAGCAATGCGAGCATTTCGTCGGCCAGGACTGCAATCTCCGCTGCCGCGAGTTTCGCGCCCGGATATTCCGCAACGCCTTGCCCCACCCCAAGCGCCTCGGCATAGGCGACGCGGTTCGCGATGATGCACGTGGCCGCGTGCGCGTCGAGATTTTCGATCCCGGCCTGGGTCTGAACGGTCACCCGGGTTCCGGCACGGGCACGGTTCAGAACCGCCAGGGGGCGTTTGCCTTCACGCGCCGCCATGTCGAGAACACCCTCAGTGGCCCAGAGGTCGACCTGACTGGCCGTGACCGGCACGATGATCAGGTCGGACACCTTGAGGGCCGGGCGCAGATCGGCATCCACTTTGGGAGGCGTGTCGATCAGGACGAAATCGTGCGATGTCTTGTATTTGGACACCTCGTAGCTGACGCCCCAGGCGGAGGCCGTCGAGAATTCCAGATCGCCCCTGAGGCCGTCGGTGCGATCGAAACGCGTCATGAACCACCGCCCCAGACTGCCCTGAGGATCACTGTCCAGAAGAGCAACACGGTGCCCCCGCGCGGCGAGTTCCACAGCGAGGTGCGCGCAGAGCGTCGTCTTTCCCGAGCCGCCCTTCTGCTGGGCGAAGGTGATGACGGTGACCATTGATGTCTCCTCATGCTGCACTGCGGCACTGTCACCTTTGGCCGCCCGAGGTCAACGTTTATTGCACCCGCGTCGTAGAACCCGGCACAAAGCTGCAAGGCAAGCGGGTGACTTTCGGCGGGCTGATCCCGTTGAGGCGGGCCAGCAGGTGTCGTGCACCCACGAGGCCGATCTGGCGTCGCGGCGACGCCATCGTGGTGATGGGACGGGGCAGGACCGTGGTCAGGTCGAGCCCGTTGAACCCCACCACCCCGATATCCTCCGGAACGCGCAGGCCAAGCTTTTGCAGCGCCATCATACCTCCGAAAGCCATGTTGTCGGTCAAAAAGAACAGCACATCGGGTGGATCGGTCAGGTCGATGCGACCGACGCCTTCCGCACCGACGACGAAACTGTTGCCGCCGACGCCGCCGATCCGCTGGATATGTCGGACGTCCGCGGCGCGAAACGCTTCGGCAAGCCCCTCGAACCGCTGGTCGGCGCGGGGGTCGAGGCCTTCGGGCGCACCGATATAGGTCGGACTGCGATAACCCATGGCCGCAATCTCCTGTCCGAGGGCCTTGCCCTCCAGCCGGTGGTCTATGCCGACGCACAGATCGATGGGGCGTTCGGTGACATCCCAGATTTCCAGCGTCGGGACCAGACCGGCCTCGAGTCGCGCCCGCAGCCGGGGATCGTGGTTCACGCCCGTCAGGATGATGGCGGCGGGGCGCCACGACAGAAACCTGTCGGCCCACGATACTTCCCGTGCCATGTCGTAATCCGTCGTGTCCATGACCGACGAATACCCTGCCTGATCGAAAATCCGCCGCATCCCTTCGAGGATATCTGGAAAGACATCGTTGAAGAGCGTCGGGAACGAAATACCGATCAGGTTGGAATTAGTGGCTGCCAGCGCGCGCGCGCTGGACGACGGCACGTAATTGAGGTCCCGCGCCAGCTTCAGGACCCGGGCGCGCACCGCGTCCGACACCCCCTCGACCCCGCGCATGGAGCGCGAGACGGTCATGACCGATACACCCGCCGCCGTCGCGATATCGTGGATGCTCGTCTGTCCGGCCTGTCGGGTCCTCGGCATGGCTAGCCTTCGCGTCAAACCTGTGGGGCATTTACGTTAACGTTAACGTCATTGCCATACGTGGCACCTTCCCAGGACGTCGTCCAGTCGAAAGGATGACATCCAGCACCGAGGTTGGGAGGTCCCGTTGCCACGCATCACATTTGACAAGGTCGAAAAGTCCTATGGCAGCACGTTGGTGTTGCCGCCACTGGACCTGACGCTGGAAGACGGGGAATTCACCGTCCTCGTCGGCCCCTCGGGGTGCGGCAAGTCGACGACACTGCGCGTGCTGGCAGGGCTTGAGACGCTTTCCGGGGGAGAGATCTACTTTGACGAACGCCCGATCGGACGCCTCGAACCCAAGGAACGGGACATCGCCATGGTGTTCCAGGACTACGCCCTCTACCCGCACATGAACATCGCGCGGAACATGTCGTTCGCGCTGCGCCTTGCGCGCCAGCCAAAAGACAAGATCGACACGGAGGTCAAACGTGTCGCCGAGATGCTCAACATCGCACATCTGCTCGATCGCAAGCCGGCCGAATTGTCCGGCGGCCAGCGGCAACGCGTCGCCATGGGACGCGCCCTGGTCCGTGACGCGGGCACGTTCCTGTTCGATGAACCGCTGTCCAACCTCGACGCCAAGCTGCGCGCGAAGATGCGCACCGAACTGGCCGAGATGCGCGACACCATCGACAAGAACATGGTCTATGTGACCCACGACCAGATCGAGGCCATGACGCTGGGCGACCGCATCGTGGTGATGAACGCCGGCGTGATCCAGCAGCAGGGCACAGCAGAGGATCTGTTCGCGAACCCGGTGAACCGCTTCGTCGCGGGCTTCATCGGATCGCCCTCGATGAACTTCCTCGACGGCGAAATCGCGGGCGACCGTGTTTCCGGCGCAGGCTTTGACCTGCCTTTGCCGCCCGAACTTGCACACCGCGCGCAGGCGGCATCGGGCAAGGCGGTCGAGGTCGGCATACGTCCCTCGCACATCGTCCTGTCGGGCGGCGCACCGATAGACTTGCGGGTGATCGTGTCGGAATATCTCGGCGCGCAATCCGTCCTCGTGACGCGCTGCGGAAAGGTCGATGTGCTTGCGGAGATCGCCAGTTCCGACCGCATCGCGACCGGCGAGACCCGCACGTTCGGCGTGCTGACCGACGATATCATGCTTTTCGACCGGGTCAGCGGCGCGCGCCTCTGATCCCAATTCAACGCAGCACCCAGGGAGGGAACCGATATGCTGAACAGATGGAACTTCACCGGCGCGGCCATCGCCGCCGTCATCGCCGGCGCCGCGAGCGCCAACCCCTATGAACCCTATGCAGGGACGACGCTTGTCGTGAACTTTCCGGCGCATCCGCATTACAATGCGGCGATCGAGGTTCTGGACCAGTTCACCGAGGAGACCGGCATCGAGGTAGAGGTCGACCAACTCGAATACCTCAAGATGCGCGAACGGCAAACGCTGGAGCTGACCAAGGACGAGGGCGATTACGACCTGATCGCCTATGTGGTCTTCTCGAAGGCCGACTACGTCTTCGCCGATCAGCTCGAGAACCTGGCGAAGTACTTCATGAACCCGGCGCTGGCCGATCCCGCATATGACCAGGCCGACCTGATCGATGGCTACGTGCAGAACATCGGCGTCGCCGGCGGGGCCAAGGGCTACCTGCCCGGTGCGCTCGGCTCGGCGTTCGGCGTGCCGTTCGGATCGGAAACGAGCGTCCTCGCCTATCGCAAGGACATCTTCGAGAAACACGGGATCGACGTGCCGGAAACATACGACGAGCTGTTGACCGTCGCTTGCCAGATCCCCGAACTGGAGCCCGGAATGGGCGGAATGGCGTCGCGCGCTGCGTCGGGTCATCAGGCATCGCACGCGTTCCTGTTGCACCTCGCACCCCTCGGCGGTCGGGTGTTCGACGACCAGTGGAACCCGATCATCAACAACGAGGCGGGCGTCGCCGCCGCCAATGCGCTCAAGACCATCGTCGACTGTGGTCCCGAGGGCGGCACGACCTTCGGCCCAGCCGAGGCCGCCGCCGCGTTCATGCAGGGCCAGGCGGCCATGTTCATGGACAGCATCGCCTTCGCCGCAGGGTTCGAGGACCCGACCAAGTCCACCGTCGCCGGCAACGTCGGATATGCGATGCATCCGATGGGGTCGCGTCGCGGCAGCCAGACCGGCGGGTTCGGCCTGGCCATCCCGACCAACGCCCCGAACAAGGAGGCGGCTTTCTTGCTGATGCAATGGCTGACCTCCAAGAAGGGGGATCTTGCCATCGCGATGGAAGGCGGCAACCCGTCGCGCTTCTCGACCTATGCCAATCCGGAGTTGAACGCCAAGTTCCCCTATTCCGCGACGTTCGGTGAGGCGCTCAAGTATGCCGACCCGGACTGGCGCCCGATCATCCCCGCCTGGGGCTCGATCAACGCCGACATCGGCACGACCATGAGCCAGGTCCTGACCGAAGGTCTCGATATCCAGGAAGCACTCGACGGCGTGGCGGAACGGACCAGGGCAACGATGGAAGACGCCGGCTACTACGCCTGGCAGTAGCCCCCGATCTGCCGCGTCCTTTTCTCCCGAAGGGCGCGGCACCCCGTTGTGCGTCGCCTCCGACGCGCGACGGGGCCAGGCGCGGGTGGCATCGCCGCCCTTCGCCCGAAACATCCCGCGAACGCGCCGTTCCGTTCAATTCGTCAAGGACGCCTGCCGATGCTTGCCAACGCGAACAGACTGACGCCCTACCTGTTCCTCGCCCCGGCGGTGCTGGTGATGGCGGTCGCCCTGCTCTACCCCATCGGCTACATGATCTATGCCTCGTTCCTCGACTGGAACCCGTCGCAGCGGATCGGAGAGGCGGACTGGATCGGGCTGCGCAATTACACGAACCTGATGGGCGATGCGGCATTTCTGGAAAGCTTTTTCGTCACCCTGAAATTCGCGGTCGTGGTCGTCAGCATCGAGATGGTTCTGGGTGTCGGCCTCGCGATGATGCTGGACCGGGAATTGCGCGGCATGACGCTGCTGCGGACGGTGTTCATCCTGCCGATGATGATCGCACCCATCGTGGTGGGCCTCGTCTGGCGTTACATGTATCATCCCACGGTCGGCACCTTCAACAAGGTGCTGGAGGGTTTGGGGTTCGAGGGCGCGCCGTGGCTATCTGACGGCGACTGGGCTTTTGCGTCGGTGGTGATCGCCGACATCTGGCAGTGGACACCCTTCATCTTCATCCTGTCGCTGGCCGCCCTGCAGTCGCTTCCCCGCTCCGCCATGGAAGCGGCGCGCATTGACGGCGCCTCGGGCTGGCAGTTGATCTGGCACATCAAGCTGCCGCTGATGCTGCCTGTGCTGATCGTGACCGGTCTGCTGCGCGTCATCGACGCCTTCAAGGTGCTGGAAGTCATCCTCGTGCTCACCAACGGCGGGCCGGGCCTGTCGACCGAGATCCTGGCCCTGCGGATCAGTCGCACCGCATCGGAATTCCGGGAGCTGGGGTATGCCGCCGCGATGTCGAATGTGCTGCTGATCCTGCTGCTCTGCCTCACGCTGGCGATGTTCGCCTACACCAAGGTGCAGGAGGCGCGCGCCGCACGCCTGCGCCACATGGCGGAGGATTGATCGATGGCCGCCGCGCCCACCCGCCAGAACCCCGCCTTCTACGCCGTGCTCGTCGTCCTGATCTTCATGGCGCTCGGTCCCATCGTCCTGATGATCTCGAACTCCCTTAAGCTCAACGTCGAGATTACCTCTCCCACGGCGCAACTTCTGTTCGTGCCGACGATTCGGAACTATGAAACCGCGCTCTGCGATTTCCTGTGGTACGAGCCGGAACACGTCCGCCGCTGCGACGCCACGTTCGGGCGCGCGCTGGTCAACTCGCTCATCATATCGCTGGTATCGACCGCAATCACGCTGATCCTCGGCTGCATGGCGGCATATGCGCTGGTCCGGTTCCGCTTCATGGGACGGGGGGTCACGTTGTTGACCACGCTGATGGTGCGCATGGTGCCGCCCGCGGTGTTGCTGGTGCCCGTCTTCGGCATCTGGACATTCCAGTTCGGGATCGACGGGACACGGGCCGGGATCATCCTCGTGTATGTCGCCATGAACCTGCCGTTCGTGATCTGGATCCTGCAATCCTTCATCGTTCAGGTGCCGATCCAGCTGGAGGAGGCGGCGCGCATGGACGGCGCCGGGCCATTCCGCACGTTCTTCCTCGTGGTTCTTCCCCTTATCAAGCCGGGCCTCGCGGCGGCCGCTATCTTTACCTTCCGGGTCGGCTGGAACGAGTTCCTGCTGGCCAATGCGCTGTCGGATCGCGACAGCCGGACCGTCCCCGTGACCATCGTGAACTCTCTCACCGAGTACGATATCGACTGGGGCGTCATCATGGCCACCGGCACGCTTCTGGCGATCCCGCCGATCCTCTTCACACTGGTCGCAAGCCGCCAGATCATCACCGGCATGACCGCAGGTGCGGTGAAAGGGTGACGGCATGTGGGAGTGGCTGCTGACACCGATAGATGCTGACCGGCTCCATGATCTTGGGTTTCATCTCAAATGGCACGGTCGTGTCATGGTGGTGGCCTGGGGTGTGCTCGTGCCCGCCGGAGTCATTGCGGCGCGGTTCTTCAAGGTCTTGCCCCGTCAGCGTTATCCGGAAGTCGTGGACAATCGCGTCTGGTGGCGCACGCATCTGGGCGCGCAGATCGGTGCGCTTCTCCTGATGGTGATCGGCCTCTGGCTCGTCCTGTCGCGTCCGGGCGAGACGACATCGCTGACGTCCTCCATCTGGCTTCACCGCGCGTTCGGTTGGGCGGTCCTGTGGCTGGGGGTGATGCAGGCGGCGTCCGGGGCCTTCCGGGGCACCAAGGGCGGACCGACCGACAAGCGCAACCTGCGGGGCGATCATTATGACATGACTCCGCGCAGGTTGGCATTCGAGGTTCTGCACAAGGGCTCCGGCTACCTCGCGCTTGCGCTGTCGATGGCAGCGGTGCTGTCCGGCATGTGGCAGGCCAATGCGCCGATCTGGATGTGGATCGTCCTGCCGGTCTGGTGGGCGCTCATGGCGGTCCTGTTCGTCCTGTTCCAGAAGCGGGGGATGGTCGTATCGACCTACGAAGCGATCTGGGGGCCCGACCCGACCCACCCCGGCAATTCCCGCCGGGGCGGTCCCGGCGCGGGGGGAGCAACGCGCTGACCCTTGCGCCCCCAGGATTGACGCAGCAGAATGCGGGCGAAACGGAGGTGCGGATGGCACAGCTCAAGACAACAGCCGCCGATATGGTCGCCGCCGCCCGCGCGCGGATCGACGAGGTAGAGACCGCCGACCTCATCGCACGCGTCGATGAACCGGACACCGTCATCGTCGATATCCGCGACCCGCGCGAGCGGCAGCGGACAGGCTATATCCCCGGAGCGATCCATGCTCCCCGTGGCATGATCGAGTTCTGGGTCGATCCAGACAGTCCCTACTTCAAGGAGGTCTTCGGGCAGGCTGGAAAACGCTATGTTTTCCATTGCGCCTCCGGATGGCGCTCGGCCCTGACCGTGGCAACACTGCAGGACATGGGCTTCGATGCCGCACACCTGCGCGAGGGATTTTCGACCTGGGAAGCACAGGGCGGACCGGTGGCACGGGACGAAGGCTGACCCGGGGCACGGGCCCGCCCGTTCAACATCGCGGTCGCGACAGGCGGCCCCGATCGGTCGAAGGCTGGCGTGCATTCCCCGCCTTTACCCGGTGGGGTCAGCGGCACTGCCTCGTTTCCGTCGCCCGTTGCAATCCGTCGCAGGCTGTCCGCTGAAAGAACCCGTGCGGCGGAAAATCCCCCAGTCGCATCGGTCGATGACGCGGAAAAAACGCCCACGTTGCCGATCAAGGCACGGCAAGACAACGCGCGCGACGCCTGTCCGAATGTCCGGTTCGACAACA
Organism: Jannaschia sp.; assembly: GCA_049647445.1. Classification (GTDB taxonomy): domain Bacteria; phylum Pseudomonadota; class Alphaproteobacteria; order Rhodobacterales; family Rhodobacteraceae; genus Jannaschia. The sequence continues at coordinate 23,610 of JBARXR010000004.1, read as the reverse complement.
TGGATCACCCCTGTCCGGCAGGGCGCGTCGGCCGCCGTCACGCGCGGATCAGCCATTGCATCAGATCGCGGCTGAACGGACCGGGGCTCTGATAGGGGATGAAATGCGCGGCATCCGGATACTCGATCAGCGACGCCCCCGGCCAATCGGCGGCGACCTTCCGCCCGATGTCCGGCGGCAGCAGCCTGTCGTATCCGCCGACAGAAATCAGCGCCGGACATCTGATACGGAGGAGATCCTTTGAAATGTCGGCATCGAGCATTCCGTCGATCTGTCGCGCATACCGCTCGGGGTCCTGGGACAGGAAGCGGTCGGCAAAGGTTGCGCGCGCGGCCTCATCGGTCTGCCCCTCGAAGGCCCTCGCGACCGTCGCCTCCGCGATTGCGGCCATTCCGCCGTCGCGCACCGCCGCAGCGCGGGCGGCAAGGGCAGAACGGGCCGGGCCTTCGGTCCTGAGACCGGGATTTGCGAGGACGGCCCCCATCGACCGGTCGGGGCGCCGCGCCAGAAGGTGGACCGCAATCATCGCGCCGACGGCGCACCCGACCGCGACAAAGCGATCGATCTCGATTTCATCGAGCATCTCGGCGAGGATTTCGGCCTGCCGGGTCAGCGACAGAAGTCCTGCCGGGTCAGGCGATGATCCCGCCGCAGGCAGGTCCATCGCAAGGCAATCGAACCTTGGTTCCAGATGCCCCCGGCACGTGTCCCAGAACCGCAAGTCGGCTCCCATCGGATGGATCAGGACCAGGGTCGGGCCGCCCCGCCGACCGCCGCGCTCAAAGGTCAGACCTTCCATGTCAATTCGACGCCGAAGGCCCGAACGTGTGCGGTGCCATGAGTTGACCGGCGGTGGCATGATAATTCTCCACTGCCTGGAACGCGGCCATGTGGTTGGCCCGCATGATCGCACCGGCAAGGTTGGAATCGTGCGTCTCATAAGCCTTCACAAGCTGGATGTGATCGTCGAGCGACTGCTGCATCCGGTTGCCGCGCGACAGGCTCAGACGTCTCATCGCAAGCGTCCTCAGCAGGAGGGAGTCGTGAATTCGCTTGGCCGTGCTGTTGCGCGATATCCGGGTGTCGGTTTCGTGGAATTCAACGCTGAGCCACGAAAAGGCCGCCACATCCCCCATGTCGGCGGCGCGTTTCATGCGCTCCAGAATGACCTTCAGCAAGGCGGTGTCTTCCGCAGAGGCAAGGGATGCGACCTCGACCGCGATCAACTCGAAAATGGCGGTCCGGGTGACGTAGATCTCTCGGGCCTCCTTGATCGTATGGACGTGAACGCGCGGTCTTCGCCGAGGTGGAATATCGACAAGTCCTTCCCGTTCCAGCAGCATCAGCGCCTCGCGGACTGGCGTGCGGCTGGTCTGGTACCGTCGGGCCAGTTCGACCGTATTGAGATCGTGTCCCGGTGGCACGATCCCCTCCACGATATCGGCCCCCACTTCGGAAGCGATCTGGGCGACGAGGGAGTCCCGGTCATGCCCGCGCGCGGCAACGGCCCGGATCACCCGGCGCGCCTGAAGAAGCGAGTCTTCGCGCGTCACCGGCCCCTGCGTCGCGTCGAGGCACCGGAACAGGCCGATTGCCGTGTCTGTCGTCGCGCAGTCGACCGGTTCCGACATCGTGGTGTTTTGCGGTTCTGTCGCCACTATCCTGCAAGCTTCCCTTGCTTGACCTCGGGAACGATGATGTCGAGCGAGTATGCCTTCATCGCAGCGCCTTTGAAAAGCGCCTCCCGTTCGTCGATCCCGGCGCCGGACGCGATCCGCTTGAACGCATTCCAGACGACCGCATAGGATGCAGACCCTTTGTCGACGGGAAAGTTCGACGCGAACATGGACCGCGCTGCACCGAAGGCCTCGATGCTGGTCTCGATGTAGGGGCGCCAGGCCCGCGCAAGCTCCTCCGAGGAGGGAGGCATCTTTTGCGCAGAGAACCCGAAGCCACAAAGACGCATGCCAAGCCCGCTCAGCTTGATGCCGACGTTGGGGAAGCGGGCGAGACGTCCGATCCAGTGACTCCAGTCGGCGAAGACCTCGGATCGTCGCCCTTCGTAAGGACCTATGCCGATCGGTCCGCCAACGTGATTGAGGATGATCTTGAGACCCGGCATCGCCTGCGCGAGGTCCACGAGGTCGCCCAGCTGGGTGTGATACATCCAGGCGTCGAACACGAGGCCGCGCTTGCGAATCTCGTCGAGGCCATCGCGAAACCGCGGGTCGTAGGGCAATCCCGGCCCGCTGAGGAGGGCCGAGCCGCGTGCCGCCGGGTCCGCGTGCCAGGGTGTCGAATGGCGGATGCCGCGAAACCTCCCCTGCGCGGCGGCCGCATGGGCATCGAGCACGGGACCGACATCGCGTCCCAGAAGAAGATCGGCACGGGCCACGATCCCGGCGGCAACGCGTGTCGCACCGACGCCCGCACGGCTGCCCTCGGCCGTCGCCATCTCCGTCTCACCGATTGGCGCGAATGCCGCCGGCCCGGTGGTCCGGTGGGCCGTATTGCCCTCGACGAACACCGTTCCGACGATGCGGTGGCCGGTCTCGGCATCCTTGAGGAACTCATCCGCCGTATAGTGTTCCTGCGCCTTGTCCCACAGGTGGTGATGGGCATCGATGATCGGTTGATCGGGATCCAACGCGTCCTCATGGCGAAGGGCCAGCCAGTCCGGCCGCACGCCCGGATGGGGATCCGTCGTCATCCCCACCTCACGGAATCAGCACCGATGCGCCCTGTGTCTGGCGCGCCTCGAGCGCACGATGCGCGTCAGCCGCGTCGGCAAGGCGGAATTCCCGATTCACGCGGATCTTGACCGCACCGCGCAGGACCACGTCGATCAGATCGTGCGCCCGTGCCAGCAACTCCGGGCGCGAGCGGACAAAAAAGGCAAAGGCCGCGGACGTGATCGACAAGGAGCCCATCTGGTTCAACCGGAACAGGTCGAAAGGCGGGACCTTGCCGGATGCCGTCCCGAAGGACACCAATGTCCCCCGCACCCGAAGACTGGCAAGCGAGGTATTGAAGGTCGCCTGTCCGACCGCGTCGAAGACCACCGGAACCCCCTCTCCGGCGGTCAGGGCGCGGACACGGTCGGCGATGTCATCCTGCTGGGAGTTGAGCACATGGTGACAGCCGTTCTCCGTGGCGGAGCGGGCCTTTTCGTCCGAACTCACGACCCCGATCACGCGGGCGCCCAGGTGCGCGGCCCATTGCGTCAGGATGCTTCCGACGCCACCGGCCGCCGCATGAACGAGGATCGTGTCCCCCGGTCCGACGGGATAGACGCTCTTGAGCAGATATTGCGCGGTCAGCCCCTTCACGATCATGCCCGCCGCGACGCGGTCGTCGATCTCCTGCGGGATCTGAACCAGCCGCGACGCATCGAACAGCCTCGCCTCGGAATAGGACCCGGGGGGGAAGGCCGGCCCCCCTGCAGCATAGGCCACCCGGTCCCCCGGCTTTACATCCGTGACACCCGGTCCGACCTTCTCGATCACGCCGACACCTTCGCCGCCCAGAACGTGCGGCAGGGACGGAAGCGGATAGCGGCCCTCGCGATTGTGCGTGTCGGCGAAATTCAGACCGATCGCCGTGTGCCGGATCAGGGCCTGACCCGGACCCGGATTGCCCACCTCGACATCCTCGTAGACCAGCTTTTCCGGCCCGCCGTATTCGTGAACGCTGATTGCCTTGACCTTCATGTTTCCTCCAGTTCGAAACGGGGGAGCAGCACGCCGTCGTCCATCCGGATCACCCGGACCGAGACACGCCGACCGATGATGTTGCCGACCGGCAGCTCCACGAGATTGGAAATCAGGATCGGGCCTTCGGACAGCCGGACCGCCACAACGTTGTAGGGGGCAGGATATTGTTCGAGATACTGTTTGTGAAACGTCACCCAACTGACGACCGTCCCGGTTCCCGAAACGGCCGTCCAGGCGAAGTCCGGCGACAGGCAATCGGGGCAACACGGACCGGGCGGGTAGCGCCAGTGCCCGCAGTCGGAACACCGCTGCAGATGGAGTGTTCCGGTCTCTTCGAGAATGTCCCACATCGGACGGTCGTAAAGACCCAGCACGCGGGGCGGGGTTGCTGCCGTCTGCATCACGTCCTCCCGTAGATGACCGACACGGCCTTGCCGGCCACGTCCGAGGAATAATGCACCCGCCGCGCACCTTCGATCTGGCGCGCGCCGCAGGAGCCGCGCACCTGTCGCACGCATTCGATCTGGTGCGCCCAGCCCTGCATGTAGGTCTCCGACAGGTGACCGCCCGACGTGTTCGTCGGCAATCGGCCGGCCAGCCCGATGCCCTGCTCGGCCATGAATCTCCCGGCCTCGCCCGCGCCGCAATATCCGTAGCCTTCGAGTGCCAAGGGCACATGGACCGAAAAACTGTCGTAAACCTGGAACACGTCGATATCGCCGGGCTCCAGACCGGACGTTCCGAACACCTGCTCGGCCACGGCCTGCTGCGCCGGGCGATAGAAATCGGTGAGCCGGGGCTCAAGGCTCGTGGCGCCTTCGTTGAGGTCGAACCGGCCCGTCGCCTCGATCCAGACCGGGTTGTCCGACAGTCGCTTGGCCACCTCGGCCTCGGCGATGATGAGCGCGACGCCGCCATCGTTTATGAGGCAATAGTCGAACAGGCGCAGCGGCTCGGTGATGTACCGGGCGGCCATGTAGTCATCCAGCGTGATCTCCTTGCGCTGGATCGCATTGGGATTGCGCGCCGACCCTTCGCGCTGCGCCACGGCGACATGGCCAAGCGCGCGCTCGTCGATACCGTACCGATCCGCATAGGCCCGAAACGTCATGGCATAGAGCGCGCCTTGCGACGTCATCCCCCAGGGCGCGTGATAGACATAGGACAGGAACTGGTCGCCTCCCATCGCCTGCGGACCGCCATATTGCGTCCCGACCGACCGTTGATCGTTGCCGTAGACAAGGGCCACGACCTGCGCCGCGCCGGTCTCGATGGCATGGACGGCCTGAACGACGGACAGGACGGCATCCGCCTGATCCCCCCATCGGACATTCATGTGCAGCACTTCGGCCATACGTTCGTATGCGGTGGTCGGTCCGACGATCAGGCCGTCGATTGCATCGCGTCCAAGATCGGCGTCCTTCAACGCGTGGCGAAACGCGGTTGCGGCATAACCATAGCAATCGTCCGGCCGCTCTCCGGCACGGACCCGGTGCCAATCGCCGACCCAGTCGGTGTGCCCGATCCCGATGACTGCGGCGCTGCGTTTCATTTCAGGACCCCTGCATCTTCAAGGCCGGCGATCGCGGGTTCGGACAGTCCGAGGTGCGACCGCAGGATATCCGTCGTATGCTCGCCCAGCAGCGGCGGACGGGCGAGCGCGACGCGCGCACCGTCGATCATGAACGGCAGCGAGGCGTAAAGGCTCTCGCCAAGTTCCGGATGGCCGACGCGGACGAAATATTCCCGCGCTGCAAGCTGTGCATCCTGTTCGATCAGGTGGCGCGCATCCGCGACGCGGGCCGCTGGCACGCCGGCCTCCAGCAGCCGGTCCGCCGCGTCGTCGGCGGATTGTCCCGCTGCCCATTCCGCAACGGCGGCATCGAGCCTTTCGGCAACAGCGTGCCGTCCGGTTGCCGTCCGAAGGGCCGGATCGGCCGCAAGATCGGCCCGTCCGATAACCCGGCACAAGGCGGGCCATTGCGCCTCTTCGATGACGGCCACGGCGACCCAGTCGTCCGCGCCCTTTGCACGGTAGATGCCATGCGGAGCGGCGGACGCGTCGGAATTGCCCGTGACGGCCGGTTCCTTGCCGGTCATCGCCCAATCCGTCACCGCGCCCCCGATGAAGTTCAGTGTCGATTCCACCTGGCTGAGGTCGATCTTCATGCCCGTCCCGGTTTGCCGCCGGTATCGCAGGGCCGACAGGATGGCAAAGGCGGCATGATAGGGATTGGCCGCATGGTCGGGATAATGCGTGCCCGGCCCGACGGGATCGCCCGCAGCATATGCTGTCGCCCACATCAGGCCCGACACCGCCGAAATCGTCATCCCGACTCCCAGAAGCTGCGCCAAGGGTCCGCTTTCTCCGTACATCGGCATCGACAGATAGATGATGTCCGGCTTGACGGAACGGACATCGTCATAGCCAAGGCCCATCCGCTCCATCGCGCCGGGACCGAAGTTGTTCGACACCACATCCGACTGTCGGATCAGGTCGAGGACAAGCGCCCGGCCCTCATCGGTCTTGGTGTCGACCGTAAAGCTTTTCTTTCCGGTGTTCCGGGAAGCGAAGTATCCCGACCGGTTGACGCCATAGGTCCGGTCTTTGAACGGCCCGCCGGTGCGCACGGAGTCGAGCCTGATGGTGCTCTCCACCTTGATGATCTCGGCTCCGAAATCGGAAAAGACCTTGGTTCCGAACGGCCCTGCTCCGGCCCACGTCAGATCGGTGAACCGCACGTCGTCGAGAAAATCGGTCGTCATGGCACCGGGTCCGGTCGGCAATGCCCGAGTGCGGGGGCCGGCGAAATTTGCCAGACCGGCTCGGACAGTCGGTAAGGCGGCCCCGGAAACAGATGGTCGCCCACCTGTCGGAAAAACCCACGGTGCGACAGTTGCGGGTCGTCGGGAAGGTCGGCGAAGCGGGCAACGGGTGCCATGACGACCCTGCGCACCATAGCGCCCTGCCGAAGCTCGGCCTTCGTGCGTGTCTCGGTGAACGCGGTGAACAGGACGCGGAACATGGCTTTGGCTTCTCGCGTCTTGCGCCACTCACGATCGCTCCAGCGGGGCGCGCTGAGGGCCTCGCCCGACGGGTGCCCGACATCCTTCATCCAGCCGACGATGCCGGCCCACGAATTCGGGAGGGCCGGGGGCGCGGCCAGAAAGACAAACCCGTCCCGGCAGGGAAACACATCCTCGGTCGCATCGCGCGTCCCCTCTCCGCCACGGGTAGATACACGCTGTTCCAGATCCCAGACCTGAACGGCATTCTGAAGCGAGTGCGCAATCGCTTCCTGTGCGGACACGTCGATCACATGGCCACGGTCGCGCCGTTCGGCGTCATGCAGGCACATCGCGGTCGCGGTCGCGGCATAGGTCCCGGCAATCATCGCGGCCTGCCCGAACGGCAGGCGCAAGGGTGCCGCGTCGATCCTGCCCGACATCCATGCGATCCCGCCCGCTGCCTGAAGGGTCAAGTCCGAAGCCGGTGCGCGTGCGCGCGGCCCGGTCCGGCCGAACGGCGAGACACACGTCACCACAAGTGTCGGACAGCATGCCGCAAGGTCCTCCGCCCGATCCCAGAGCGGTCCATCGTGCTCCAGGATGACGACCTGCGCGGTCGTGGCGAAAGGCACGAAGCGCTCGAGGCCGTCCTCGGCGTCAAGGTCAAGGATCACGCTGGACTTGGATGCATTGAGAAACCCGAAGGCCCCCGGCGTGGCGGTGGCGCGGTCGCGCAGACCGCCCGGAGGTTCTACCCGGATAACTTCGGCGCCGAGATCCGCGAAGAGACGCCCCGCATAGCTTCCGAGCCAGTGCGACAGATCCAGTATTCGTATGCCGGTCCAAGGCTGCATGTCACATCGACCTCGGCAGAAGCAACGCCATGTCCGGCCAGACGAACATGAGGACCAGCATCAAGAGGCTTGCGATCATGAAGGGCCACAGGCCCGCAAAGATCTGTTCAAGCGTCACGAGATCGCCTGCCGCGCCCTTCACAACGAAGCAGTTGATTCCGACGGGCGGGGTCACGGCGCCGATTTCGGCGAGAATGACCACATAAACGCCGAACCAGAGGGGGTCGTAGCCGAGACCGATCATGACGGGATAGGTGATCGGCAGCGATATGGCGAGCAGCGAGGGCGCATCCATCAGCGTCCCTAGGACCAGATAGACCAGCGTCACGATGGCGACGACCGCGAAGGTCGAGAGCCCCCCATCGACCAAGAGATCCCGGATTTCGCCGGAAGCACCGGAAAGTGCGAGGAACCGTGCAAAGATCAGCCCGCCCACGATGATCGAAAAGATCATCGCCGTCAGGGTGACCGTTTCCAACAGCGTCGCGCCCAGCTGCAGGCCCTTGATCCCGCGTTGACGGATGATCGCCATCACGAAGGTCACGAAAGCGCCCACGCCACCGGCCTCGTTGGGCGTGAACACCCCGCCGTAAAGTCCACCGAGCATCACCGCTATCACGGCAAACAGCGGGCCCACCATGCGCAGGGCCCAGAACCGCTCCTTCCAGGTATAGCGGGCAGTTTCCGCCGGTGCCTTCGACGGATCGAGGAGTGCCACGATCAGGATCGTCCCGACCAGCAACAGGGCAAAGACGGCGCCGGGCAGAATCCCGGCCAGAAGCAGCTTGCCGATCCCGGAATCCGTCAGGATGCCGTAGACGACCATCAGGGCCGAGGGCGGGATCAGAACGGCGAGCGTGCCCGCAATGGCGATCGAGGCGGCGGCGAAACCACGGTCGTAACCCCGTTCGATCATCTCGGGCAGGGCCAGCTTGGTGAACAGGGTCGCGGTCCCGACCGAGGACCCGGAGGCCGCGCCGAAGGCGGCAGCCGCGCCGGTCGATGCGATGGCCAGACCCCCGGGCAATCGGCCCAGCCATTTCTGCGACGCGTCGAACAGGTCGTTGCCGATCCCCGCCCGCATGGCGAAAAAGCCCATCAGCAGGAACATGGGGATCACGGAGAAATGGAACTCTCCCACGACCGAATAGAAAATCGTGCCGAGGATCGCGATCGCGGGAACCGACCCCTTGAGGACGAGAATCCCGATAAATCCCGTCGCCGTCAGAGCGACCATGATCGGGGCGCCCCCGACGATGGAAATCAGCAGCAAGCCGATCCCGAGCACACCGACGAGAAGGTCAGGCATGTCCGTCCCAGTCCGGCTCGTCCTCGCCGGGGTCAACGACCGCGGCGCGAAGGGCCTCAAGTCCGAACTGAACGGAGATCAACAAGGTGCCCAGGCTGATGACCATCTTCGAGGGCCACAGAGGATACCGCAGGGTCGCGCCCCAGACCTGCTCGCCCATGGTGTAGCTGCGGAAGGCATATTTGAAGGTGCCATAGGTGATGGCCGCGAACAGGGCACATCCGACCAGCATCCAGAAGATATTGAGCAATCGATTGGTCCTTATGGACAGGTGCGAGGTCAGGATGGCCGAAGCCACATGGTGCCGGGTCGCAAGCGCCCAGCCGAACGGCAGCATGATGACCGCCGGCAGGAGCGACTGCGTCAGCTCGAGCGCAATCGGCAGCGGCCAATTGAAAAGCTTGCGCGAGAACGCGTTGAGATCGATGACCCACATGATCCCGAACGCGGCGATGCCCGCCAGAATCGCCGCCCACTTCAGGAGCCTGACGTTTCCGGCGTGAAGTTTCAGGATCGCTGCCTTCATGTCCCGACCTTCCCGTGAAACACCCCCGGCGTCGATGCCGGGGGTCCCTTGGTGGCGTGGTGATCAGTCCGTGATGTCGGCGACAACCGCGTCTGCATCGGCTTCGGACATCCCCGCCGCCATGGCCCGGTCCTTCCAGCTTGCACGGACCTCAAGCACGCGCTCGTTGCCCAGTGTCGCCTCGAGGAAGACATCCGCCGGAAAGTCGATGATCTCGACCGTGCCCTCGCTGGCCCATTTCTGGGTGACCTCGGCGACCTGTTCGTCATTGATCCGCAGAAGCGCATCGAGGTGATCCTGTTTCATCGAGTCGAGCACCTGTTTCTGGCTGTCGCTCAGGCTCTCGTAGACGTCCTGGTTGATGACGAGGATATGGCCCCAGGATGCACCCATCGGCACGTTGACGAAGTATTTTCCGACCTCCTGGAGATTGAATCCCTCCACGAGCGCAATGTCGGAGACCGAGCAGTCAAGGACGTTGTTCGACATCGCCTCATAGGCGGCGACGTCCGGCATTCCGACCGGAACCGCGCCGACCGCTTCCAGCATCGCGGGCAGGGCAACACCGTAGGACCGGATCCGCTTGCCCCGGAAATCCTCGAGCGTTCGGATCGGCGAGGTGCAGATCATGCCGTAGGGCGGAAGCGGCCGCACCGAAACCATCCGCAGATTGTACTTGGCAAGCTCGTCGCGGAACGCGGGATATTCGTCGTTCCACTTGAGCATCAGCGCGCCAAGCTCGGCCATGCTCTTGGGTTGTGGCCAGAAGAACGGCAGCGCGTTGTTCACGACGAACTGGTCCGGGAAATAGGGCGTCACGACGTTCCCAAGGTCGATCACATTGGTCTCGACCGCAGACGGCACCTCACCGACGGTGGCCAGGACGCCGCCCCAGTTCACGTCCAGCGTCAGGTCGCCGCCGGACCGTGTATCGACCTCGTTCACCATCCATTCCAGCGCTTTGGCATAGATCGAGCAGCATTCCGGCAAATGCTCCCCCCAGGTCAGTTCCCTCGCCGATGCCGGCGCCGCAAAGGCCAGCACCGCCGTGGCACTCAAGAGCAGATTCTTCATGGTCTTCCTCCCATACATGATTTTACGATCATATCCGTTTCGCGTCGGTCGAGACGCAGCTCACTCCGGCCCGTCGCGTCAGTTTCCCTCGATCGGACGCAGGAACCGGCCGTTGTCGATCCGCATCTCGCCGTCGACAAAAAGCGTCGGCTCCAAGATCACCCCATCCATGTGAATCTTGGATTTGATGGACCCGCCGACGTCGATATTGGTGCCCAGTCCGAAATGCATTGCGCCATAGACATTCTTGTCCTCGCGCTGGATCCCGCGGATCAGCGCCTTGGCATTGACCCCGACGCTGGCCTCGGCGGGACACATGTAGGCGTTCTCGTCACCATAGACTTCCAGATAGTCGCGCAGGACCCGTGCGGATGCACCGCCCTCGATCGAGACAACCTTTCCGTTCTCGACGCTCAATTCGATCGGATCCTCGCAGCGGCCGATGTGGTGCATGGTCAATTCGATCACCAGCTTGCCATTTGCCGACCCCTCGACCGGCGCCACGTTCAGTTCCCCGGTGGGAAACAGATAGTAATAGAGGTTGCCGCCCTTGCGGTTCTCGTCCTTGTCGAAGTCGACGATCTTGTACGGATCGAATTCCGGGCCGGGCAACGGCGGCACGAAGATGCGCCCGTCGACGGAATAGGTGAAATCCGTGCCATAGCGCGAGGTCACGCGGCACTCCTTGGCATCCGTGCCGAAGATGTCCTTTGCGACGTAGTGCTTGCGAACCATGATCTGCGTCATGTCATCCGTGACGGCGCCCGACTGGAACCACTCCAACGTCATTCCGCCGTCCATGCAGATGGACGGAATGCGGGCCTCCATGGCGCGGAAACTGGCCGGAGAATGCAACATGCCGGTGGAGGCCAGCAGGACATTGACGTCGGATTTCATCATCGCTTCGCAGACGGATGCCGGCGGATCGTAATAGTCGGCGGGCCGGGGGTCGAACAGGCAGACGGTGGTCTCCGCGCCGATCTCCTGCAGGATCGACATGACGCTTTGCCAGACGCGCGGATCGTGCGCCGTGTCCGTCACGATCAGGGCGCGGTCGCCCCGCTTGACGTTCCGGACCAACGGCCGCCGCAGATACTCCATCGTTCCAGTGACCAGAGCGCCAGTCATGTCATTCCCTTTCTGTCATCAGCCGCCGCTGTGCGACGCCGGAACAGTCATCCACACAGACCAGCGCTCCGTCAATAGGTGTCGACACTTTAGGACGAACAATGAGGTGTGTCACAGGCCCTCAGCCGCAGACTTGCGAACAGAGCGGGCCCATTTCCTTCAATTGTATATATTTTACAGTTATTTAAATCGTCTTTAACTGCTCCAAAAGGAAGTCTCCCAAAATCTAGAGCCAGCAGTCATGGCTTGACCGCTCCCCGACACATCGCAAAAGTGTCGCCATATGGGATGGCACAGAGGGAGAGCGGCAATGCGAATCGGATTTCTGGGCCTCGGTCAGATGGGGGGGCCGATGGCCGAGCGGCTGGCCGCCTCCGAGCACAGGTTGACCGTGTTCGATCCGAACGGGGCGGCGCGCGACAGACTTGTCGCGCTGGGCGCCGGCGCTGCGCTGACTGCGCGGGACGCGTGCGAAGGCGCAGACCTTGTCTTCGCCTGCCTGCCGAACCCACGGGTCAGCCTCGGGGTGCTGGACGGGCCGGACGGGGTCATCGCGGGTGCACCGCGCACCTACATCGAGACGTCCACGATCGGGTCGGCGGCAATCGATGCGATCGGGGCCGCTCTCCCGCCGCAAACCGGGTTTCTCGATGCGCCCGTGTCAGGTGGGCCGCGCGGGGCGCGTGCCGGAAGCCTGACGGCCATGGTCGCAGGGGCACCGGAGACGTTCGCCCGGGCGGAATCTGCGCTGCGCCTCATCGCCGGAAACGTCTACCACCTTGGCCCGACACCCGGACAGGGACAGGTCGCCAAACTGGCCAACAACATGATCTCCGCCGCCGGCATGGTCGCGTCGTTCGAGGCGGTGGTGATGGGCGTCAAGGCGGGCCTCGATGCAGCCACGTTGATCGACCTCATCAACCACTCCACCGGACGTTGTGGCGCCACGCTCGACAAGTTCCCGGCCTCGATCCTTCCCCGGACCTTCGATTATGGCGGCAAGCTCGGCACGATGTACAAGGACGTCATGCTCTGCCTCGAAGAATACCGGGCCCGCGGCGTGCCACACCACGGATCCGCCGCCGCCGCGCAGATCTGGTTTCAGGGCATGGCTGCCGGATGGGAGAACGAGGATTATACCACGCTTATCAAATTGATCGAAGGCTGGGCAGGCGTCGAAGTCCGGGGGCCTGCCGCGCATGTGTGACCAGACCTATTTCAAGGGCACGCGCTGGAAGGGCTGGCTCGATGTGCCCGAACCGATCATGGCCGCCAGCGGCGGACCGTGGATCGACCTGTCTCACGTCCTGACGGAAGATTTGTCCGCAATCCCGAACTACCCGCGCCCCAGTTTCCGCAAGTGGAAGCGGATGCCCGACTACAACGCGAACATCACGGTCATGGAAATGGTCGTGCACCACGGGACCCACCTCGATGCCCCGAACCATTTCATCGCCGATGCGCCGTCCTTCGACGAGGTTCCGCTCGACAGGCTTTGGGGCCCCGGTGTCGTCTGGTCCTTCGACGTCCCCGATTTCGGATTGATCGACGTTTCGGATCTCGTCGCGAAACGCCCGCTCCTGCAGCCGGGCGATATTGTCCTGTTCGACACGGCGCGCGCTGCCTGCATCGGAACCGCGGCCTATGGACGCCACGCCTCGCTCACGCAGGGGGCGGCTGAATGGCTCCTCGGACAGCGCGTCAAGATGATCGGTGTCGATTTCGCCACGCCCGACCTCGCGCCCGGAAACCGGCCCGAGGGGTTCTATTGGCCCGTCCACCACACCCTCCTGCCACAGGGTGTTCTGATCGCCGAACATGTCGCGAACCTGCCCGTGCTGTCGGACCGCAGGATCGAGACGTTCTTTACAGGTCTGCGCATTGCGGGGTCCGATGGCGCACCGGCACGACCGATCGCGCGCGCCGTCGACTGAGGCCTACCGGCGGTAGGGGCGGTATACGGCGGCAAGCGTCATGCCCCGCGCCGCTGGCCCGAACGCCACAAGATCCGGCGCGGGGACCTCGGTGCCGACGAACTCGGACACGCAGATCAGCCGGGGTTCCGGTTCCAGTCCCCGATAGACCCGTGATTGAAGATGCCCCGGATGGTCGCCGAAGCTGGCGGCCAGCCCGGCCGCGGCGGCCTCCGGGTCCGCGCTGCCCTCCAGCGTGACGATCAGAAGCCGTCCCAGGTCTCCGGTCGGAACGCCAACGCCGCAAAGCTCCCCGGACAATCGAACCGGGTGCGCGCGGGCCATCGTTCGCCGCGTCCAGGGGCTGAAATTCTCTCCTGAAACTGCGCGATACGCATCGCTTTCCAACACCCCCGCCGCCTCGAGATCGTAGAGCGCGGCATACCGCGGACCGTCGCCCAGCGAGGTAAAACGACGTGCTGTCAGGAAACCCGGGATCGCCTGCCGCTCAGGCAGATGCTCGGTGTCGTACCAATCGTTGAATTCCTCCTCGAAGACCGGTGGCGGATCGGCAAGAACCAGCAACAATCCCTCGGGGGTCATCAGACGACCACCCCGGCCAGGAACGCCTCGACCACGTCCGCGAAGTCCCCGGCGCGCTCGAGGTGCAGCATATGGGGTGCGCCCGTCAGGACGACCAATCGACTGCCCGCGATCTCTTGCGAAATGGTTTCCATCGCGGCGAGGGGTGTTGCCTGATCCTGTTCACCCGCAACTACAAGTGTCGGCACATTGATGTCGCTCAGCAGCGCCAGCGCATCATGATCGGACACGGCCTCCCAGGCCGCGGCCCAGTTCGACGGGGAATTGGCCCCAAGTCGCGCGCGCACCCGGCTTGCGATCTCCGATCCGATCTCGCCCTCCGAGAACCAGCGCTCCAGCGTCGCGTCAAGCACCGCTTGCATGCCGCCGCTTTCCGCCGCGCGGCCCCGGTCGCGGATTGCGTCGCGCGCTTCCCGCGGGATCGCCGCAGGACAGGCCGCGAGGATCAGGGCACGTATCGAATTCGGACGCTCAAGCGCAAGATTCATGGCTATCATGCCCCCGAATGAGACACCCAGGACCGCTGCAGCCGCTCCGACCTCCCTGTCCAAAAGGTCCGCAACATCTCCGATCCGGTCCGCCATCCGGCCCGGACGGGCCGCATCGGGCGACGTCCCGTGCCCCGCAAGATCGACGCAATACACGCGATGGCTGTGGTGCAGGCGATCCGCAATTTCCGGCCAGAAGTCCGATGACAGGCCGACGGGGTGCAAAAGGACAAGCGGTGGCCCACTTCCTGCAACCTTGAATGCCAGCCCCATGCCCATCCCCTTCGATCCCATCACTCTAGTCGACATCCTGGATATGTCGACACTCAACCGATCCTGCACCCGCATTTTCCAAAATGGCTGACGATGGGGTGCAACTACGGTCAGGCCCGGTGCAAGGCGCCTTTCCCGACCGCTGTGTCCCGCCGCTCTGTGAAAGGCTCTGTTCAGGGCCAGCGAAACGCGTCGTCATCGCGGGACCGGCCAAAATCTCACGCACCGCGCGCGGACCGCGCCGACCGGCAGGGTCCCTTTGCGCTTGACTTCCGAACCTGTTGCTTATTCCCTTGAACGTGACGGGGGCGTCCGGAAGACCGGGCTGAGAAGCACCCTTTGAACCTGAACCAGATCATGCTGGCGTAGGGAGTCCTCGAAGGTCGGCCTTGAGATGACCGTTGGTTCGGTCCGGGCTTCCCGTCCTGGCCTCCTGCGCGCCGCAGGAGGATTTTATGGAAGCTTATGGCCCTTGCCTTGGTCACATGCGCGCGACCGCGCCGCTTGTGCACAACATCACCAATTATGTCGCCATGAATGTCATGGCCAACGTCCTGCTGGCATCTGGGGCCTCACCCGCCATGGTGCATGCCCGCGAGGAAGTCGTGGAGTTTGCCGGGCTGGCGCAGGCGCTGAGCGTCAATATCGGCACCCTCGACCCTGCCTGGAGCGACGCGATGCAGATGGCGGCACGGGCGATGGGCGCCGCCGGACGGCCATGGGTGCTGGACCCGGTCGGGGTCGGCGCCACGCACTTTCGGCAAGACATCTGCGCGCGCCTGCTTGATCTGAAGCCAACGGTGATCCGCGGAAACGCTTCGGAAATCCTCGCGTTGGCCGGGATCGGGGCAAAAGGTCGGGGCGCGGACAGCGCCGATCCGGTAGAGGCGGCAGAGGTCGCCGCGCGTGATCTTGCCCTGCGCACCGGCGCGACGGTCGCGGTATCCGGCCCGGTCGATTTCGTAACGGACGGAAAAGATGCAGCACGCGTGGCCAACGGCCATGCCTTCATGCCGCTGGTCACCGCGCTTGGATGTTCCCTGAACGGGGTGATTGCCGCCTTTCTCGTGGGCCAGCCGACGCTTCGCGCAACCGTGGCGGCACTCGCCTATTTCGGACTGGCAGGCGAGCAGGCCGCACATCGCGCGACAGGACCGGGAAGCTTTGCGGTGGCCTTCGTCGATGCACTTCACGCCGTCTCACCGGATGATCTGACACGCGGCGCACGGGTCATAGCCGCATGATGGGCCCTGTCTACGTCATCACCGAAGCCGACGCACCGCTGCACGTCGCCGAACAGGTTCGCGCGGCGGCCCGCGGCGGGGCCTCGCTGATACAGATCCGCGACAAGACGTCCTCGGACGCAGATCTGACCGCGCTCGTGGCGCACCTGATGCCAGAGGTGGAGGCGCTTGGCGCCAGGCTGATCGTCAATGACCGCGTGGAGGTCGCCATGGCCGCGCACGCTCATGGCCTGCATATCGGGCAGAGCGACGGCGACCCCGCGGCGATCCGCCGACGGTTGCCGTCCGGTATGCTGCTTGGCGTGTCGGTCGAGACGGTGGACCAGGCGCGCATCGTTCCTGCCGGTGTCAGCTACGTGGGGGCGGGCCCGCTGCGGCGAACGGCGACAAAGCCCGACCACGCAAGCCCGATCGGCCTTGCGGGACTGGCGCAGATCGTATCGGCGACCAAGCTTCCGGCGTATGCGATCGGTGGCATCAAGCCGGGCGATGCCGCGGCGCTGAAAGCCGCCGGTGCCGCTGGACTGGCCGTGGTCAGCGCGGTGACGCGCGCGGCGAACCCCGAGGCCGCCACCCGCGCCCTGTTGCGGGAATGGTGCGCCTCGTGATCCCGAACATCTTGTCGATTGCGGGCTCCGACCCGTCGGGCGGCGCGGGGATACAGGCCGATATCAAGGCAATCTCGGCCAACGGCGCCTATGCCATGGCCGCGATCACGGCGCTGACCGCCCAGAACACGCAGCGCGTCACGGGTGTCGAGGCGGTGTCACCCGAATTCGTGCTGGCCCAGATTGCCGCGATCCGCGCCGACGTGCACGTCGATGCCGTCAAGATCGGGATGCTCGGCACCGCACCGATCATTCGCGCGGTCGTCGAAGCGTTGGACGGGCTGGCGGTTCCCGTCGTTCTGGACCCGGTCATGGTCGCGAAAGGCGGCGACCGTCTCTTGCAGGCCGACGCCGTCGCAGCCCTGCGCGCGGCCGTGTCGATGAGCTCGGTTTTGACACCGAACCTTCCCGAAGCCGCCGATCTGCTGGAGACGGAGGAAGCGCGGACGCTCTCCCAGATGGAAGCGCAGGCCCGCGCCTTGCTGGCGCTCGGGGCCAAAGCGGTGCTCCTGAAAGGCGGACACCTGCCGGGACAACAATGCCCCGACCTTCTGGCGGATGGCGGTGGCCTGACATGGCTGCACGGCACCCGCCACGCCACGCGAAAGACCCACGGCACCGGCTGCACGCTGTCGTCCGCGCTGGCCGCGCAGCTTGGCCACGGCATGCCGCTCGCCGAAGCGGCCAGAAAGGCAAAGGCCTATGTCACCCGCGCCATCGCGACGGCAGATGACCTGACCGTCGGTCGGGGCCATGGGCCGACCCATCACTTCCATGCCTTCTTCGAAAGGACCGACACATGACCCGCTCGATTTCCGACCTGACAGTTCTTGTGACCGGCGCGGGCCGGGGACTTGGCGCAGCCATCGCCCGCGCCTTTGCCCGGGAAGGTGCGCGCGTTGCCATCAATTACCGCAACAGCAAGGGTCCTGCCGAGGCGCTGGCCCGCGCGCTCGGCCCGCGCACCGCTGCCTTCGCCGGGGATGTGACCAAGCCGGACCAGGTCGACGAGATGATGGGTCGGATATCCTTGCGCCTCGGCGCGCCCGATGTGCTGGTCCACAACGCCCTCGCGGATTTCAGTTTCAATGGTGATGCCCGGTCTCAACTCGATCGGCTGACGTGGATGGATATCTCTCGCCAGGCGGAAACCGCCGTCGGCGGCGCGTTGAATTGCATCCGCGCCCTTGGCCCGCATTTCAAGGCGCAAGGCTTCGGCAGGGTCATCACCATCGGAACGAACCTGATGCAGAACCCGGTCGTGCCCTATCATGACTACACCGCCGCCAAGGGCGCACTTCTGGCCCTGACCCGGACAGCCGCGAAGGAGCTGGGACCCCTCGGCGTGACGGTCAACATGGTGTCGGGTGGCCTGTTGCGCACGACGGATGCAAGCGCGGGCACGCCGCCGGAGGTGTTTGACATCGTGGCCGGACAAACCCCCCTCGGCAGGGTGACCACGCCCGATGACATGGCCGACGCCGTGCTTTTCTTCGCCTCTCCCTGGGCGCGGGCGGTCACCGGCCAGAACCTCATCGTCGACGGCGGCCTCGTGTTCGGGTGACGTCGCCGGGACCTGCGAAGATCCTTGGCCCGGCAAACGCGGCCCATTTGTTCGCGCCACCCGGGTCGTCTCGGGGCGCAGGGCATGACGACGTCCCGCCCCGGAGGCGCGTTCGGTTCGCGCCCCCGATATCCCCCGCTGAACGTGCGGATGACCCGCTCACCGATGCCGAGGTGACCGAACACGGACACACCGCCCATCGATCCGCCGACATCCCCCACGCACGACAGCCATCAAGCCGCAGTATCGGCATCCAGGATATCCTGCGCGATCGCCCTGCCACTCAGCCAGGCCGCCTCGACCCTCGGGCCAAGGCACCAGTCTCCTCCCAGGTACAGGCTGGTATCATCGCTGCGCAGGAAGGGCCGCCCGACGGCCTCCGTGACCCGGGCATAGCGCCAGCGATGCGCCGCGACATACAACGCGTCGCCGGGGTCGGCGCCGATTTCCGCGCACAGCAGCGGCAGCATCCGGGCGGCGATGGCGTCGCGATCCTCTTCGAGATGGCGGCTGCTCCACTCGGAACCGGCCTGGGCCACCCAGGTCACGCCCGGCCCCGCGCGCCCGGGCTTGGTGCTGTCCTGTGCGATCCACGACAGCGGCTGGTCCGCAGCGGTACGCGAAACGAAGGGACGTGGCGCATCGGGCGGGAAGGCCGCCATCAAGGTCAGACAGGGCGCCATGCTGGCCGTGTTCACCGCCGCTGCCAGCGCATGTCCGCCGCCGATCAATGTCATGGCCTGCGGCGCCGGGACCGTCACGATGACGCGAGCGGCGTTGATGCTCTCGCTGCCCGTTGCAAGCCTCCAGCCCGCTGCCTCGTGCTCAAGCGCGGTCACTTCGACGCCCTGCCGCACGTCCAGCCCCGCCGCCATCGCCCGTGCCAGACCGGACATTCCCGGCAGGCCCACGTGGTGAACGCGGTCCGCCCCGTCGTCCCAAACGGCAACCGCCTCCGGGATCTGGCTGAGATAGGCCGCGAAGTCCGGCGACCTGGCACTGATGTACTGCGCCCCGTGATCGAAGCGCATGTCCGTCCCGTCGACGGAGGCGCGTCGGGTCGCCATCCGGCCACCGAGTCCGCGCCCCTTGTCAAGGATCAGCGGCGTCTGACCCGCCGCCGCCAGCATCTGTGCGCAACTCAGGCCCGCCATCCCGGCGCCGATAATCACGATTTTCTGTCTCATGGCAGTTCAGGCCCATTCAGGATGACGGGGAGGTTTTCGGCCCTGCCCCAACCGGTCGCTGTCAGGTAATGCGATAGGCGGTGATCGGCAAATGCCGTCCATCCGCCCGGTCCGGTCGCCGCAGTGCGGGCGCATGACATCCAGACCGTCTCGATGCGGATCGACGTACAGCCTCCGGACACCGGACGCGTCCCGTGGCCCGGCTCGTCATCGATCGGGTCCTCTCGGCGGGGGCGACCCCGTCGCGCTGGCACGATTTACGCGGCAGAGACTTGGGGCCCCTCGACAGGCGCGCCGCCCGCGCCATGTCTGCAAGGTCAGACGCGGAGTTGGCCTTGCAATACGACGATCACGAAGACGATGGCGCCGCCGTGCCATCCGGTCGCGTAGGGCGACTGCTTCAATTCGGGGGCATGGCATCCGGAATTGCCGGGGGCGTCGCCGCCGGTGGCTTGCGCACCCTGGCGCAGGGCAAGCGGCCCGATCTGGCGCAGCTTTTGCTGACACCTGCCAACATGACGCGGTTTGCCGACAGGCTGTCGCATTTGCGGGGTGCGGCGCTGAAGCTGGGACAGATGCTGTCAATGGACACCGGCCTCGTGCTTCCCGATGACCTGACCGCGATCCTTGGGCGGATGCGCGACGACGCCCGCCACATGCCACCCAAGCAGCTTCAATCCGTCCTGAACGCCGAATGGGGTCCGGGCTGGTATGGCCGGTTCGCGCGGTTCGACGTGCGCCCCTTCGCGGCGGCGTCGATCGGACAGGTTCACCGCGCGACCACCCACGATGGGCGGGAGCTTGCGATCAAGGTGCAATATCCGGGCGTGCGGGACAGCATCGACAGCGACGTCGACAACGTGGCCGCGCTGCTGCGTGTGCCGGGGGTTCTGCCGCGCGGAACGGATCTGCGTCCGTTGATGACCGAGGCAAAGCGACAGTTGCACGCCGAGGCCGATTATCTGGCCGAGGCGCGCCATCTGGCACGGTTCGGGGCGCTTCTGGCGGACTCCGGGCAGTTCGTTCTGCCAGAATTGCACCGGCCGCTCTGCACCTCCCGGGTTCTGGCCATGACCTATGTGGAAAGCGTGCCGCTTGACAGCCTTGTGGGCGCACCGCAGGCCGTGCGCGACCGGGTGGTCGCGGCGTTGATCGACCTGGTCCTGCGAGAGCTTTTCGTGTTCGGCGCGATGCAGACCGACCCGAACCTCGCCAACTATCGCCATGACCCGCGGACCGATCGCATCGTGCTGCTCGATTTCGGCGCGACGCAGGACATTGCCCCTGCCCTCACCGCGGACTTCCGCCGTCTCGCGCAGGTGGCGTTGGACGGCGGCGCCGACGAGAGGCAGGCAGCGATGCTGCGCATCGGGTACTTCGGTCCCGACACGCCGCGGCATCTGCGCGACCTGATCGGGTCCATGTTCGATGTCGCCATGGCGCCGGTGGCCCAGCATGGCCCGTTCGACTTCGGTCAAAGCGATCTGCTGGAACGGCTGCGCGACATGGGCATGGCGATCGGTCATGAGCGGGACTTGAGCCATGTGCCACCGGCCGCCACGCTGTTCTTGCATCGCAAGATAGGCGGCATGTATCTTCTGGCGGCAAAGCTGCGGGCCAATATCGCCCTGCGACCGATGGTCGAGGCCTATTGCAGGGACGACGTCCCGCCGCGTTGAAACCTGCCCTACGCAGGCCATTTCTTGAGACGACCGAAGACGCAAGGGGCCGATGACGGAAGTGAGAGCGATACGCACCGCGCAGGGGTCTGGTCAGGGGCGTCCCCGATCATGAGACGCCGCGATCTGCTGGTCACGACGGCCGTCCTTGCCGCCGCAGCCGCACTGCCTGCCATGTCCCAACCTCTGCCCGGTCTGCGGGACATGGCAAAGGCGCTGCAACAACAGGCTTATGTGCCCAACACGACGCCGCTTGCGCCGCCGTTCGCGGGACTGGATTACGATGCCTATCGGGGCATCAGGCCCCTGACGGGCCGAACGTCCATGCTCCCGCATGGTGCGCGGTTCGCGGTCGATCTGCTGCCGCCGGGACTGTATTTTCCGGACCCAATCAAGGTGGACAAGATCACGCCGGAGGGGCTCCGGGAAATCGCGTTCAGTCCGGCGCTGTTCGATTTCGACGCGCGCTATTTCGACGACGTGCCCGACAGCAGGCCCGGTGCCGGGTTTTCCGGCATGCGCCTGCATTATCCCCTGAATGCCCCGGACCGCATGGACGAAGTGCTTGTGATGCAGGGGGCCAGCTATTTTCGCGCGATCGGCGAGGCGATGGTCTATGGGCTGTCGGCGCGCACGGTGGCGCTGGGCACCGGCGGCGACGGGCCGGAGGAATTTCCGCGTTTCATCCACCTGCGCCTGCATCCCTCCGAAGGTGAGACGGTCCGGATCGAGGGGGTAGTCGACAGTCCGTCGCTGACCGCGCACCTCGACATGGTGCTGCACCCCGGCGCCGATACCGCGATGGAGATCGTCACGACGATTTTCCCGCGTGTCGGGATTGCCGATATCGGCATCGCGCCGCTCACCTCGATGTATCTCAAGGGACCGATGCTTTCGGCGGTGTCGGATGATTTTCGCCCCCGCGTCCACGACAGCGACGTGCTCGTCATCGAGAACGGCGCGGGCGAGCGGATCTGGCGGCCCATTGCGAACCCCCGCGCCGTTGAAACCTCGATGTTCGTGGACACCGGACCAGCGCGCTTCGGTCTCTATCAGACGCCCCGCACGTACGAGGATTATCAGGACTCGGAGGCGCGCTATCACGACCGTCCGTCCGCCACCGTGGCGCCGTCCGAGCCGTGGGGTCCCGGCGCCGTGGTCCTCGTGGAATTGCCGACCCAGACCGAGTTCCTCGATAACATCGTCGTGTTCTGGCGCCCCCGGCAGCCTCTGGTGGCAGGGCAGGAATATCGCTTTGCCTACAAGCTGTCCTGGACACGCTCCGCCCCGGATGTCGGCGCATTGGCGCCTTTCGTGCAGGGCCGCAGCGGGCGCGAACATGACAGACCCGGACATCGTCGCTTCGTCGTGGATGTGGCGACTGCCGTGGATGGCGTCGAACCGGTGATTTCCGTGAGCGACGGGGCCGAGGCTCTGGGGATCAGCGCCTTTCGCCTGCCCGACGGCGCCACGACGCGGGTCACGTTCCTGTTCGCCCCCGGCGCGCTGGACGCAGCGGAAATCAGGTTCAGTCTGCGGGCATCGGACGGCGCGCCGGTCAGCCCGGTCTGGCTGCACCGCTGGACGCGTGCCCGCGACGGGGGCGTGTGATGAAATTGGCCAGGCGCAAGCGTCCGCGCGGGCGGGACCGGAATATGTGGGGGCGGCTGGTCCATGAAGATCAGCGCAATATGAGGCACCTTGCACGTCGCTGCATCTCCGGTGGGCCGATCATGGCGGGGCGCGGACACATCCGTCGGAACAACCCGACAAACGGACGGATCGGGCCGGACGCCGTTCGGATCCCGGCCACCGTTCTGGTCCCGAATGCAGGGGATGTCCCGGCAAGATCAGGCAAAGCCTTGGGCATGATGTGCAAGATCCGGCCTTGACAGACAGGCTGCGGGCGTCACGTCCGGGGGGACGCGGGCTTCACGTCAGAAAACATCGACAAGATCGGGGAATTGAATGTTTGCAGTCGAAGTACGTGATCACGTGATGATCGCCCATTCCTTACCCTCGCCGGTGTTCGGACCGGCGCAAGGGATGCATGGGGCGACCTTCGTCGTGGACGCGGCATTCTACACCCGGGATCTTGATGAAAACGGATTGGTCGTCGACATCGGGTTGGCGCTGGACGCGCTGGGGGACGCTCTCAAACCCCTGAAATACGCCAATCTGGACGAAGTGCCGGCGTTCAAGGGCAAGATCACCACGACGGAATTCCTGTGCCACCATATCTGGCAACAGCTGCGCGACACCGCAAAATCCACGGGACTGGGCGACAATGGCCGGGTGTGCCGCATCAAGGTTTCGCTTGAGGAAAGCCACGTCGCGCGCGGCTGGTACGAGGCGGACATCTAGACATGGGGTTCTCGCCTGACTGGCTTTCGCTGCGCGAACCGGTGGACCACGCGTCGCGCGATCCCGGCCTGCTG
>JBARXR010000003.1:0-5451 GCA_049647445.1 Jannaschia sp. | reverse complement strand
AACCTGGGCCATCCCGGCCCTCGCCGCGACGACGGAGTTCCGCTTCGACGTCGCGATCCTCGATCAGGACCACAGCGCCGATGCGCTGCGACGCGGCGAGGTGACGGCCGCGGTGACCGCCGAATCCATAGCCCTTCCGGGCTGCGATGCCTGGCCGCTCGGGGCCCTGCGCTATGTCGCCTGCTGCACGCCCGCCTTCTTTGCCCGGCACTTCGGCGCAGGGATAACCGCCGCCACGCTTGCGCGCTCGCCGGTTCTGCAGTTCACCGCGCAGGACGCGCTGCAAAGCCGGTGGATCACCCGCGCGACGGGGGCGAAAATCTCGCCTCCTGCTCACCGCATCGCGGCCCCGGGTCCATTCGAGGCGGCTGTGCGTCACGGAATGGGATGGGGCATGATCCCGGAAGTATCGGTCGAAACCGCGCTCGACGCGGGCCGACTTGTCGAACTGCTGCCCGACAGCCGCCTCGACACGCCGCTGACCTGGCAGGTCAGCCGGATCATGGCGGCGACGCTTGCGCCCCTGACCCGCGCGATGCGGCGGGCCGGTCGCGCCGCACTTGTCCAGACGGCCTAGGTCGCGGGCTTCCTCGCGCGCAGATTGAACGTCCAGGCGAGGGCAAGCACGAATGCGAACGTGATCCCGCCAAGGACTCTTTCATAGAGGCCATCGAAGCCCGTCGGCAGAAAGAAGAACACCGGCGCCAGCGGGACCCAGAGCACCGTCACAGCGCGGCAGACCATGGCCGCCCCCGGGGATACGGAGCCGACGCCCGGCGACATGATCCATGGCATGACCGCGAACCCAAGCCCGAGTGCGCAGACAAGATAGGTGTGGATCACGATCCCGGTGCTGTCCCCATCGCCATATTCGTTTCGCGCCCCGACAAGAAAGACGATCAGGCCCGTGGCGATCAGGACATAACGGCCGACGGTCCAGCCCCGTCCGCCCAGATGCACATGGGATGCCGCGACGGCGCAGGCGATCAGCGACAGGGAATAGGCGTAGATGCCGATGTCCACGATGAACGCCAACCTCCCGGCGCCGAGGTCACTGATCGTGTCGGCGATCCAGTCGTGATCCGGGACCGCGAAGTCCGCGATCAGAACGGCACCGACAAAGATCGCCACGCCGGCCACGGCAAGAGACGCCATCCCGCGCAGGACATGGGGAGACTCCGGCGGGCGCGTGTCGGGACGGGGTGGCAGGGCAGCGGGAGGGATGTCGGTCTCCGGGATCAAATTCGATGATCAACCCGTCGGGACGGCGTGGGGTTCCGCGTGTCGCGCGATGCCCGCATGCTTGCCCGGGCACGGATCCCGGCCGGAGACGGCGTTCGAACGGCGTCGCATGCAGGTGTCGGCGCGGCCCCGCCGGGTCGCGTCCGCCCGGTCCGGCGCGATCAGAGTTGCGCCATGACCTCGTCGCTGGCTTCGAAGTTCGCCGTGACGGACTGCACGTCGTCATCGTCCTCCAGCGCGTCGATCAGCTTCATCAGGGACTGCATTCCATCGAGGTCGAGTTCGGTTGTGGTCGTAGGTCGCCAGACCAGCTTTGTGCTGTCGCTCTCGCCGAGTGCCTCCTCCAGCGCGTTCGATACGGCGGCTAGATCGGTGTCGGCGCACCAGACGACATGACCGTCCTCGTCGCTTTCCACGTCCTCGGCCCCGGCCTCGATCGCGGCCATCAGCACCGTCTCTCCGTCGCCGACACCGGCCGGATAGACCACCTGACCCTTGCGGTCGAACATGAAACCCACGGATCCGGTCTCGCCCAGGTTGCCGCCGTTCTTCGAGAAGGTCGAGCGCACGGTGGACGCCGTGCGGTTGCGGTTGTCCGTCATCGCCTCGACGATCACCGCCACGCCGCCCGGGCCATAGCCTTCGTACCGGATCTCGTCATAACTTTCGGCATCTCCGCCGATGGCCTTCTGGATCGCACGGGTGATGACGTCCTTCGGAACCGAAGACGCCTTCGCCTCCTTGACGGCCAGCCGCAAACGGGGGTTCTTGTCCGGATCGGGGTCGCCCATCTTGGCGGCCACCGTGATTTCCTTCGCCATCTTCGAGAACAGCTTGGCCCGCAGCTTGTCCTGCCGACCCTTGCGGTGCTGGATGTTTGCCCATTTGGAATGGCCTGCCATGGGTCCGGTCTCCGGTCTGATGTCTGATATCTGGGCCGCGTCTTACAGCGCCGCCGGGGGCGGCGGCAAGTCGTGCAGCCCGCGCCGCCGAAAGAAAGCGCGGGCCTCGCATTCGATGGTCCGGCGACGCGCCGATCACCGCAGCCGTTCGGTGTCCGACGCCGCCCGGAGCGCGTCGAGAACCGCCGCGAGAAGGATCGCGGCATCGCCTGCGGGATCCTCCCCGGCCTGTTCCGGCCCGAGGCGGGCCGCCATCAGGACAAGCGTCCCGGACAGTCCGGCCTGCCAGATCGTGCAATAGCGCTCATCGGGCGCGGCGGGACCTGTACTGCACGCGATGCCCCGGGTTTCGCCCGAGGTGATGGCAGTCGCAATGGATCCCGCGTCGAACAAGCCGAGGGTCAGTCCCGGTCGGCCATCCGGCATGTCGTGCATCTGCAAGATCGTCAGTTCGGTCCGTTCCAGCGCCGCGCAGACCGCTGCCGTCCCGGTGCCCGCCGCGCAGTCGGACGCAAGTTGGCGTCTGATCTTTGCGACGGGGATCGAAAGCTGGACGACACGAAGGCTCTCGCGGCCCCCATCGGTCGCGCGGCACAAGTCACGAACTTCCTGCTTGGCCCCGACCCATGCCCCGTATTCGCCTTGCCAGACCTGATCCGGACCGTCCGCCGCGACCATCGAGCGCGCGCCAACCTCACGGGGGACGGCCACCGTCAGATCGCCGATCGCGAACAGCGCGCGGTCGGCGCAGGGGGCCTCGGGGATACGCTGGTCCTCCAGAACGTAGGCGGCCGCCCCGAGCGACGGCACCGCCACGAGCATCAGCAAAACGCCCGCCGACCCCCGCGCCAGCCGCCGCGCAAGCTGCGCCCAGATCATTCCGACGACGACGAACCCGGCTGTCCAGAGGCCATACATCATCGCATACCGCATCGTATAACCGTCGAGGCCAAGCGCTGCGGCGATGGGCCAGGGCCAGAGCAGGGCCACCGCTAAAAAGAGGACGGTACGCCCGACCCCGAAGGATTTGCTCAGGGCGATACCGATTGCCGCGGCACCGCTCACCGCGATGAGCGCGAGCAGAACAATCACTTGCTCGGACAGTGGGAGCATCCGGCACCCTTTCTATCGCCCGGGTGACGCCCTGCGGAAAAGGACAGGGCGGCAGGATATTGTCTCGACCAGTCTGAACCAGACGACCACCCGGATGCAAACCCCAAGGGAACAGGCGACACTATTTCCGGGTTGAGAGGCTTGCCACGCCCGAACGGCAGGTTACCACAGGCGAACCCCTCTCAAGGCGAATGTCCCATGACCACCGAACAGATCATCCTCTTCGCGCTCTTCGGGGGTGTGTTCGCGATGCTCCTTTGGGGGAGGTTCCGATACGACATCGTGGCCTTTTCCGCGCTGTTGCTCGGCGTCATCCTCGGGGTCGTTCCCAAGGAGGACGCGTTTTCCGGCTTCGGCCACCCGGCGACGCTGGTGGTGGCGCTTGTCCTTGTGGTCTCGGCGGGCCTCGTGCGGTCCGGGGCAGTCCTGCTGATCACCCGCACCATGATCGATGCCACGCGCGGCATCGGCACGCATATCGCCATCATGGGCGGCGTCGGCGCGGTCCTGTCGGCGTTCATGAACAACGTCGCGGCCCTCGCCTTGCTGATGCCGGTGGACATCGCCACGGCCCGCAAGGCAAGCCGGGTCGCCGGGGCGACGCTGATGCCGCTGTCGTTCTGCACGATCCTCGGCGGCATGATCACCCTGATCGGCACGCCCCCGAACATCATCATCGCGGGGATTCGCCGCGACCAGCTCGGCGAGTCGTTCGCGATGTTCGACTTCGCGCCCGTGGGCCTCGTCACGGCGACTGCGGGCCTTGCGTTCGTGGCGCTGGTCGGCTGGCGGCTGATCCCCGGCGTTGCGGGAGGCGCGCCGACGGCGGACGCGGACGAGGCACGCTTCGTGGCCGAGCTGACCGTGCCCGAGGGCAGCAAACACATCGACAAGCCGCTGCGCGACCTCACCGATACCGCCGACGAGGCCGGGGCGCAGATCATGGGACTGGTCCGCGACGGGCGACGGATGTTCGGCTCTTCCCGCGATGTGCAACTCAAAGCCGGAGATGCCCTCGTGCTCGAGGCGACGGCCGATGCGCTGGAAGAATTCCGTGCGGGCGAAGACCTCGAGTTCGCCGACGACCGTCGCATGACCGTTCTGGAGGCCGCCGAGCAGGGACTGACCCTCGTCGAGGTCGTCGTCACCGAGACCAGCCGCCTCAACGGCAAATCGGTGCAGGCCATCGGTCTGGCGTGGCGGCAGCGCACGGTGCTGATGGGCATATCGCGCAAGGGCAAGCGCGTCACCGACAAGCTGCGCCGCACGCCGCTGAAGACGGGCGATATCCTGCTTTTGCTCTCCCCGTCCGAGACCGTGGACGACATGATCACCTGGCTGGGGGCCCTGCCGCTGGCCGACCGGGGCCTTTCGGTCACCGAGAACCGCAAGATCTGGCGCGCGGTCGGCGTCTTCGCCCTCGCCGTGATCGCAGCAAGCTTCGGCCTCGTGGACCTGACGGTGGCCCTTGGGGTGGTCGTGGTCGCCTATGTCGTCTCGCGGATCGTGCCGCTGCAGGAACTCTATGACCACATCGAATGGCCGGTGGTCGTGCTTCTGGGCTCGATGATCCCGCTGGGGGCCGCGCTCGAAACCTCGGGCGGCACCCAGCTGATCGCAGGCGGCTTGACCACCCTGACGGCGGGCCAGCCCGCCTGGGTGGCCCTGCTGGTGCTGATGGTGGTGACGATGACCCTGTCGGACGTCCTGAACAACACCGCGACGGCCATCGTCGCGGCGCCGGTCGGCATCCAGATGGCGCGAACGCTGGACGTGAACCCGGACCCTTTCCTGATGGCGGTTGCCGTTGCCGCGTCGTGCGCGTTCCTGACGCCCATCGGCCACAAGAACAACACGCTGATCCTCGGGCCGGGCGGCTATGGGTTCGGGGATTACTGGCGCATGGGCCTGCCGCTGGAGATCCTCGTCGTCGCCGTGTCGGTGCCCTCGATCCTGTTCTTCTGGCCACTCTGACGACACAGGGCACCGCACAGCCGCTCGAGGGCGACGACCCCGAGATACAGGGCGCGGCAGCCCGGGCCGCCGTGGTCCCGTGCGAACGCCGCATCGGCCTTTTGCCGGACGGTGGGTCTTGCCTTCGGGAAGGGACGTGGAGCGAGAGCGGGTGGTATTCTGCGTTCTGTCATCGGGGTGTCTTTCGAAAGGTTCGGGACCGCGGACGGGATCCTTGACC
>JBARXR010000002.1:0-8704 GCA_049647445.1 Jannaschia sp. | reverse complement strand
CACCGGGCCGTTCACCTCCGTCAGGGCATTGTCCGTGATGTGGGTATCGAGCATGAATTGCGCCAGCGCCCGGTGGATGCGCGCCACGGCCCCCCGCAGGACCACGAAGCGCGCGCCCGACAATCTGGCAGCCGTCTCGAAATCCATTCCCGGTTTGACGCCCGCAATGTCGTAATGCTCCAGCGGGGTGAAATCGAACGTGCGGGGCGTGCCATGGCGGGTGACCTCCACGTTGCCCTGCTCGTCCGCGCCGTCGGGCACGTCCGCATCGGGCAGGTTCGGGATTTCCATCAGGGCGTCGCGCAGGGCGGCGTCCTTCGTGCGGGCCTCCTCTTCCATCCGGGCGATTTCGTCCTTTTTGGCCGCAACCAGCGCGCGCAAGCGCTCGAACTCGGCCTCGTCGCCCTTGGCCTTGGCCGCGCCGACCTGTTTCGAGGCGGCGTTCCGGTCGGCGAGGGCGGCTTCGGACGCGGTGATGCAGGCCCGCCGTGCCTCGTCCAGCGCCAGCAGATCGGACGACAGCGCCGACAGGCCCCGGCGGGCAAGTCCCGCGTCGAAGGCTGCGGGATGTTCGCGGATCGTGCGGATGTCGTGCATGGGACCGGTCCTTTGCTCTGGCTCGTGCGGTCCCATAGCCGTCCGCGCGGCGCGGTGCCAGAGGGTCGGGCCGTGCCGAAAGGGGCTTGGAACCCGCCCTTGCGCCCCCCATGTGCCCTCAGTAGGTTGCGCCGACTTTCAAACCGGGGTGCTCCGACCCCGATAACCGTCCGAGGGACCAGCCATGTTCGCAACCCCCGCCTATGCCCAGGCCGCAGGAGGCGCCGCCGGCGCGTTCGGCAGTTTCATCCCCCTGATCCTGATCTTCGCGATCATGTATTTCCTGCTCATCCGTCCGCAGCAGAAGAAGGTGAAGGAACACAAGGCCATGGTCGAGGCGCTGCGCCGGGGCGACCAGGTGATCACCCAAGGCGGGATCATCGGCAAGGTTTCGAAGGTAAAGGAAGACGGCGAGATCGAGGTCGAGATCGCCGAAGGCGTCAAGGTCCGGGTGATCCGCTCGACCATCGCGACGGTTCTGTCCAAGACCGAACCGGCGGCCTGATCCATGTTGCAGATCGCGCTCTGGAAGCGTCTCTCGATCCTTCTGGTGTGTGTGGTCGGCCTCATGCTGGCCGCGCCGAATCTCTTCTATGGCCCGGTCGAGCGTCACAACGATGCCGCGACCGCGTTGGAGCGGGGCGCGATCTCCACGCCTGAAATCGAGGCTGCCCTGGCCGAATGGCCCGAGGTGCTGCCGTCCGGGCTGGTCAATCTGGGCCTCGACCTTCGCGGCGGTGCGCATCTTCTGGCCGAGGTTCAGCTGGCGGATGTCTACGAGAGCCGCCTCGATGGCTATTGGCCCGAAGTGCGCGATGCGCTGCGGGACGCGCGCGACCAAGTCGGCACGATCCGCCGGCAGGATGCGCCTGCGGGCGAGCTGCGGGTCCGGATCAGCCGCCCCGAAGGTCTTCAGGTCGCCGTCGATGCCATCCGGGCGCTGGCCCAACCGGTGGTCAGCCTGACCGGCGTCGGCGATACGG
The DNA here is from genome assembly GCA_049647445.1 of Jannaschia sp. Taxonomy (GTDB): domain Bacteria; phylum Pseudomonadota; class Alphaproteobacteria; order Rhodobacterales; family Rhodobacteraceae; genus Jannaschia. The sequence continues at coordinate 7,124 of JBARXR010000002.1, read as the reverse complement.
ATATCGAGGTGTCCGGGTCCGGTGAGATGATCTCCGTCGCCCTCTCGGATGCCGAGCGTGCCGCGACCGACGACCGCACCATGCAGCAATCGCTGGAAATCATCCGCCGCCGCGTCGACGAGGCCGGGACACGCGAACCGACGATCCAGCGTCAGGGCAGCGATCGCATCCTGATCCAGGTGCCCGGCATCGGCTCGGCGCAGGAGCTGAAGGAGCTGATCGGCACCACCGCGCGCCTGACGTTCCATCCCGTCATCAGCCGATCCGTCGCCGCCGACGCGCCCGTGGACAGCGACCAGCTGCGCTATCCCGCCATGGATGAGCCGGACCGCCTCGTGCTGCTGGAACGGACGCCGGTCGTCACCGGCGACGATCTGGTGGACAGCCAGCCGGGCTTCGACCAGAACGGCCTGCCCGCCGTCACCTTCCGCTTCAATCCCGCCGGCGCGCGCGCGTTCGGGGTCTATACCGCCGAAAACGTCGGCGCGCCCTTCGCGATCGTCCTCGACGAAGAGGTCGTGACCGATCCCACCATCCGCGACGCGATCACCGGCGGATCGGGGCAGATCACCGGCAATTTCAACGTCGAGGAGGCCAACCGCCTCTCGATCCTGCTGCGTGCCGGGGCCTTGCCCGCCGAGATGGTCTTTCTCGAGGAACGCACCATCGGCCCGGAACTCGGGCAGGACAGCATCGACGCGGGCCAGATCGCCTCGCTGGTCGCCATGGCCGCCGTCGTCGTCTTCATGATCGCGAGCTATGGTCTTTTCGGCGTGTTCGCGACGATCGCCCTGGGGATCAACGTGGCGCTGATCTTCGGGGTGCTGTCGCTGATCGGCGGGACGCTGACGTTGCCGGGCATCGCGGGCATCGTTCTGACCATCGGCATGGCCGTCGACGCCAACGTGCTGGTGTTCGAGCGCATTCGCGAAGAGCTGAAAACCGCGAAGGGTCCGGCCCGTGCCATCGAACTCGGGTATGAGCGCGCCCTGTCGGCGATCATCGACGCCAACATCACGACGTTCATCATCGCGGTCATCCTGTTCACCCTCGGCTCCGGCCCGGTGCGCGGGTTCGCCGTGACGCTGGGCATCGGGATCCTGACGTCGGTGTTCACGGCGATTTTCGTAACCCGCCTGCTGATCGTGTTCTGGTTCGAACGCCGTCGCCCCAAGACGATCGAGGTCTGACATGCGTCTGAGACTTGTTCCCCAGGAAACCAACTGGGATTTCATGCAGTATCGGAACTGGACCTTCGGGGCCTCGGTCGTCGCGATGATCGCCTCGATTGCCGTCTGGCTTGTCGTGGGCCTCAACTTCGGGATCGACTTCCTCGGCGGAACGACCATCCGCACCGAGTCGACCATGGCCGTGGACGTGGGCGCCTACCGCGACGCGCTGGCCCCGCTGAACCTCGGCGACGTGACCATCACCGAGGTCTTCGACCCGACCTTCGCCGCCGATCAGAACGTCGCACAGGTCCGTATCCAGGCGCAGGACGGCGCCGAGGCCGTCACGCCCGAAACCATCGCCGCCGTCGAAGCGGCGTTGCAGACCATCGACCCGTCGCTGACCTTTCCATCCGTCGAATCCGTCGGCCCCAAGGTCTCGGGTGAGTTGATCACGACCGCCCTGCTGGCCGTCGGCGCGTCGCTGATCGCGATCCTCTTCTACATATGGCTGCGATTCGAGTGGCAGTTTTCGGTCGGTGCCGTCGCCGCGCTTTTCCACGATGTCATCCTGACGATCGGGATATTCTCGATCCTGCAAATCCGCTTCGATCTGGCCACGATCGCCGCGATCCTGACGATCATCGGATATTCGATCAACGACACAGTCGTGATCTTCGACCGCCTGCGCGAGAACCTGATAAAGTTCAAGAAGACGCCGCTGATCGACGTGATGAACCGCTCGGTAAACGAAACCCTGTCCCGTACCCTCATGACATCCGGCACGACGCTGATCGCGCTGCTCGCGCTCCTCGTGCTCGGTGGGGATGTGATCCGGGGGTTCGTCTTCGCGATCTTCTGGGGTGTCGTCGTCGGCACATATTCCTCGGTCTACGTGGCCAAGAACGTCGTGCTGATGCTCGGGATAGACCGGGATCCGAAAAAGCCGTCCGATGCCGGAACGCAGTTTGCCGACGTCGATGCCTGACCGATGCCCCGCTCAGTAGGTCGCTGACATCGTCTCGTCGTTCCACCCCATCAGGGCGAAGATCCGCTCGACTTCGACAGGATCCGCCCCGATGGCCTCCGGGCGCTTGCGCACCCTGTCCGAATAGACGCGACCGATTGCGAACGACAGATCGTTGAGTTGTCCATTGTCGTCGGCGGTTTCCGCAAGGGGCGCCATTTCCGCCACCACGTCATTCACGAGGCGGTTCATCTGGTCCAGGTCGTCGTCCGACAAGGTCGACCACGCATCGTAGACGGTGCCGTAGAACACGCCATTGTGCGGCTGGTAGTTCCGCATCGCGGCCGCCCACGTATCGCCCACGGCATTGGTTTCGCTCATCTGCGTTTCGACCGCACGGTTTGCCTGGGCCAGGCCGCCCGCCAGGACACCCAGCGTCGCAAGCGCGACGCCGGCGACGGCGGCCGTCAGGACAACCCAATCGACCGTGACGGCGCCACTTTCGGACATCAGGAAAGGCATCTTGGGCACGGTCAGGCTCCGGAAGGTCGGTTCAGCATACTTGTGAGCCGGTGAATACCGCGCCAATGTGGCACCGACGCGGCAAGCCTCGCCCGGAACTGTTCGCCAGCGAGAAGCAATCAAGCGAATTGTCGGCAAGTGTCCCGGCCAAACGTATCAAAGGGCGGACCCGGACAGCATGATCGACACCGTTGCCGCAGGTCTTGGGGTTACCTTGCCGCAATTCGCGGGTCTGTTGGCGGTGGCCTGCCTTGCCGGGGTCGTGCGGGGATTTTCCGGCTTCGGGACCGCGCTGATCTATGTCCCGCTCGCCTCCACTGTCCTGCCGCCGATCTGGGTGCTTGTGACGATGACCGTCATGGACATCATCGGCCCGCTGCCGAACGTGCCCCGTGCCCTCCGCGACGGGCGTGGAAAACAGGTCCTCGGCCTCGCGATCTGTGCCGCACTTGCCCTGTTGCCCGGTCTGTGGACGCTCGACCGCATGGGCAACGGCATGTTTCGCTGGGTGGTTGCGGTCCTCTGTCTGCTGACGGTCGCCCTGTTGGCGTCCGGCTGGCGCTGGCACGGCCGGATGTCGCCCGCGATCATCGCAGGCAGCGGCGCGGCCTCGGGGTTTCTCGGCGGTGTGTCCGGTCTCTCCGGGCCGCCTGTCATCCTCACCTACATGTCGACCACTTTGCCTCCGGCGGTGATCCGGGCGAATATCCTGCTCTATCTCGTGCTCTGGGACGGGATCCTGCTTGCCGTCCTCTGGGCGCAGGGGCGACTTACGGTCGCGCCGCTGATCCTTGGCGCGGCGCTGATCCTGCCCTATCTGTGTGCAAACGTCGTCGGTGCACGTCTCTTCCGACCCGAGCGGGAGAAGATGTATCGCACCGCCGCCTATGTCATCATCGCGGGTGCCGCGTTGATGGCCCTTCCGATCTGGAGCATGCCATGAACCTGACCGAAGTCACCTTCGACGATGCCCGCCCGTTCGACGGCTACGGCCCCGGCTTTTTCCGCGTCGGTGGAGAGGTCGTGGAGGGCGCATTGGTGCTGCATCCGGGCGCGATCAGCGGGTGGAACGGGTATGCGGATACGGCTGCGCTGACGCGACTTGCCGGGACCGTCGATTTCATCCTTGTCGGAACCGGCCCGGACATCGCGCATGTCCCCGCGGACTTCCGCGCGACCGTCGAACAGGCGGGCCTCGGGCTTGAGGTCATGAACAGCCCGGCCGCGTGCCGCACCTACAATGTTCTGGTGGGGGAAGGGCGGCGGGTGGCCGCTGCGGTCCTCCCCGTCGGCTGACCCACCACAACCCGGCCCGCCCGAGACGACGCGCGTCACCCTTCGGCAAGCGCCGCCGTGTCGTATCCCATCTCGGCGCTGATCCGTGTCAGTTCGGCCTGATCGAATGTCGTTCCCGTGTGCCGCGTCGTCTTCGCGTTCGCATAGGCCATGTCGACGGCGGCATTGAAATCCGCGATCTGGCCCGCGATGTCGGGGTCGGTTTCGTCACCCACCGTTCCGTTCAGGAGATTGGAATAGGCGGCCATCTGTTCGAGGTCGCCGGTGTCCAGCCCGGCCATATCCACAAGCAAGGCGTTGAACCGCGACGTATCGTGGGGCGCATACCCGAAGCCGTTGTACATCCGGGTGACGACCGAAGGCGCGTTCAGGTGGTCGTCGATATCGTTGACCGAGTGTTCGACCCCGCGGCTGATGACGGTCATCATCGCCAGAACCATCCCCACGGTCGCCGCCGTCAGAACGACCCAGTCAACGGTCACGGCGCCTGCGTCTGCACGTGTAAACTCGACGACACCCATGGTGTTCAATCCTGATTAACTTTTACATGGGCACCTTAGGAGCGGGTTGCGGCGAATTTACGGCGGCGTCGCCGGACCGGGAAAACGCTCAGTTGGTGTAGGCCAGCGCCTGAAACTCTCCCGGAAGGGCCGCGACGGCTTCTTCCGTCCAGACGCCACCGCGCGGACGCGGCTGTCCGATGTCCGTCCAGGTCAGACCCAGGGCGACATCGAAATCGCTGATCATCTCCTCTTCGGGCTCCGACAACAGGTCGGGGTTCGCGTCGAAGTAGATGCGCATGTCATCGATGAAGGCCGTGACCGTGTTCATCTCTTCAAGGGTGAAGCCGCCCAGTTCATGCCGGACAACCCCCACGAACGCCATGTCGTGCACGACCCGGACGTCAGGCTGTGCGCCATCTTTCCCAGATGAGAACGACGAATCGAGTTGTTGCCCCGCGACGGCCGTGCCGCTCTTGATGACATTGACCGTGGCGACCGCCATGCCGATGGTGACGGCTGTCAACACAACCCACTCGACCGTTGCGGTGCCGCTTTCGTCGCGGAGGAAGTTCTGCACGCGTGACATTGCTGCTTTTGACCTTTCTAAGTCGCAGGCACCCCGACGATCAGCCGGGGGACTCGCCCGTATCGCCTTGCACCTTGTCGGTAAAGACAGCCGGAAGTGAGGGGGGATTGGGGCAATGCCACGGCGCGGCAGAAACAATCCTTACCAATGCCCGGTATTGTCCATGCTTGCCCAAGGCTCCTGCGGCGGCTTGCGGTCCCCCGCCTGCAAAAGCTCGACCGACACGTTGTCCGGCGACCGGACGAAGGCCATGTGACCGTCGCGCGGGGGGCGATTGATCGTGATGCCCGCATCCATCAGGTCTTGGCAGGTCGCATAGATGTCGTCGACCGTATACGCCAGATGCCCGAAGTGACGGCTGTCGGACGGCAGGCCGTCGTCGCCATCCCAATTGTACGTAAGCTCGATGTCCGCGTGACCGTCGGCCTGGTCCGGGGGGCAGAGAAACACCAGTGTGAACCGGCCCTGTTCGCTCTCCGACCGCCGCCGCTCCACCAGCCCCAGACGCTTGTAGAAGGCAATCGAGGCGTCCAGGTCCTTAACGCGAACCATTGTGTGCAGATAGGTGATGGGCATGGGGGGTCCTTTCGGGATGCAGCACGTTGTTCGGCGAAACATTAGCGCGTGAAGGTGCCGGGTCCAATGGTGCGACGCAGGTCCGCGCCGCCGCTTCAGACCTGCATCGTCACCAGCCCGAACCCCCCCAGGACGAAAACCGCACCGACAACCTGCATCGGCGTCAGCGCGCCGCCGACCGTTGCGGCATAGCCCAGCACCAGCAACGTCTCGAACACCACGATCGCCAGATACACCACCGGCAGGTCCGCCACCCGCAACAGCGCCACCTCCGACAGCACGGCCGCCGCAAGGCCGGTCAGGATCAGGGCGACCGAGACCACCGTCACCGCCCCGCTCGCCAGCTTGAGGCCGACAGTCGCGAGCGCATATCCCCCTCCCGTCAACATCAGCAGAACGACAATCGCGGCGGGGGGCAGGGTCTGGCTCATCTTCGGGCGCCTTCTATCGCAGACACTCTCCTTAGGACGCCGCTTGACGCAGCGTCAGTATGGAAAACCTGACCCGCCCGTGACGCGCCGCTGACCCGCGCGCGACAGGTTCCCCGTCCGGACCCGCCAAGCTATCTATGACGGAATCACGTGGAAGGACCGACATGCCCCTGACCCCAGACCAACAGGCCGAGATCGACGCCCAGCGGGCCCAGTCCCACCAGACCCGCCGCGCCACCGTGCCGGGGATGGAGGCGCACCTCTACACCGCGCACCCGGTCCTCGATCACGGCTTCATCCGCGTCATCGACTACATGGGCGACGATTCCGCCATCTGTCAGGCCGCCCGCGTGTCGTACGGTCGCGGCACCAAGGCCGTCTCGAACGACGAGGGCCTGATCCGCTACCTCATGCGCCACTGGCATTCGACCCCGTTCGAGATGTGCGAGATCAAGCTGCACGTCAAACTGCCCGTCTTCGTCGCCCGCCAGTGGATCCGCCACCGCACCGCCAACGTGAACGAATACTCCGCCCGCTACTCGATCCTCGACCGCGAATTCTACATCCCGGCCCCCGAAGACCTTGCCGCGCAATCCGTCGTCAACAACCAGGGCCGTGGCGAGGCCCTGTCCGGGGAGGAGGCCCAACGCGTCCTCGACTGGCTGCGCACCGACAGCGACACGGCTTATGACCACTACGAGGCGATGATCGCGCAAGACGGCCAACAGGGCCTCGCCCGCGAACTCGCCCGCATGAACCTGCCCGCGAACATCTACACGCAATGGTACTGGAAAGTTGACCTCCACAACCTGTTTCACTTCCTCCGCCTGCGCGCCGACGCCCACGCGCAAACGGAGATCAGGGTCTACGCCGAAAAGCTTTGCGAAATCGTTAAAGACTGGGTCCCCGCCGCCTACGGAGCGTTCGAAGACTACCGCCTCGGCGGCGCCCAACTCTCCGCCAAAGGCATCAACTGCGTCCGCCGCATGGTCGCGGGCGAGGAGGTCACACAGGAGACGAGCGGGATGAGCAAGGGCGAGTGGCGGGAGCTTATGGGGGTGGTGGGGTGACGCC
>JBARXR010000001.1:0-9292 GCA_049647445.1 Jannaschia sp. | reverse complement strand
GTCACGGTCTCGGCACATGAGGTGCAGCCTGCGGTCGCCGATGTGCGACTGGGCGCGGACGAGGCCACGATGACGCTCCGTCTCTCGTTGGAGCCGATCATCGCCGGCATCGATCTGACGGCCGTGTCGGACACCAACGAGTCACCGCTCGCCGGAACCTACGACAGGTTGCGCGCGCTGCCGCCGGACGCGCTGGAGCAGGCGTTCCGCGAGGTCTGGCCGACTGTCGCCGAACAGTTTCGCCTGAGCGCCGGGGACATGCCCCTCTCGCCCGACATCGCCTCGATCGACATTCCCGAGGTCGGCAACACCGCGTTGCGTCGCGACAGCACGCTGACGCTGACCGTCCCGCTTCCCGACGACGATAGCCCTGTCGTCGTGGGGTGGGACCAGCAGCTCGGCGGCCTGATCCTGCGACAGGTCGGGGCCGAGGGCGACAGCTACGAGGCGTATCTGACCAACGGCACGCTCAGCGATCCGATGCCGCGCACCGGTGTCGCCGAGCAGGGTCTTGGCGGCACGATCCTTCGGTATGTCGTGTCCGGTTTCGACCACATCATCCCCAAGGGCCTCGATCACATCCTGTTCGTGCTGGGTCTTTTCTTCTATGCCCTCGCGTGGCGTCCGCTGCTGTGGCAGGTGACCGCCTTCACGGCGGCGCACACGGTGACCCTCGCGCTGGCCACGACGGGCGTCGTCAGTATTCCCGAAAGCGGCCTCTGGATCGTCGAGACGATCATCGCCGCCTCCATCGTCTACGTCGCGGTCGAGAACATCTTCGGGCCGGAACGCAAGACCATCGGCTGGGGCCGCATCGGCGTCGTGTTCGGCTTCGGCCTCCTGCACGGCCTCGGGTTCGCTTCGGTTCTGTCGGACTTCGGCCTCGACAATTATTTCGTCGCCTCGCTGATCTCGTTCAACGTGGGCGTGGAACTCGGACAGCTTGCGGTGATCGCCATCGCTTTCCTGCTTCTCGGCCTGCCATTCGGGCGCAAGCCCTGGTATCGCCGCGCCATCGCCATCCCCTGCTCCGCCGTGATCGCCGCCATCGGCACCTACTGGGTCTTGAACCGGATCGGCTTCGTTGGCGACCTACCGCTCCTGACCTAACAGCGCGAGCAGGGCCCGCTCTCCCTGCCTGAGACCGGTCGGCCCGTCCGGGACCTCGATCCGGCGCCAGGTCTCGGACAGCGCGATGACCTGCGGGTGGATATAGGAATTGCGCGCGATCGTCGGCGTGTTGTGCAGCACCTCGGCCCCGGCCTCCGCCATGGTCTTGATCGTCACTCCTTTACCTTCGCTCCGCGCGGCGTCGAGCGCGGCCACCGACCCGTTCCACGTGCGGAACGTCTTGGCGGACGCGCCGTCCTCGCCGGTGGCCTCGCGCAGCCAGTCGTTGACCTGATCCGCATGGACCTGCCGCCGCGTCGCGCCGTCGATCCATTCGAAGATCGGCGCACCCGGCAGGTCGGACAGGTCGTGCAGCGCCTGCGCCAGCGTCCGGTCGGACAGTTGCCGCCGGACGCGCTTGCCGCCCTTCGCCGTCCAGTCGAGGCGGATGTGCCCGTCCGTCAGCCTGAGGTTCCGGCTGCGCAGGGTCGTGGCGCCTTCGGTGCCGTTCTCCTCGCGGTAGGCCTCGGATCCTATACGGATCGAACTGCGGTCGATCAGCCGGACCAGAGCGGCGATGGCGAAGTCTCGCGCGCCTGCCTCGCCCTTCAGGCTGTCGTGCACCTTGCGCCGCAAGCGCGGAAGGGACCGCCCGAACGCGGCCAGATGCGAGAATTTCGACGCCGCGCGCCAGTCCGACCAGCGCGGGTGATATCGATACTGCTTGCGCGCACGCTCATCGAAACCGGTCGCCTGCAGATGGCCGCGTGCCTCTGGCGAGATCCAGACCTTTTGATAAGCCGGCGGCACGGCAAGCGCCGCGATCCGGGTCCGCTCGTCTTCGTCGTCGATGGTCGTGCCGTCGGCCGCCCGATACGAGAACCCCTTGCCCGCCCTGCGCCGCGAGATGCCGGGCCGGTCATCCGGATAGTAGATGAGGTCTGGAAGATCCATCGCGCCAAACGCCAGGTCTCCGGGTCCGGTTCCGGGCGTCCTTTCACAAAAGGCCACTTGGGACAGGGTGCCGCAGCGGGACGCGCCCGCGCCCCCTGCTTGCACCCCCCGCGATCCCGTGACACCCTTGCTCATGACGCCAGAAACCCTTCCGACATGGCCCGAAGCCGCCGCCGACCTCATCGCCATCGCGGCGGGGCGCAAGCCGGCCGACACCGTCATCACCGGAGGGCGCGTCGTCCTTGTTCACACGCGCGAAGTACTCGACTGGCAGATCGCAATCGCCCACGGCCGGTTCGCCTATGTCGGGCCGGATGCGTCGCATTGCATCGGTCCCGACACCGAGGTGATCGACGCCGCCGGGCGCCACGTCATTCCCGGCCTTCTCGACGCCCATATGCACGTCGAATCCGGCATGCTGACCCCCGCCGAATTCGCCGCCGCCGTGATCCCGCACGGGACGACCGCGATGTTCACCGACCCCCACGAGATCGCCAACGTGCTGGGCCTGCCCGGCGTGCGCCTGATGCACGACGAGGCGCGGGGCCTGCCCTGTTCGATGTTTGTCCAGATGCCGTCCTGCGCACCCTCCGCGCCCGGCCTCGAGACGACGGGTCACGAAATCGGACCGGAGGATGTGGCCCAGGCGATGACCTGGCCCGGCATCGTCGGCATGGGCGAGATGATGAACTTTCCCGGCGTCATCCGCGGCAGCCAGCAGATGCTGGAACAGATGGCGGTGACCGCGCGGGCCGGCAAGGTGATCGGCGGCCACTATGCCTCTCCCGACCTCGGACCCGATTTCCACGCCTATGCCGCCGGTGGCCCCGCCGACGACCACGAGGGCACCTGCGAGGCCGACGCCATCGCCCGCGTGCGGCAGGGGATGCGGTCGATGATGCGGCTTGGGTCCGCATGGTATGACGTGGAAACCCAGATCACCGCCGTTACCGAAAAGGGCCTCGACCCGCGCAATTTCATCCTCTGCACCGATGATTGCATGGCCGGAACGCTGGTGAACGACGGCCATATGAACCGCGTTCTGCGCCATGCCATCGCCTGCGGGTGCGACCCGTTGGTTGCGCTGCAGATGTGCACGATCAACACGGCCACCCATTTCGGCCTTGAACGCGAACTCGGCTCCATCGCGCCGGGGCGCCGCGCCGACCTGATCCTGACGTCGTCCCTCACCGACCTGCCCATCGAGCACGTCATCGCCCTCGGCCAAACGGTCGCGCAGGACGGCAAGCTGACCGTGACCTGCCCCCACATCGACTGGCCCGACGCGGCCCGCAACACCGTGCATCTTGGCGACCCGCTCGGCCCATCCGACTTCGAGATCGCCGCACCGGATGACGTGAGCGAAGTCACTGTCCGGGTCATCGGGGTGGTCGAGAACCAGGCGCCGACCAAGGCGCTCACCCGAACCCTGCCGGTCGAAGGCGGCCTGATCGAAGGCACGGGCGACACCTGCCAGATCGCTCTCGTGGAACGGCATCGCGGCACCGGGGGCGTCACCAATGCCTTCGTGTCGGGCTTCGGCTACACCGGGCACATGGCAATGGCCTCCACCGTGGCACACGACAGTCACCACATGATCGTGGTCGGCACCAACCGCACCCATATGTCCGTCGCCGCCAATCGTCTCGCCGAGGTGGGGGGCGGCGTCACGCTGTTCATCGACGGGCAGGAACGGGCGTTGATCGAACTGCCGATCGCCGGCCTGATGTCCGACAGCCCCGCAACCGAGGTCGCCGCGAAAGCCGATGCGCTGATGGCCGCCATGCGCGACGCCGGTTGCACCCTCAACAACGCCTACATGCAGCACTCCCTGCTGGCCCTCGTCGTGATCCCGGAACTCAGGATCAGCGACCTCGGGCTGGTGGATGTCACGAAATTCGAACTTACCGAGCTTACCCTGACCCCATGACAGACATGACCCCGATCCGCGCACCTGATCAGCAGGAGCACATGTCCTTCTCAGACGCCGCCGAGGCGGTTGCGGAGCTGCGCCGCCTCTATGCGGAGGCGACCGATTACCTGCGTCACAGCTTTGCGCAGGCGATCGCCGGCGGGGTTCCCGATTGCCGCTACCGCGCCTTCTATCCGGAGGTGCGCATGACGACGACCAGCTTCGCGCGCACCGACAGTCGTCTGTCCTTCGGCCATGTCGCCGAGCCGGGGCACTATGCCGCCACGATCACCCGGCCCGACCTGTTCGAGAAATATCTGACCGCACAGCTTTCCTTGCTGATCCGCTCGCACGAGGTCCCGGTCTCCGTCGGCTATTCGGACACCCCGATCCCGGTGCATTTCGCCGTCCTCGGCGACGCGCAGATGACCGTGCCCCAGGATGGCGTGCTGCCGTTCCTGATGCGCGACGTCTTCGACGTGCCGGACCTCGAAACGACGAACGACGCCATCGTCAACGGCACCGGTTTCACCTTCGAGGACGGCGCGCGACCCCTCGCCCCGTTCACGGCCCAGCGCGTCGATTATTCGCTGGCCCGGCTGGCGCATTACACCGCCACCGATCCGGATGATTTCCAGAACCACGTTCTCTTCACCAACTACCAATTTTACGTCGATGAATTCATCGCCTACGCCCGGGATGCCCTGCGCGACCCGGCGTCCGGCTATGTCGAACTGGTCGGCCCGAACGGCCAGCGGCTGACCGGCGCGGACCCGGACGCCCCGATGGTCGATCCGCCCAAGATGCCGCAGATGCCGACCTATCACCTGACCCGTGCCGACAACGCGGGCATCACGCTGGTCAATATCGGCGTCGGCCCCTCGAACGCCAAGACGGCGACCGACCACATCGCCGTCCTGCGTCCGCACGTGTGGCTGATGGTCGGGCACTGCGCCGGTTTGCGCAATTCCCAGAGCCTCGGCGATTTCGTGTTGGCGCATGCCTACCTGCGCGAGGATCACGTGCTCGACGACGACCTGCCGATCTGGGTGCCGATCCCCGCGCTGGCCGAAGTGCAGGTGGCGCTGGAAGACGCCGTAGAGGCCGTGACGGAGCTTGAGGGCTATGAACTCAAGCGGATCATGCGCACCGGAACGGTGGCCACGATCGATAACCGCAACTGGGAGCTGCGCGAACAGGCCGGCCCCGTTCAGCGGCTGTCGCAATCGCGCGCCATCGCCCTCGACATGGAAAGCGCCACCATCGCCGCCAACGGCTTCCGCTTCCGGGTGCCCTACGGCACGCTGCTGTGCGTCAGCGACAAGCCGCTCCACGGCGAATTGAAGCTTCCGGGAATGGCATCGGCGTTCTACAGAACCCAAGTGAGCCGTCATCTGCTGATCGGAATCCGCGCAATGGAGACCCTGCGCGAGATGCCGCTTGAGCGTCTGCATTCGCGCAAGTTGCGCAGTTTCGAAGAAACCGCCTTCCTATGACGCAGAAATCCGCTAGGTCACTGCGTTATGCGGGTCACAAATTGTTGTGAGCCGCCGCAACTATGGGTAGGTTGACCGAAGCCACAACCAAACTTGCCTTGGAAAGGGAGAGCCGCAGCATGGCACAGAAACCGATGACGAAGACGCAGCTGGTCGCAGCACTGGCCGAAAAAATGGATGCCGACAAGAAGACGGCGACTGCCGCGCTTGACGCCATCGTTGGTGTGATCACCGACGAGGTATCCAACGGCGGTGCCGTGACCCTGCCCGGCGTCGGCAAGATCATGTGCCGAGAGCGTCCCGAGCGCATGGTGCGCAACCCCGCCACCGGCGAGCAGTTCAAGAAGGAGGCCGACAAGGTGGTCAAGATGACCATCGCGAAGGCCCTCAAGGATTCCGTGAACGGCTGATACTCCGGTATCGGCGCAATCCCGGTCGGGCCGCCTTCGGGCGGCCCGTTTTTGTTCGGGGCCGCTTCGATCCTTGCGCTCCCCGGCCAGATCGCCATGGTCGCGGCACCGACCACAGGACTTTTCCGATGGACACCCGCGCCCTCCTCTACGGCACCCTTTTCGCTTTCATGTGGTCCTCGGCCTTCACCTCCGCCCGCATCATCGTATCGGAGGCGCCGCCGATCCTCGCCCTGTCGCTGCGCTTCGCCATCGCGGGCCTCCTCGGGATCGCCATCGCCTATGCCATCGGCCAGCGGATGCGCCTGACGCGCGGTCAATGGCGGGCGGTGGTGATCTTCGGCATCTGCCAGAATGCCCTTTACCTCGGTCTCAATTTCGTTGCGATGCAGTGGATCGAGGCCTCGCTCGCGGCGATCATCGCCTCCTGCCTGCCGCTCTTCGTGGCCCTCGCGAACTGGGTGATCTTCTCGGAACGGACGCGCCTGCTGGGCGTGTTCGGCCTGCTCGCGGGGACGGTCGGAATGCTTCTGATCATGGGCACGCGGGTGCAGGGCGGCACCGACCTTCTGGGCATCGCGTTCTGCATCATGGGGGCACTGGCCCTGACGGCCGCCACGCTGACGGTGCGGGGGGCGTCGGGCGGCGGTAACCTCCTGATGGTGGTGGGCCTGCAGATGATCGTGGGTTCGGCGGCCCTGCTGCCGGTCGGCCTCGCGCTGGAAACCTGGGAGGTCACGTGGACGCCGCGTCTCGCCGCCGCCTTCGTCTACACCATTCTCGTTCCCGGCCTCGCTGCGACCTGGACATGGTTCCTGCTGGTCGAGCGCCTGGGCGCGACGCCGGCGGCCACGTTCCATTTCCTGAACCCGTTCTTCGGGGTCGTCGTCGCCTGGGCCCTTCTGAATGAACAGTTGGGGCCGCTCGACGTCTTCGGGGTCGTGGTGGTGACCTTCGGCATTCTCGCCGTGCAACTCTCCCGCCTGCAGCGCGCCGCCTAGGCCCGCCGGACGCGGAACAATTCTGCGTGACCTCGCGTTGACCTTCTGAACCCGGCCGCCCCCCGCGACCGTGACAGATCAACGCAAGGAGTCTCGGGATGAGAAGCATCTTCTACATCATCGGCGTCGTCGTCGTAGCGCTCGCCGTCATCAACCTGGTCGCCTGATCCCCCCGATCCGACCGAACCCCACCATTCGTCCGCCCTAAGGAGGACCCAATGTCCAAGCATCAGACACACGCCGCCACCAGCGCCCCGACATCCAAAAATCCCAAGGACGCGGCCAAGGACCTCGCCGACGACGCGAAGGCCCATGCCGACACCCTGGGCGACAAGGCCCGCAGCATCGCATCCGACAAGGCCGCGGCAGCCAAGGCACAGGCCACCCATGCGATCGAGGACAAGGCCGACGACCTGCGCGCGGCTGGCCGCTCCTTCGAGCCCGGCAGCTATGAGGCGCAGGCCGCCGACTATGTCGCGACCAACCTCACCCGTGCGGCCGACTTCGTGCGCCACCAGGATCTTTCGTCCGTGACCAGCGATCTGACCCGTTTCGCGCGCCAGAACCCGGCCTTGTTCCTCGGCGGTGCCGCCATCGCGGGTTTCGCCCTGTCCCGTCTGCTCAAGGCCTCCGAAGCAGACCGGCATCCCGTGCCCGCACCGCAGTACGCGCGGGCCACCGACTATCCCGGGGCACCCCGATGACAGACCAGTCGCCCCCACGGGATCAGCCGTCCCTGATCGGCGAGGTGCTGTCGCATCTGACGCGGCTGGTCCGACATGAAATCGACCTCGCGCGGGCCGAGCTGTCGCAAAGCGCCAACCGCGCGGCCCTCGCCATAGGCCTGATCGTCGCGGCGCTTGTCGTGGCGCTCGTGGCCCTGAATGTCTTGGCCGGCGCACTTGTCGCCGCGATCGCGGCGGCCGGGCTGGAGCCGGGATGGGCAGCGCTGATCGTCGGTGCCGGGTTCGGGCTGATCGCCTTTCTCATGGCGCTCAAGGGTATCCGCGACTTGAAACCGGCCGCCTTCGTGCCGACGCGGACCACCCGGAACATCAAGCGCGATGCAGCCGTCGTGCGGGAGACGCTCTGATGACCAACCGCACGCCTGAAGACATCGAACGCGAGATCGAGGCCGAGCGCGCCGCGCTTGCGCAGTCGATCACCGCCCTGCAGCAGCAGTTCGCCCCCGACGCCCTGGTCGATCTGGCCGGCGATTACCTGCGGCGTCACGGCGGACATGTCGCGGAAAGCGTGATCCGCCAGGTGCGCGCCAACCCCGTCGCGGCGTCTCTCGCCGGGGCGGGCCTCGCTTGGCTCGCGTCGGGCGCGGCATCGGCGCAAGCCGCTCCCCCCGTCCGGACACCGCCGCGTGCCGGTCCGGCGACACCCGTCTACGACACGCGGGAGTCCGAACCCGTATCGGACTTCAGACACGCGGACCATTCCCTGGCCGGGTTCGACGACAGGATTGCAGCCGTCCAGACGGCCGCCGATCCGTCCCACCCCGACCCTGCCATAACCCCTGCGAAAGGAGACACCTCCCCCATGACCTATCAATCCGACCATCACGACACATCCGAAATGACCCTGACCGAGCGGATCACGCACGGCACCGAGGATCTTTCCGAGGCCGCCCGCCGCCGCGTCATCCGCGCACGGGAGGCCGCCCACAGCGCCAGTCAGGCGGCTGCGGAACGGGCGGGCGCCTATGCCGCGTCCGGTCGCGACGCCTTCGACAGCAAACCGCTTGTCGCCGGCCTGATTGCCTTCGGGATCGGCGCCGCCATCGGCGCGTCCCTACCCCGCACCCGGCAGGAGGATTCGACCTTCGGCCAATACCGTGACCGTGCCATCGCCGAGGCCGAACGCATTTTCGCCGAGGAAAAGGAAAAGCTGCGGGCTGCGGCGACCGAAACCCTGACGGAGGCGCGCAAGAACATGCCTACCCCCGAAGACGTCGCCCGGAACCTCGAGACAGCCGCCGGGACCAAGCCGGACACGACGTCAGACCTCAAGACCCACTGACCTGACCTGCCTCTGTCGCGGGCGCACCGGCCCTCGCGCTTCTGCGCGGGGGCCGTTTTCAGCTTCCGATCCGCCCGCCGCCGCCATCCCCGACCTGACCCCGGTGCAGCAACAGGTGGTCGAGCACGACGCAGGCCATCATCGCTTCCGCCACGGGAACCGCCCGGATCCCGACGCAGGGATCGTGCCGCCCCTTGGTGATGATCGTCGTGTCCTCGCCAGACTTGGTGATCGTCTTCCGCTCGGACAGGATCGACGACGTGGGCTTGACCGAAAAACGCACCACGACATCCTGCCCCGTGCTGATTCCACCCAGAATCCCGCCGGAATGGTTCGAGGAATAGACCGGACCGTCCGGCCCCATCGAAATCTCGTCCGCAT